>NZ_NVPT01000019.1 GCF_002802985.1 Geodermatophilus chilensis | reverse complement strand
CAGGAAGGTGACATCACGCCAGCCCTGCGTGAACACGGTGCGCCCGGCCGGCCGGGCGCACCGTGTTCACGCAGGGCTGGCGTGATGTCACCTTCCTGCACTGGGCGGTGGACCCGGCGCTGGTCGCCCCGCTGCTCCCCGCGGGCGCCCGGCCCGACGTGCTCGACGGCGCCACGTACGTCGGGCTGATCCCCTTCCGGATGCGCCGGATCGGCCTGCTCGGCGCACCGGGCCTGCCGTGGGCGGGGTCCTTCGCCGAGACCAACGTCCGGCTCTACTCCGTCGACGACCGGGGCCGGCGCGGCGTGGTGTTCCGGTCGCTGGACGCCGACCGGCTGCTGCCCGTGCTCGCCGCCCGCTGGGTCGCCGGACTGCCCTACTGCTGGGCGCGGATGCGGGTGCGGCGCGACGGCGACCTGGTCACCTACACCTCCCGCCGGCGCTGGCCGGGCCCGCGCGGGGCCGGCGGACGGATCGTCGTCCGGGTGGGGGCCCGGCTGGCGGACCCCGGCTCCCTGGCCGGGTTCCTCACCGGCCGGTGGGGGCTGCACCAGTCGGCGGCCGGCCGGCCGGCGTACTGGCCGAACGAGCACCCGGCCTGGCCGCTGCACACCGCCGAGCTGGTCGCCTGCGAGGAGGACCTGGTGGCCGCGGCCGGGCTGCCGCCGGTCGAGGGGGCTCCCGACAGCGTGCTGTTCTCCCCTGGCGTGGACGTCCGCTTCGGCCCCCGCCTGCGCTGAGGCACCGGAGTGCATGATCGCGGCATGGACCCCGTGCGCTTCGGACTGGTGGGCTACGGCTTCGGCGGCCGGTACTTCCACGCACCCCTGCTGGCGGCTGCGCCGGAGGTCGACCTCCTGGGCGTGGTGACGACGTCGGCCGAGCGGCGTGCGCAGGTCGCCGCCGAACACCCCGGCCTGCGCACCTTCGGCTCGCTCGAGGAGCTGGCCAACGCCGGTGCCGAGGCGGTGGCGGTCTCCACCCCGGCCGACACGCACACCCCGCTGACCGAGCAGGCGCTCGGCCTGGACCTCGCCGTGGTCTGCGACAAGCCGTTCGCGCTGGACGCGCCGGCCGCGGAGGGGGCGGTGCGGCTGGCCGCGGCCCGCCGGCTGCCGCTGGCGCCGTACCAGAACCGCCGCTGGGACTCCGACTTCCGCACCGTCCGGGCGCTGGTGGACGCCGGCCGGCTGGGCACGGTGACCCGCTTCGAGTCGCGCTTCGAGCGGTTCGAGCCCGACCCGGGCCCGCCGGCCGCGGGCGGCGGCACGCTGCTGGACTTCGGCAGCCACCTGGTCGACCAGGCACTGGTGCTGCTCGGCCCGGTGACGAGCGTCTACGCCGAGTGGCGGGTGCGGGAGTCGGGTCTGGACGACGACGTCTTCGTCGCGCTCACCCACGCCGCGGGCGGCCGCTCGCACCTGTGGGGCAGCTGGAGCCAGAGCGCGCCCGGGGACCGCTTCCGGGTGAGCGGCACCGAGGGCGGCTACGTCGTCGGCGGGCCGATGGACGGGCAGGAGGCCGCGCTGCTGGCCGGGCAGACCCCGGCGACGCTGGGCGAGCGCTGGGGCGCCGAGCCGCAGGAGCGCTGGGGTCGGCTGCGCCGCGGCGACGAGGGCGTCGTGGTGCCCACCGAGCGCGGCCGCTGGGACACCTTCTACCCGGCCTTCGCCGCCGCCGTCCGCGGGCAGGGACCGGTGCCGGTCGACCCGCGGGACGCCGTCGTCACCGCCACGGTGCTGGACGCCGCCCGCCGCAGCGCCACCGAGGGCGTCGTCGTTCCACTCTGAACCGTCGGAGAGAGCTCACCGAGACCTGGAGCTCCGCAGCACCGGCGATGTGCACGCACGGCACGCGGCCTGGGGAGCGGGCCGTGCGTGCACATCGCTCGAGTCGATGCGACCCGGTCTCAGGCGTTCGCCGGGATCTCCTGGTCGAGGCCGTTGGCCTCGCGGACCACGTCGACGATCCGGCCCATGATGTCGGTCAGCCCGAAGTCCTTCGGCGTGAAGACCCGGGCCACGCCCAGCTCGCGCAGCCGGCGGGCGTCGCTGTCGGGGACGATCCCCCCGACGACCACGGGGACGTCCTCGAGGCCGGCGTCCCGCAGCCCCTGGAGCACGGCCGGCACCACCTGCAGGTGCGAGCCGGAGAGCACCGACAGGCCGACGACGTGCACGTCCTCCTCGACCGCGGCGCTCACGATCTGCGCGGGCGTGAGCCGGATGCCCTGGTAGACGACCTCGAAGCCGGCATCGCGGGCACGGACGGCGATCTGCTCGGCGCCGTTGCTGTGCCCGTCGAGGCCGGGCTTGCCGACCAGGAACCGCAGCCGCCCGCCGAACTCCTCGCCCGTGGCGCGCACCCGCTCCCGGACGTCGGCCAGCCTCGCGTCGGCCTCCCCGCCACCGGCGGCCGCGGCGACGCCGGTGGGGGCTCGGTACTCGCCGAACACCTCGCGCAGCACGCCGGCCCACTCCCCCGTCGTCACGCCCGCGCGGGCGCACTCCAGGGTGGCGGCCATCAGGTTCTCGTCGGTGCCGGCGACCTCGCGCAGCCACGCGAGCGCCCGCTCGACCGGCTCCGGGTCGCGCGCGGCACGCCACTTCTTGACCGACTCGCACGCGGCCGCCTCGACCGCGGGGTCGACCGTCATGATCGCGGTGTCGAGATCGGCGGTCAGCGGGTTGGGTTCGGTGGTGTCGAACTTGTTGACGCCGACGACGACGTCCTCACCGCTCTCCATGCGCCGGCGCCGCTCGGCCAGCGAGGCCACCAGCTGGCCCTTCATGTAGCCGGACTCGACGGCGGCCACCGCGCCGCCCATCTCCTGCACCCGGGCGATCTCCGCGCGGGCGCCCTCGACGAGCTCGGCGACCTTCTTCTCGACGACGACCGAGCCGGTGAACAGGTCCTCGTACTCGAGCAGGTCGGTCTCGAAGGCCAGCACCTGCTGCAGCCGCAGCGACCACTGCTGGTCCCAGGGCCGGGGCAGCCCCAGCGCCTCGTTCCAGGCCGGCAGCTGCACGGCGCGGGCGCGGGCGTCCCTGGACAGGGTGACCGCGAGCATCTCCAGGACGATCCGCTGGACGTTGTTCTCCGGCTGCGCCTCGGTCAGTCCCAGCGAGTTGACCTGCACGCCGTAGCGGAAGCGGCGGTGCTTGGGGTCCTCGACGCCGTAGCGCTCCCGGGTCAGCTCGTCCCAGAGCTGGGTGAACGCCCGCATCTTGCACAGCTCCTCGACGAAGCGGACGCCCGCGTTGACGAAGAACGAGATGCGCGCGACGACCTCGCCGAAGCGCTCCTGCGGCACCTGGCCGGAGTCACGCACCGAGTCCAGGACGGCGATCGCGGTGCTCATCGCGTAGGCGATCTCCTGCACCGGCGTCGCCCCGGCCTCCTGCAGGTGGTAGCTGCAGATGTTGGTCGGGTTCCACTTCGGCATCGCCGACACGGTGTAGGCGACCATGTCGGTGATCAGCCGCATCGAGGGCCCGGGCGGGAAGACGTACGTCCCGCGCGACAGGTACTCCTTGATGATGTCGTTCTGCGTCGTCCCGGCGAGCTTCGACACGTCGTGACCGTGTTCCTCGGCCACCGCCTGGTAGAGGGCCAGCAGCCACATCGCGGTGGCGTTGATCGTCATCGACGTGTTCATCTCGTCGAGCGGGATGCCGTCGAAGAGCGCACGCATGTCGCCGAGGTGCGTGACCGGCACACCGACCTTGCCGACCTCACCGATGGAGAGCTCGTCGTCGGGGTCGTAGCCCGTCTGCGTGGGCAGGTCGAAGGCGACCGAGAGGCCGGTCTGCCCCTTGGCGAGGTTGCGCCGGTACAGCGCGTTGGACTCGGCCGGCGACGAGTGACCCGCGTAGGTGCGCATGACCCAGGGGCGGTCGCGGTCCTTCGGCGTTGAAGGGAACGGCATGGACGCGGAGTCTAAGGGCGCTACCGGTCAGTAGCGAGGCCCCCTCCGGGTGTCCCCTCCGGGTGTCCCCCCGGTGGCACACTCGCAGGCGCCGAGGGGAGGACTGGGATGACGCCGGTGGCCGGCACGCACTACCTGGCGGGACCGGTGATCGCCTTCGCCGTCGTGGCCGGGCTCACCCTCTTCCTGCGGTGGGCCTTCCGGAGCGACCCCCGCCGTCGTCCCCCGGCGGACGACGGGCTGCTGACCCGCGTCGCCACGCTGTCCCGGCGCGAGTCGGCGCTGGCGCTGCGCGCGGTGCTCTCCGACGCGGGGATCCGCTCGACCGTGCGCTCCACCGGCCCCCACCGCGCGGAGGTGCTCGTCTTCCCCGAGGACGCCGACCGGGCGCGGGCGGTCGCCGCCGCCTTTCCCTCCGGCTGAAGCCGGCCCCGTCCCGAGGCTCGCCCCGAGCGTGCGAGGGGTGAGGAGGACGGGGTCCTTCGACCGCTCGGCTCGAGCCCCTGCACGAGGGCCGTTCAGTCGGGTCGCTGCACCCGCTCGATCTGCGCGCCCAGGCCGCGCAGTTGCTCGACGAAGTCGGGGTAGCCGCGGTCGACGTGGTGCACGTCCTGCACCTGGGTGACGCCGTCGGAGACCAGCCCGGCCAGCACCAGCCCGGCGCCGGCGCGGATGTCGGTGGCCAGCACCGGCGCGCTGGAGAGCCGCTCGCGGCCCCGGACGACGGCGTGGTGGCCGTCGGTGCGCACCGAGGCCCCCAGCCGGACCAGCTCGTTGACGAACATGAACCGACCCTCGAACACGTTCTCGGTGATCAGCGCCGTGCCGGTGGAGACCGCGGCCAGCGCGACCGCCATCGGCTGGAGGTCGGTCGGGAAGCCGGGGTAGGGCAGCGTGACGACGTCCACGCAGCGCGGGCGGCCGTCCATCGCCACCCGCAGCCCGTCGGGCAGCGGCTCGACGTGCGCCCCGGCGTCGCTGAGCTTGGCCAGCGCCACGGTGAGGTGGTCGGCGACCGCCCGCTCGATGACGACGTCCCCGCGGGTCATCACCGCGCCGATGGCCCAGGTGCCGGCCACGATCCGGTCCGGCACGGTCGTGCAGGTGACCGGATGCAGCGCCGGCACCCCGTCGACGATGATGGTCGAGGTGCCCGCGCCGTCGATCTGCGCGCCCATCGCGGTGAGCATCGCGCAGAGGTCGGCGATCTCCGGCTCGCGCGCGGCGTTGTCGATGACCGTCGTCCCCTCGGCGAGCACCGCGGCCATGACCAGGTTCTCGGTCGCTCCGACCGACGGGAAGTCCAGCCAGATGCTGGTGCCCTCCAGCCGCGGCGCGGTGGCCACCAGGAAGCCGTGCTCGCTCTTGATGGTGGCGCCGAGCCGCTCCAGGCCGGAGATGTGCATGTCCAGGCCGCGCGAGCCGATCGCGTCGCCGCCCGGCAGCGCCACCTTGGCCGAGCCGCACCGGGCGACGAGCGGGCCGAGCACGCTGATCGAGGCGCGCATCCGGCGGACCAGGTCGTAGTCGGTCTCCGTGGAGGGCTCGTCGGGCACGTCGACGACGAGCCGGCCGCCACCGCCCTGCGGGTGCCGCTCGTAGGTGACCTCGCAGCCGAGCCGGCGCAGCACCTCGCTCATGATCGCCACGTCGAGGATGTCGGGGACCTCGTCGATGGTGGTCCGCCCGGCGGCCAGCAGCGCGGCCGCCATGAGCTTGAGGGCGCTGTTCTTGGCGCCGGTCACCCGCACCCGCCCGGTCAGGGCCGAACCGCCGGTGACGTCGAAGCACTCCACCGGTCCACCCTACGGTGGCGCCCTGCCCCGGCCGCCGGACCACCTAGGCTCCGGGCATGACCGTCCGGCTGACCCGCATCTACACCAAGACCGGCGACGCCGGCCAGACGCACCTCGGGGACATGAGCCGGGTGGCGAAGACCGACCCGCGCCTGGCGGCGTACGCCGACGTCGACGAGGCCAACAGCGTGCTCGGTGTGGCGCTGGCCCTCGGGTCGCCGAGCCCGGAGCTCACCGAGTTGCTGCGCAGCGTGCAGAACGACCTGTTCGACGTCGGCGCCGACCTCTCCACGCCGGTCACCCCGGACCCGCAGTACCCGCCGCTGCGGGTCACCGCCGCCTACACCGAGCGGCTCGAGGCGGCCTGCGACACGTACAACGCCGAGCTGCCCAAGCTGACCAGCTTCATCCTGCCCGGGGGCACGCCGCTGGCCGCGCTGCTGCACCAGGCCCGCGTCGTCACGAGACGGGCCGAGCGCAGCGTGTGGGCGCTGCTGGAGGCCGACGGCGAGCGCACCAACGCCGAGACCGCGCGCTACCTCAACCGGCTCTCGGACCTGCTGTTCATCCTCGCCCGGGTGGCCAACCCCGGCGGTGACGTGCTCTGGGAGCCCGGCGCGCACAGCGGCGCCCACGCCCAGCGCGCGGCCCGCGAGGACTGAGGCGGCCGCTACAGGGTCCCACCGCGCCCGCGTCCCGGGCTGGCCCCGTCCAGAGGCTCGCCGCGAGCTTGCGAGCGGTGAGGAGGACGGGGTCTCTTTCACCGCACCGGCGGCGCGGACTCCACCCAGGAGAGGAAACCCGTCACCGTGGAGGAGTCCATGGCCAGCTCGCGGGGGCCGGCCGCGGTGGCACAGGAGACGACGACGACGTCGTCGGGCAGGGCGACGTCCGACGCCCCCGCGCGGCGCCGTCCCTGCACCTGGACCTCCGCACGGCACAGCCGCTGCTGCGGGCGCACCGACAGCGACAGCGCGCGGTACCAGAGCAGCGAGTCGCCGCCGTACCAGGCCACACCCACCGACCAGCGCGGCGAGCCGGACGGGCGCAGCCACATGGTGACCGCGCCGAGCCCGGAGAGCAGGAAACGGCGGCGCAGCAGGAAGGCCACGACCAGCCCGACGAGGACCCCCACGGCGACCAGGAGGAGCAGTTCGGTCGTCATCGGGGGCACCGGGCGGCCAGGCGGGACGTCGGCGGCTCAGGCGTCCTGACCCGCGGCGCGCAGCCGCGACTGGGCGCGCTTGGCGGCGGCGAGGGCGTCGGGGTCGTCCCCGGCGTCCTCCGCCCGGCGCAGGGCCTCGCGGGCCCGCTCGACGTCGATCTCGGAGGAGATCTCCGCGGTCTCGGCGAGGATCGAGACGCCGCGGTCGGTGACCGACAGGAAGCCGCCGTGGGCCGCCACGACCATGTCCTCGCCCTCGACGGTGCGGACGGTGACCACGCCGCCATCGGCGAGCTGGCCCAGCAGCGGCGCGTGGCCGGGCAGGACGCCGAGCTCACCCTCGGTCGTGCGGGCCACGACCATGCTGGCCTCGCCGGACCAGATCATCCGCTCGACGGCCACCAACTCGACATGCAGGGTCGCCACGACACTCCTCGGGGTCCACCGACCGGCGGTACGGGTCGCCACGTCCGGGGTGGACACGGCGACGGGTCACCTCCACTCTAGTGGCGCACCCGCCCGATCCCCGCCCAGCCCCCTGCCGGGCACCGTCCCGAGCTCGCGAAGGGTGGGGAGGAGGGATCGTTCTTCAGGCGCAGCGGCGGTACAGCAGGGTCCAGCGGCCCACGCGGACCCAGGGACGGCGCACGGTCGAGGCCGGCGCCCAGTCCTCGGTGTGGAACTGCCGGCCCCCGACGTAGGGCACGGCCGCCGACGGCGGCCAGCTCCAGTCAGCGCCGTCCACCCGGGTCCCGGTGCTGCCGTCCACGTCGTCGCTCCCGATCGTCGCCCAGCTGGTCCGGGCGTCCTCGCACCAGATCGGCACGGGGCGAGGAGCCCTTGAGGCGACCCGCACCACGAACACCCGTCCGGGCCACCGCGGCGGGGCTACCCGCCGCACGGGCCGGAAACACGGAACGGCCGGGTCCCGTTGGGGACCCGGCCGTTCTCGGCGGTGCTGAAACGGCCCCGCTGCAGGGGCCCGCGCTGAGCCAGGTGACGTCCTGGAACGGCCACCCTCCAGGGCCCCGCTGGCCCCGTCCCGGGTCCCGCCCTGAGCTTGCGAGGGGTGGGGAGGACGGGGTCCTTCGACGAGGCATGGGGGGAAGGGTGGTCCTCCTTCAGCCGCGCTTGAGCTTCTCGGCGTTGCGCTCGAGGTCCTCGAGGCCACCGCACATGAAGAAGGCCTGCTCGGGCACGTTGTCGTACTCGCCGTCGGTGATGGCCTTGAACGCCTGCAGCGTCTCCGAACGCGGCACGAACGAGCCGGGCTGACCGGTGAAGGCCTCGGCCACGAACATGTTCTGCGAGAGGAAGCGCTCCACGCGCCGCGCCCGCTGGACGGTGACCTTGTCCTCCTCGGAGAGCTCGTCGATGCCGAGGATGGCGATGATGTCCTGCAGCTCCTGGTAGCGCTGCAGCACCTGCTTCACCGTCTGGGCGATCGCGTAGTGCTCCTGCCCGACGTACTGCGGGTCGAGGATCCGGCTGGTGGAGTCCAGCGGGTCCACGGCCGGGTAGATGCCCTTCTCCGAGATCGGCCGGCTGAGCACCGTCGTCGCGTCGAGGTGGGCGAACGTGGTGTGCGGCGCCGGGTCGGTGATGTCGTCGGCGGGCACGTAGATCGCCTGCAGCGAGGTGATCGAGTGACCCCGGGTCGAGGTGATCCGCTCCTGCAGCTCGCCCATCTCGTCGGCCAGGGTCGGCTGGTAACCCACGGCGGAGGGCATGCGGCCCAGCAGCGTGGAGACCTCGGACCCGGCCTGGGTGAACCGGAAGATGTTGTCGATGAAGAGCAGCACGTCCTGGTTCTGCTCGTCGCGGAAGTACTCCGCCATCGTCAGCGCGGACAGCGCCACCCGCAGCCGGGTGCCCGGCGGCTCGTCCATCTGCCCGAAGACCAGCGCGGTGGACTCGATCACGCCGGACTCGGTCATCTCGGTGATGAGGTCGTTGCCCTCACGGGTGCGCTCGCCGACGCCGGCGAACACCGAGACACCACCGAACTCCTGGGCGACGCGGCGGATCATCTCCTGGATGAGCACCGTCTTGCCCACACCGGCGCCCCCGAACAGGCCGATCTTCCCGCCGGCCACGTAGGGCGTCAGCAGGTCGATGACCTTGATGCCGGTCTCGAGCATCTCGGTACGGCCCTCGAGCTGGTCGAACCGCGGCGCGTGCCGGTGGATCGTCCAGCGCGGGGCGTCCAGTCCGTAGCCGGGGGTGTCCAGGCACTGGCCGAGGGCGTTCCACACGTGACCGGTGGTGACGTCGCCGACGGGCACGGAGATCGCGGAGCCGGTGTCCCGGACGTCGGCGCCGCGGACCAGACCGTCGGTCGGCTGCATCGAGATGGTGCGGACCACGTTGTCACCCAGGTGCTGAGCGACCTCGAGAGTCAGCGTCTTGCCCAGGTCGGCGAGGGTGACCTCCACCTCCAGGGCGTTGAACAGGTCGGGCATCGCGTCGCGCGGGAACTCGACGTCGACGACCGGCCCGGTGACCCGGACGACGCGGCCGGTCGTCTGGGTGGTCGGACGGTCCTCGGTGACGGTCATCTGTACTGCTCTCCTGCCCTCGGGCTCGGTGGATCCGCGTCTTCGGTGTCCCCGCCGCGGGAGCGGCCGGGGGTGGGGTCAGTCGTCGGCGCCCGCGGACACCAGCGCGTCCGCACCGCCGACGATCTCACTGATCTCCTGGGTGATCTCGGCCTGGCGGGCCTGGTTCGCCTGCCGCGAGAGGTTCTTCGCCAGCTCCTCGGCGTTGTCCGAGGCCGACTTCATGGCCCGCCGCCGGGACGCCGACTCCGACGCCGCCGACTCCAGCATCGCCGCGAAGATCCGCGTCGTGACGTACTTCGGCAGCAGCGCGTCCAGGAGCGCGTCGGGCGAGGGCTCGAACTCGTAGGAGGTGGGGACCCCGGAGTCCCCGGTTCCGGCGCCCGCGCCGGTCTCCCGGTCCTCCCGCTCGTAGTCGAACTCCTCGACCTCCTCGACCTCCAGCGGGGCCATCCGCTTGGCGACCGGGATCTGCGCGAGCAGCGACCGGAACTCGGTGTAGACGATGTGCAGCTCGTCCACGCCGAGGATGCCGTCGGCACCGGCGCCGCCCTCGTCGTCGTCCTCACCGGCGGTGAAGGCGGCGATGAGCTGCTCCCCCACGCGCTGGGCGTCGGGGTAGCTCGGCTGCTCGGAGAAGCCCGTGAAGGTCTCCGCGACCGCGCGGTTGCGGAAGGAGTAGTAGGTCTCCCCCTTGCGGCCCACCACGTAGAGGACCGGCTCCTTGCCCTCCTGACGGAGCAGCGACAGCAGTTCCTCCGTGCGGCGCAGCACGTTCACGTTGTACGAGCCGGCGAAGCCACGGTCGGAGGTGATGACGAGCACCCCGGCCCGGCGCGCGTCCTGCCGCTCGGTCAGCAGCGGGTGGTCCAGCGACGCCGACGACGCCAGGGCCGACAGCACCCGGGTGATCTCCCGGGCATAGGGCTTGGAGGCCTGCACCCGGGCCTGGGCGCGCACGATGCGGGCGCCCGCGATCAGCTCCTGCGCCGAGAAGATCTTCTTCGTCGACCGCGTGGAGCGGATGCGGCGCCGCAGCGCGCGGAGGTTGGCGGCCACGGTCAGGCGCTCCGCTTGACCTGGACGCGCTCCTGGCCGCGCTCGGACGCGTCCATCGCCTCGGCCTCGTCCTCGTGGACCCGCAGCGTGCCGCCGTCGGAGGTCTGGAACTGGCCGTAGAACTCCTCGACGGCCCGCTCCAGCCCCTGGACGGCGTCGTCCCCGAGCGCCTTGGTCTGCCGGATCCCGTCGAAGACGCCACCGTGGTTGCGGGCGACGTGGTCGAGGAACTCGGCCTCGAAGCGGCGGACCTCCGACACCGGCACCTTGTCCAGCTTGCCGGTGGTGCCCAGCCAGATGGAGGCGACCTCGCGCTCCACGGGGTAGGGCTGGTACTGGCCCTGCTTGAGCAGCTCGACCAGGCGCTGACCGCGCTCCAGCGTCGCGCGGCTGGAGGCGTCGAGGTCGGAGGAGAACGAGGCGAAGGCCTCCAGCTCGCGGTACTGGGCCAGGTCCAGCCGCAGCCGGCCGGCGACCGACTTCATCGCCTTGATCTGCGCCGAGCCACCCACGCGGGAGACCGAGATGCCGACGTTGATGGCCGGGCGGACACCGGAGTTGAACAGACCCGTCTCGAGGAAGATCTGCCCGTCGGTGATCGAGATGACGTTGGTCGGGATGTAGGCCGACACGTCGTTGCCCTTGGTCTCGATGAGCGGCAGCCCGGTCATCGAGCCGGCGCCCAGCTCGTCGGAGAGCTTCGCGCAGCGCTCCAGCAGCCGGGAGTGCAAGTAGAAGACGTCGCCCGGGTAGGCCTCGCGGCCCGGCGGACGGCGCAGCAGCAGGGAGACCGCCCGGTAGGCCTCGGCCTGCTTGGACAGGTCGTCGAAGACGATCAGGACGTGCTTGCCCTCGTACATCCAGTGCTGGCCGATGGCCGAGCCGGTGTAGGGGGCGATGTACTTGAAGCCCGCGGCCTCGGAGGCGGGGGCGGCGACGATGGTCGTGTACTCCATCGCGCCGGCCTCCTCGAGGGAGGCGCGGATGGCCGCGATCGTCGAGCCCTTCTGGCCGACCGCGACGTAGATGCAGCGGACCTGCTGGGCGGGGTCGCCGGTGGCCCAGGCCTGCTTCTGGTTGATGATCGTGTCGGTGACGATCGCGGTCTTGCCGGTCTGCCGGTCACCGATGACCAGCTGACGCTGACCGCGCCCGATCGGCGTCATGGCGTCGATGGCCTTGATGCCGGTCTGCATGGGCTCGTGCACCGACTGCCGCTGGACGACGGTCGGCGCCTGCAGCTCCAGCGCGCGGCGGCCGGTGGTGGCGATCGGGCCGGCGCCGTCGATCGGGTTGCCCAGCGGGTCGACCACGCGGCCGAGGTAGCCGTCGCCGACCGGCACGGAGAGGACCTCGCCGGTCCGGCGGACCTGCTGGCCCTCTTCGATCCCGGCGTAGTCGCCGAGGACGACGACGCCGACCTCGCGGACGTCGAGGTTCAGCGCCAGGCCGCGGACGCCGCTCTCGAACTCGAGCAGCTCGTTGGTCATGACCGAGGGCAGGCCCTCGACCCGGGCGATGCCGTCGCCGGCCTCGGTGACGACCCCGACCTCTTCCCGCGACACGTCGGGCGAGTACTCGGTGACGTAGTTCTGGATGGCACTGCGGATCTCGTCAGCGGAGATCGTCAGCTCGGCCATGGCGTGGTGTCCTCTTCCCTGCTGGGTGGTGTCTGAGTGGGAGCCGGGTCAGCCGACGAGCCGTCGGCCGGCGGTCTCGAGACGGTGGGCGATGCTGCCGTCGATGACCTCGTCACCGACGCGGATGACCAGGCCACCGAGCACGCTCGGGTCGACGGTCACCTGCAGGCCGACCGGCCGGTGGTAGAGGCGGGTCAGCAGCTCGGTGAGCCGGCGCTCCTGCGCGTCGGTCAGCGGCACGGCGGTCGTCACGCGCGCCACCGACCGGCCGCGACGGACGGAGGCCGCGTCGGAGAGCCGCTCGACGACGTTCTCGGCGTTGCCGATCGCCCGCCCGGTGAGGTGGTTGCGCAGCAGCATCGCGGTGATCGGGCTGACCCGGCCGGTGAGCAGCCGGTCCAGCAGCGCGGCCTTGCCGGCGGACGGCGCGGTGCGGTCGCTGAGGATCCGGGACAGTTCCGCATCCCCGCCGACGATACGCCCGAACCGGAAGAGCTCGTCCTCGACGCCGTCGAGCTCACCGCGGGCCTCCGCGGCGTCCAGCGCGGCGTCCGTGGCCAGGGCCTCGGTCGCCTCCACCAGGTCCAGCGGCCGCGACCAGCGCTGCCGGGCCGCGGTCTCGACCAGGTCGAGCGTGGCTCCGGAGACCCGGCCGGACAGCAGCCGCCGCGCGACGCCGGCCCGGTCGGCCGGGGAGGCCGAGGGGTCAGACAGCGCCCGCCGGAGCGCCACCTGCCCGTCGAGCAGGCGTGCGACGGCGAACAGCTCGTCGGCGAGGGCCACGAGCTCCTCGTCGGTCGCGGCCCGCTCCTGGCCGGTCAGCCGGTCGCGCGCCCGCTCCAGCAGGCCGGAGGTCGGCCGGGTGAGCTCCTCGAGGCGCTCCCGGACGACGGCGAGCGCCGCGCGGCTGGAGGCATCCATCAGCGGTCGCCCTGCGGCACGTACACCGAGCTGCCGGTGGCACCGCCCCGGCCGTCCGGCGAGGCGCCGGCGGCCATGCCGTCGAGCTGGTCGAGGAACCGGTCGACGGTGCCGCTGCGGCGCGCCTGGTCCTCGAGGGACTCGCCGACCACGCGGCCGGCCAGGTCGACCGCGAGCGCGCCGATCTCGCCACGCAGCTGGTTGACGACCTGCTGCCGCGAGGCCGCCAGCTGCTCCTCGCCGCGGGCGATGATCCGCGTCGACTCCTCCTGCGCCTGGGCCCGCAGCTCCTCGAGGATCTGCTGGCCCTCGGCGCGGGCCTGGTCACGGATCTGCGCGGCCTCGGTACGGGCCTCGGCCAGCTGGGCGCGGTACTGCTCCAGCGCTGCCTTGGCCTCGGCCTGCATCGACTCGGCCCGCTCGATGCCACCCTCGATCGCCTCGCGGCGGGCCCGGAAGACCTGCTCGAAGCGCGGCCAGACGAACTTGGCCAGCACGAAGAAGGCGATCGCGAAGGTGATCGTCCCGATGATGATCTCCCCCACCGGGGGGAGCAGCGGGTTGGCCGACTCCGCAGCCTGGATGTTCATGCTCTGCACGTCCCTACGTCAGAGGAGCCTGGACGGGACTCAGGTCAGCCGGCGTTGCCCGGCCCGAAGATGAAGGGGACGACCAGGCCGATGAGGGCCAGCGCCTCGGAGAGCGCGGCGCCGAGGAAGGCGTAGGTACGGGTCAGGCCGGCCGACTCGGGCTGCCGGGCGGTCGCCTGGATGTAGGCGGCCCAGACGATGCCGACGCCGATGCCCGGGCCGATGGCGGCGAGGCCGTAGCCGACCGATCCGATGCTGCCGACGAGCTCTGCCATGACGTCCATGCGGGGTGGTTCCTCCTGTGTCGGTCGCCCGGGGGGTTCCCCGGGCGGCTGGCTGGGGGTGGTGCGGTCAGTGAGCGGGCTCGACGGCGCCGTTCAGGTAGGTCGCCGTGAGGACGACGAAGACGTAAGCCTGCAGGACGATGACCAGCAGTTCGAAGAAGGTCATGACCAGCGCCATGAGGAAGGAGGCCGCACCGAAGACCGGCATGATCCCGCCGGCGCCCAGCAGGTAGACGGCGCCGAGCGAGAACACGACGAGCAGCATGTGGCCGGCGAACATGTTGGCGAAGAGCCGGACGGCGAGGGTGAACGGCCGGATCACGAAGACCTGCAGCAGCTCGATCGGCGTCACCAGGATGAGCGCCCCGATCGGCACGCCCGGCGGGATGGCGGCGTCCTTGAAGTAGCGCTTCGCGCCCTGCTCGCGGATGCCGACGTAGTTGTAGAGCACCCAGACGATCACCGCGAGCAGCAGCGGGATGGCGAACCTGGAGTTCGGGGAGATCTGCGCGAACGGGAAGATGCTCATGAAGTTGTTCGCGAGGATGAAGAAAAACAGCGAGGCCAGGAAGGGCGCGAACGGCAGCCCCTTGGGGCCGATGACGTCGCGGGCCATGCCGTCACGGACGAGCGAGTAGCCGCTCTCGCCGAGGTACTGCAGCTTGCCCGGCACGACCGACGCCTTGCGGGCGGCCAGCACCAGCAGCGCCAGGATCGCGGCGGTCGCGATCCACATGATGATCGTGATCCGGGTGATCTCGAAGTCGACGCCCAGGAGCGAGAACTCGGCGACCGCCGGCGGGTAGAACTCGGCGATGGTCGGAGACTGGAAGCCGCCTTCCCCTCCGCCGCCTTCGGCGGCGAGCACGTCGGCGAGCGCGTGGGCGCTGGAGGTCACCGTTGTCCCTTCTGCGTCCTGGTCGGGCTGCGACGCCCGCCCCGGGTGGAGCCGGTGCGCCCGGTCCCCTCGGTCGGGGGCGGGGCGCCGTACTTGACGACCACCAGGTAGATAGCCACTGTCAGGCCGAGGAGCACGCCGATCAGGGCGACGAAGCGCGTGCCCCACCAGCGGTCGAGCGCCAGCCCGACCCCGCCCCACACGACGATCCCCGAGAGCATGGTCCCGGTGATGCTCCACCCGATGTCGGCCCCACTGGGCTGACGCGCGGTGGACGGTGCAGGTCGAGGTCGAGAACCCCCGTTGGAGGAGCTGTCCTCGGCCATCGGCCGGGACACTATCAGCCGCGTGTCGCGGGGCCTCCCGGCGGCAGCGGGGATCCCCCGGTCGAGGGCCGGTCGGGCCGGTCCGCACGGGGCGGCGCGGGAGGCTGGACGTAGTAGAGCCGGCGGGTCCAGACCCAGCGCTGCTGGACGACGCTCCAGACCAGCGCGCCCACGACCACCGTCCACGCCAGCGCGCGCCGGTCCACCCACCCGTCGGCCGGCAGCGACTGCAGCACGGCGGCCAGGACCAGGATCTTCACGAAGAACGACCCGAGCGCCGCGGGCAGGGTGAAGGCGTCGCCGTGCCACCCGGCCCAGGCGATGACCAGGCCGGAGAGGGCGAAGAAGAACGTGACGACGGCGGCGCCGAGCAGCACGGCCACGGCGGCGTCCGACCCGGCGAGCAGACCGGCGACCGGTGCGGCGACGGCGGTGAGCGCCGCGGTCACCGCCGTCCCCACGCGGAGGAAGGAGAGGTCCCACGGGACCTGCTGCTGCTCGGTCCCGGTGACGGTCATCGGACTCCCTGGGGCGACGGCTTGCCGGCCGGGTCGGCCGGCCGGCCCTGGACGGAGGGGGTGGTGGTGCGCAGCGCCCGCGCCGTGGGGTGGTCGGCGCGGCTGCGCTGCCGCTGGGCCTCGAGCTCGGCCGCGCGGGCCTCACGGGCGGCCCGGCGGGCGCGCGGGCCGAGGACGACGACGACGCCGAGGGCGAGCAGCACCGCGATGCCGACGAGCAGCTCCACCCGGCCGCCGGTGATGGACAGGCCCACCGCCCCGAAGGAGAGCAGCGCGGCCCAGAAGTACATGACCAGCACCGCGCGCCGGTGCGAGTGCCCGATCGCCAGCAGCCGGTGGTGCAGGTGCATCTTGTCCGGGGAGAACGGCGAGCGACCGCGCAGGCTGCGGCGGACGACCGCCATCACGAGGTCGATGAACGGGATGGAGAGCACCGCGATCGGCACCAGCAGCGGCAGCGCCAGCGGCAGCAGGGTGGCGGCGGAGTCGAACGTCTGCGGGTCGGCCTGCCCGGTGGCCGAGACGGCGGCCGCCGAGAGCATCAGGCCGACGAGCATCGAGCCGGAGTCGCCCATGAAGATGCGGGCCGGGCTGAAGTTGTGTGGCAGGAAGCCCAGGCACGCGCCGGCCAGGACCGCGGTGATCAGCGTGGGGGCGCTGGCGATGTCGTCGTAGCCCTCGACGCGCAGGTTGTAGCTGTAGGCGAAGAAGGCCAGGGCGGCGATCGCCGAGACGCCCGCCGCCAGCCCGTCGAGGCCGTCGATGAAGTTGAGCGCGTTGACGGTGAGCACCGTCAGCAGCAGCGTCAGCGGGACGCCGATGTCGGGTCCCAGCGAGAGGGTCCCGATGTCGGCGACCGGCAGGAAGACGTACAGCAGCTGGACGCCGAGCAGCACCATCACGCCGGCGGCGGCGATCTGCCCGGTGAGCTTGGTGAGCGCGTCCAGGCCGAACTTGTCGTCGAGCACGCCGAGCGCGCAGATCAGCCCACCGGCGATGAGGACCGCGGCGGTCTGCGAGTCGTCGAAGGTGCGTTGCAGGGCCGGCAGCCGGGTCGCCACCAGGACCGCGGCGGCGACGCCGAGGTACATCGCCACGCCGCCGCCGCGCGGGGTGGGGATGACGTGCACGTCCCGCTCGCGCGGCGCGGCCATCATGCGCAGCCGGACCGCCGCCAGCCGCACCACCGGGGTGGACAGGTAGGTGACCAGCCCGGCGGTGAGCAGGACGACGACGTACTCGCGCATGGCTCAGGCGGGGCCGGTGACGGTGCCCCAGGAGAGGGTGCTCATCGCAGCGGATCTCCCGGGATCGACGACGGACTGTGGTCCCACGGTATCGCTCCGACCCCCGGCCCACCGGGATCGGCGGCGCCCGACCCCGTCCTGAGCCTGCGGGGAGTGGGAGACCGCGGCCCCCTGCAGGGTCCCGCCGCGCGCCTGGTGACGTACGGGAACGGCCACCCTGCAGGGTCCCGCCCTGAGCCTGCGCAACATGGGTGGCGGCCGCCCCCTGCAGGGTCCCGCCGCGAGCTCGCGAGCGGCAGGGGGTCCTCTTTCAGTCGACGATCTCGGGGACGACCTCGCGCAGCCGGTCGACCTGGATCGCGCCGACCCGCAGCACCCGCGGGGCCGGCACCGTGCAGTCGACGATCGTGCTCGCCGCGCTCCCGGCGCGCGGTCCGCCGTCCAGGACGACGGCGGCGTGAGTGCCGAGCTGGGCGACGGCCTCCTCGGCGGTGGTCGCGGCCGGTCGGCCCGAGCGGTTGGCGCTGGAGACGGCGAGCGGGCCGGTGCGCCGCAGCAGGTCGCGGGCGACCTCGTCGTCCGGCAGCCGGACCGCGACGGTGCCCTCGGCGTCCCCCAGGTCCCAGGCCAGGGACGCCGCGTGCTCGAGGACGAGGGTCAGCCCCCCGGGCCAGAACGCCTCGGCCAGCGTCGTCGCCACCGGCGGGACGACGGTGACCAGCCCGACGAGGGTGGAGGCCTCGCCGATGAGCACCGGGACCGGCATCGTGCGGCCGCGGTTCTTCGCCGCCAGGAGCGCGGCGACCGCCGGCGGGGTGAAGGCGTCGGCGGCGACGCCGTAGACGGTGTCGGTGGGCATCAGCACCAGCTCGCCCCGGCCGATCGCCGCCGCGGCGGCGTCCAGCCCGGCGGCGCGGGCGTCGGGGTCGGAGCAGTCGTAGACGTCGGCCACGAGCGGCGAGTCTGTCATCCCCCGGCTCGGTGCGCGGTCGTGTACCGCGGCCGGCCGGCCAGGTCGGGGTGGTCCTCGACGCCGGTCCAGCCGCCGGAGGCGCGCACCAGCGCCGGCAACGCACTCCCCTGCTGGTCGGCGTGCTCGATGCCGAGCCCGCCGCCGGGCCGCAGCAGCCGGGCGGCGGTGCGCAGCAGCCCGCGGACGACGTCGAGGCCGTCGGGGCCGCCCCACAGCGCCAGCGGCGGGTCGTGGTCGGCCACCTCGCGCGGCACCGTCGCGCCGTCGGGGACGTACGGCGGGTTGGAGACGACGAGGTCCACCGCGCCGTCGAGCTCCCGGAGCAGGCCGGGGTCGGTCATGTCGCCGGCCAGGACCTCGACCGGCCGGTCCCCCGCGGCGGCCCGCGCAGCGGCGTTTGCCCTCGTCCACTCGATCGCGACCGGGTCGTGCTCGACGGCGGTGACCCGCGGGCCGGGGTGCTCGTGGGCGATCGACAGCGCGATGGCGCCCGAACCGCTGCCGAGGTCGACGACGACCGGCTCGGCGACCCCGGCCAGCCGCGCCAGCGCCCACTCGACGAGCTGCTCGGTCTCCGGTCGCGGCACGAAGACACCGGGGCCGACCGCCAGCTCCAGGTGACGGAACGGAGCACGGCCGGTGAGGTGCTGCAGCGGCACCCGGTCGGCGCGCTGCCCGGCGAGGGCCTCGAAGCGGGCGACGGCGTCGTCCGGCACCTCGCCGAGGGTGAGCAGGCCGGTGCGCGGAACGCCGAGGACGTGGGCGAGCAGCAGCTCGGCGTCCACCCGTGGCGACTCGACGCCGGCGTCGGCGAGCCGCCGTGCCGCGCCGGTCAGCAGGAGACGGGCGTTCAGGACCCGGCCGCCAGCAGCTCGGCGGTGTGCGCGCGGGTGAGGGCGTCGATGACCGGGTCGAGCTCGCCGTCGAGGACCTGGTCGAGGTTGTGCGCCTTGAAGCCGACCCGGTGGTCGGAGATCCGGCTCTCCGGGAAGTTGTAGGTGCGCACCCGCTCGCTGCGGTCGACGGTGCGGACCTGGCTGCGGCGCTGGTCGCTGGCGGCGGCGGCGGCCTCCTCGCGGGCGGCGGCCAGCAGCCGGGAGCGCAGCACCCGCAGCGCGGACTCGCGGTTCTGCAGCTGGCTCTTCTCGTTCTGCGAGCTGACGACGATGCCGGTGGGCAGGTGGGTGATCCGGACGGCGGAGTCGGTCGTGTTCACGCTCTGCCCGCCGGGGCCCGACGAGCGGAAGACGTCGATGCGCAGGTCATTGGGGTCGACGGTGACGTCGACCTCCTCGGCCTCGGGCAGCACCAGGACGCCGACGGCGGAGGTGTGGATGCGGCCCTGCGACTCGGTGACCGGCACCCGCTGCACCCGGTGCACACCGCCCTCGAACTTCAGCCGCGACCAGATGCCCTCGTCGGTGCGGGACTTCACCGCGATCGAGACGTCCTTGTAGCCCCCGAGCTCGGCCGGGACGGCGTCGAGCACCTCGGTGGCCCAGCCGCGCCGCTCGGCGTAGCGCAGGTACATGCGCAGCAGGTCGCCGGCGAACAGCGCCGACTCCGCGCCGCCCTCCCCCGCCTTGATCTCGAGGATGACGTCCTTGTCGTCGTCGGGGTCCTTGGGCAGCAGCAGCTCGCGCAGCCGCTCCTCGAGCTCGGGCACCCGCTGCTCGAGCGCCACGGCCTCGGCGGCGAAGGAGGCGTCCTCGCCGGCGAGCTCCCGCGCGGCGGCGAGGTCGTCGCGGACGGCGTCCAGGGCGCGCTTGGTCTCCACCAGCGGGGCCAGCTGCGCGTAGCGGCGGCCCAGCCGGCGGGCACGGGAGGGATCGGCGTGGACGGCGGGGTCGGCCAGCTCGGTCTCCAGCGCGGCGTGCTCGGCCAGCAGCCCGCTCAGCCGGTCGGGCGCGGCATCGGCGCTGCTCATGGGGGGTCACTCCGGGAGGGGGGCGGCGATTTCCGCGGAAACCGCCGGAGGACGGGGCTGGACACGACGACGGCGCCCGCCCCACACGAGGTGGGACGGGCGCCGTCGGGGGGACTACTGGCCGGCGTTGGCGTTGCGCTTGCCGAACCGCTTCTCGAAGCGGGCCACGCGGCCGCCGGTGTCCAGGATCCGCTGCTTGCCCGTGTAGAAGGGGTGGCAGGCGGAGCAGGTCTCGACGGTCAGCTGACCGCCGGGCGCCGTGCTGCGGGTGGTGAAGGTGTTCCCGCAACCACAGGTCACCGTGGTGGTGTGGTAGTCGGGGTGGATGCCGGGCTTCATGTCGCCTCTTCCGGTGGTCTGTGCCGTTCAGGTGGTCGAACGCCGGCGGCCGGCCGGTCATTCCGGTCGCGCAGCGGGGCTCAGTCGCTCAGTATCCCTGACGCGCGAGCCCGGCCGACGGTGAGGGGCTGGAACGGCCCTCCTGCAGGGTCCCGGCCCGAGCGCCAGCGAGGGTCGGGGGGCAGGAGGGTCCTCAGTCGTTGCCGGGGCCCAGGGTCGTCTTCTGGATCTGCATGAGGAACTCGATGTTGTTGCGCGTCTTGCGCAGCTTGTCGAGCAGCAGCTCCAGCGCCTGCTGCGGCTCGAGCGCGGCGAGCACCCGGCGCAGCTTGATGACGATGGCCAGCTCGTCGGGCGACATGAGGATCTCCTCCTTGCGCGTACCCGACGCGTTGACGTCGACGGCCGGGAAGACCCGCTTGTCCGCCAGGCGGCGGTCCAGCTTGATCTCCGCGTTACCGGTGCCCTTGAACTCCTCGAAGATGACCGTGTCCATCGTGGAACCGGTCTCGACCAGCGCCGAGGCGATGATCGTGAGCGAGCCGCCGTTCTCGATGTTGCGGGCGGCGCCGAGGAAGCGCTTGGGCGGGTAGAGCGCCGTGGAGTCGACACCACCGGAGAGGATGCGCCCGCTGGCGGGGGCCGCCAGGTTGTAGGCGCGGCCCAGGCGGGTGATCGAGTCCAGCAGGACGACGACGTCGTGGCCCATCTCGACCAGCCGCTTGGCCCGCTCGATGGACAGCTCGGCGACCGTGGTGTGGTCCGACGGCGGCCGGTCGAAGGTCGAGGCGATGACCTCGCCCTTCACCGAGCGCTGCATGTCGGTGACCTCCTCGGGTCGCTCGTCGACGAGGACGACCATGAGGTGGCACTCGGGGTTGTTGGTCGTGATCGCGTTGGCGATCGACTGCAGCACCATCGTCTTGCCGGCCTTGGGCGGCGACACGATGAGCGCACGCTGGCCCTTGCCGATCGGCATGACCAGGTCGATGACCCGGGTGGTCAGCTGGTGCGGCTCGGTCTCCAGCCGCAGGCGCTCCTGCGGGTAGAGCGGGGTCAGCTTGGTGAACTCCGGGCGCTGCCGGGCCTGCTCGGGCTCCAGGCCGTTGACCGTGTCCAGCCGGACCAGCGCGTTGTACTTGTCCTTGCGCTCGCCCTCGCGGGGCTGGCGGACGGCGCCGGTGATGGCGTCGCCGCGACGCAGGCCGTAGCGGCGCACCTGCGACAGCGACACGTAGACGTCGTTCGGGCCGGTCAGGTACCCGGAGGTGCGGACGAACGCGTAGTTGTCGAGCACGTCGAGGATCCCGGCGACCGGCAGCAGGACGTCGTCCTCGCTGACGGTCGGCTCGTTCTGGTCGAACCGCTCTGCGCGGTTGTTGCCGCGGCGGTTGCGATCCCGGTAACGGCGGCCCCGGCGGCCGCGACCACCCTCGAAGTCGTCGTCGTCCTCGTCGCTGCGGTCGTTGCCGCGGTCGGTGGGGCGGTCGTTCCGGTTGTCGTTGCGGTTCTCCGGCCGGCCGCCGCGCTCGGTGCGGTCGGGACCACGGTTGCCGTCCCGCTCGGGCCGGTTGGCGTCGCGGTCGTTGCGGTTGCCGCGCTCGGCCCGGTCGCCGCCGTCGCGGCCGTTGTCCCGGTTGCCACGCTCACCGGCGTCCCGCTCGCCGCGGTTGCGGTTGCGGTCGCGGTTGCGCTGCGGACGGTCGCCCTCGGCGCGCTCGCCGTCGGTGCCGCCCTCGGTGCCCTCGCGGGCCGGGGCGGAGGTGTCGGTGGCGGCGCCGTCGACGGTCGGGGTCTCGACCCGCGGCTCGGGCGCCGAGGTGGCGGCCTCACCGGCGGGGGCGGCACCCTCGGCGGACGGCGACCCGGCGGGGCGGCTGGCCCCGCGGCGGCGCCGGGGTGCGGCGTCGCTGCCGGCCTCGGCCGGCGCGGTGACCGGCCCGCCGTTCGCGCCCCCGCTGACGGGGGCCTCGACCGGCTGGGCCGTGGCGGCGGCCGGACGCGGGGCCTCGGCCTCGCGGGCCGCCGGGATGGCGGAGGTGCCGTTGGCGGGCGGGGTCGAGCCCTCGCCCACCTGACGGGCGGAGATGGCGGCGACCAGGTCGCCCTTGCGCATCCGGCCGGTGCCGGAGATGCCGAGCTCGGCGGCCAGTCGCTGCAGCTCGGGCAGCAGCATGCCGGAGAGCCCGCTGCCGCGGCGACGGGTGCGGCCCGTCGTCCCAGAAGCGGCAGGTGCCTCGTCGGGGCCTGCGCCCTGCGGCGCGGTGACGAGGTCGGTGGTCTCGCTCACGAACAGGTCCTTCCCTGCGGAGACCTGCGCCTACCAGCGCAGGAGGTGATCCGGCACCTCCCGCTCGATGTTCGAGCGGACAGCAAGAAGCGCGGGATCCAGTGGGTGCGGAGCGGTTCTGCGGCGACGGACATCAGATCGTCTGCAACGCCCCGCGCGAGGCTCGCCCGACTGGGCGGCTACGCCGTGAGCCTAGTTGCGGCTCACGGACACGACAACACCGTGCCGTACCGGTGTGTTCCTCGTTATCGAGACGATACCTGCTGGACAGGGCGGTGGACACGCGCCCCGTGGACATCGACCCCCAGGGGTAGCACCGACCACCCCTCCGGAGTGAGATCGGACACGTCGCGCACGCGTACGGCGGCGGCCGGGTCGTCCGCCGGGTCCTCGGGGTGCCGCCGCGTGAGGACCAGCAGGCTCGGGCCGGCGCCGGAGACGACGGCGGCGTGCCCGGCAGCGCGCAGCCGCTCCAGCAGCCGTGCGGAGTCCGGCATCGCGGCCGCGCGCTGCCGCTGGTGCAGCCGGTCCTCGGTCGCCTCGAACAGCAGGGTCGGCTCGCTGACCAGGGCGTGCACCAGCAGCGCGGCCCGCCCGGCGTTGAAGGCCGCGTCGGCGTGCGGGACGGCGTCGGGCAGCAGGCCGCGGGCGACGTGCGTGGACAACGTCGCGTCGGGGACGAGCACCACGGGCCGCACGTCGTCGTGGACGGGGACGGTGTCGGCGCGGGCGGCCCCGTCGGTCATCCACGACAGCGTCGCGCCGCCGAGCAGGCACGGGGCGACGTTGTCCGGGTGCCCCTCCAGGTCGGTGGTGAGGCGGAGCACCGCGTCGAGGTCGACGGCGTCGACCTCGGGACACAGCGCCCAGGCGCCGAGGACGCCGGCGACCACGGCCGCCGCGGACGAGCCCATCCCCCGGCCCTGCGGGATGCCGTTCTCGGCGACGACGCGCAGGCCGGACGGCGACCAGCCGAGCTCGTCGCACGCGGCCCGGAAAGCGCGCACCACCAGGTGCGACTCGTCCGTGGGCAGCTCCCCGGCACCCGCGCCGGAGACCTCGACCTCCAGGCCGGAGGCGACGACGTCGAACCCGACGACGTCGTGGCAGGTCAGCGCCAGCCCGGCGCTGTCGAAGGCCGGCCCCAGGTTGGCGCTGGTGGCGGGGACCCGGACACGCACCCGGTCCGGGTCCAGGTGCGCCACCTACAGCCCCAGCTGTGCGGCGGCGGCCGCGGCGTCGACCGGCACGGTCACCGGCGCGGGGGCGCCGGAGATGGCCCAATCCGGGTCCTTGAGCCCGTTGCCGGTCACCGTGCAGACGACCCGCTGGCCGGGCTCGAGCCCGCCGGCCTCGGCAACCTGCAGCAGCCCGGCGACGGAGGCGGCCGACGCCGGCTCGACGAAGACGGCCTCGGTGCGGGCCAGCAGCCGGTAGGCGGCGAGGATGGCCCGGTCGGTGACGGCGTCGATGCGCCCGCCGGACTCGTCGCGGGCGGCCAGGGCCTTGGTCCAGGACGCCGGGTTGCCGATGCGGATGGCCGTGGCGATGGTCTGCGGCTGCTCGACGACGTGCCCGGTGACGATCGGGGCGGCGCCGGCGGCCTGGAAGCCCCACATCCGCGGCGTGCGGCTGGCCGTGCCGTCGGCGGCGTACTCGCGGTAGCCCTGCCAGTACGCGGTGATGTTGCCGGCGTTGCCGACCGGGAGGCAGTGGATGTCCGGGGCGTCGCCGAGGACGTCGACGATCTCGAACGAGGCGGTCTTCTGCCCCTCGATCCGGTACTGGTTGACGCTGTTGACCAGGCTCACCGGGTAGTCGATCGCCAGCTTGCTGGCCAGCGCCAGGCAGTCGTCGAAGTTGCCCTGGACCTGGAGCAGCTTCGCGCCGTGCACCAGCGCCTGGGCGAGCTTGCCGGTGGCGATCTTGCCCTGCGGCACGAGGACGGCGCAGACCAACCCGGCCCGCGCGGCGTAGGCCGCGGCGCTGGCGCTGGTGTTGCCGGTGGAGGCGCAGATGACCGCCTGCGCGCCCTCCTCCTTGGCCTTGGTGATGGCCATGGTCATCCCGCGGTCCTTGAACGACCCGGTCGGGTTGGCGCCCTCGACCTTGAGGTAGACGTCGCAGCCGGTGCGGCGGGAGAGCTCCTGCGCCGGCACCAGCGGGGTCGCGCCCTCCTGGAGGGTGACCACGGGGGTGGTGTCGCTGACCGGCAGCCGCGATCGGTAGGCCTCGATGAGCCCGGGCCACAGCGGGGAGACGGTGCCCCGGACGGGCAGCTGCGTCGTCATGACAGTCCTTCCACACGCAGGATGCTGGTGACGCCGCGGACGGCGGGCATCTCCCGGAGCGCGGTCACCGTCGCCGACAGGGCGGCGTCCGGGGCGCTGTGCGTCACGATGACCAGGGTCGCGGCGTCCCCGTGCCCGTCCTGGCGCACGGTGGCGATGCTGACCCCGTGGCGGGCGAACTCCTGCGCCACCGTCGCGAGCACACCCGGCTTGTCGGCCACGTCGAGGCTGACGTGGTACCGCGTGGGCGTCTCGGCGATCGGCCGGGCGGGCAGCCCCGCGTAGGTGGTGACGCCGGGACCGGCGACCCCGGTGACCCGGTTGCGCGCGACGGCGACCAGGTCGCCGAGGACGGCGCTGGCGGTCGCGTCCCCACCGGCGCCCTGGCCGTAGAACATCAGCTGCCCGGCGGCCTCGGCCTCGACGAAGACGGCGTTGAACGCCCCGCCGACCGAGGCCAGCGGGTGCGTCGTCGGGATCATCGCCGGGTGCACGCGGACGGCGACGGAGTCCCCGTCCTCCCCCGCCACGCGCTCGCAGATGGCCAGCAGCTTGACGGTGCAGCCGATCTCCGCGGCGCGGGCGACGTCGATCGCGGTGACCGCGGAGATGCCCTCGCGGTACACGTCCGCGGCCGAGACCGAGGTGTGGAAGGCCAGCGAGGCGAGGATGGCGGCCTTGGCGGCGGCGTCGAAGCCGTCGACGTCGGCGGTCGGGTCGGCCTCGGCGTAGCCCAGCTCGGTCGCCTCGGCCAGGGCCTCGGTGAAGCCGTGCCCGGTCTCGGCCATCCGGGACAGGATGTAGTTGGTCGTGCCGTTGACGATGCCGACCACCCGGCGCAGCTGGTCGCCGGCCAGCGACTCGCGCAGCGGGCGCAGCAGCGGGATCGCCCCGGCGACGGCGGCCTCGTAGTAGAGGTCGACGCCGGCCTTGGCCGCGGCCGCGTGCAGCTCGACGCCGTCGTCGGCCAGCAGCGCCTTGTTCGCGCTCACCACCGACTTGCCGGCCTCGAAGGCGGCCAGCAGCAGCGAGCGCACCGGCTCGATGCCGCCGATGACCTCGACGACGAGGTCGACGTCGTCCCGGGTCACCAGCCCGCGCGCGTCGGTGGTGAGCAGGTGCGCCGGGACGTCGGGGTGCCGGTCGGGACGGCGGACCGCGACGCCGGCGACCTCGACCGGCCGGCCGATGCGGGCGGCGAGGTCGCCCGCCTGCTCGTCCAGCAGCCGCAGCACCGCGCTGCCCACGGTGCCGCGGCCCAGCAGCGCGACCTTCAGGGGATCAGTCACGAACGGGCTCCTGCCGGGTGCTCGGGTGCCGGCTGGGACGGCGCGGTCGCGGGTGGGGGGACGTCGGCGAGGACGGCGTCGAGGGCGAACACGTCCGACAGTGTCTGACGCCGGACCACCTCGGTGGCGACGCCGTCCCGCACGGCCACCACCGGCGGCTTGAGCAGGTAGTTGTAGTTGCTCGCCATCGACCAGCAGTAGGCGCCGGTCGCGGCGACCGCGAGCAGGTCGCCGGGCTGCACGTCGGCGGGCAGCCACAGGTCGCGGACCAGGACGTCGCCGCTCTCGCAGTGCTTGCCGACGACCCGGCACAGCGCCGGCGGGGCATCGGAGGTCCGGTTGGCCAGCACGCAGGTGTAGGAGGCGTCGTAGAGGGCGGTGCGGATGTTGTCGCTCATCCCACCGTCGACCGACACGTAGTTGCGCACCTGCGGGGCGCCGTGCCCGCCGCTGCCGAGGCGCACCGGCTTGATGGTGCCGATCTCGTACAGCGTCACCGTGCCGGGGCCGGCGATGGCCCGGCCGGGCTCCACGGCCAGCCGCGGCACCGGCAGCCCGAGCGCGTCGCACTCGGCGGCCACGACGGCGCGCAGCCGCCGGGCGACGTCGTCGGGGCCGACCGGGTCGTCCTCGGGCAGGTAGGCGATGCCGAAGCCGCCACCGAGGTTGAGCTCGCCGAGCACCTCGCCGGTGGCCTGCTGGACCTGCCCGAGCAGGCCCACCACCCGGTGCGCGGCCGCCTCGAACCCGGCGGTGTCGAAGATCTGCGAGCCGATGTGGCTGTGCAGGCCGGTCAGCCGCAGCGCCGGCTCGCGGATGACCCGGACCGCGGCGGTCAGCGCGTCTCCGGTGGCCAGCGAGAACCCGAACTTCTGGTCCTCGTGGGCGGTGGCGATGAACTCGTGGGTGTGCGCCTCGATGCCGACCGTCGTCCGGATGAGGACCGGCACCGGCGTGCCGCCGTCGGCGACCCGGGCGGCGGCCAGCGGGACCAACCGGTCGATCTCGTCGAAGGAGTCCAGGACGACGTGGCCGATGCCGGAGTCGACGGCCAGCCGCAGCTCGACGAGCGACTTGTTGTTGCCGTGCAGCGCGATCCGCTCGGCCGGGAAGCCGGCGGCCAGCGCCAGCGCCAGCTCGTTGCCCGAGCAGGCGTCCAGGTGCAGGCCGTCGTCGGCGATCCAGCGGGCGACCTGTCCGCAGAGGAACGCCTTGGACGCGTAGTGCACGTCGGCGTCCGCGAAGGCGGTGGCGAAGTCCGCGGCCCGGCCGCGGAAGTCGGCCTCGTCGAGGACGAACAGCGGGGTGCCGTGCGCCCGCGCCAGGTCGGTGACCGGCCGGCCGCCCAGGTGCAGCTCGCCGTCGACCCGTCGCGCCGAGCGTGGCCACACCTGCGGGTCGAGCAGGCCGAGGTCGGCCGGCGGGAGGCCGACCGACGGCGGCGGGGAGATGCTCCCGTGCAGCGGGCCCGCCGGGTGCGCCCTCACATCCGCTCCGGGGCGTCGACGCCGAGCACGCCGAGGCCGTTGCGCAGCACCACGGCGGTGGCCGCGCACAGCCACAGCCGGGCGGTGGTCAGCGGGGTCGCCTCCTCGTCGCCGCGCGGCAGCACGCGGCAGGAGTCGTAGAAGCGGTGGTAGGTGCCGGCCAGCTCCTCGAGGTAGCGGGCCACCCGGTGCGGGGCGCGCAGCTCGGCGGCCGACGTCAGCACCCGCGGGAACTCGCCGAGCGCCCGCAGCAGGTCGTTCTCCCGATCGTGGGTCAGCTGTGCGACGTCGACGTCCCCCGGCTCGCCCAGCACCACCCCGAGGTCGGCGGCGTTGCGCAGCACGGAGGAGATCCGGGCGTGCGCGTACTGGACGTAGAAGACCGGGTTGTCGTTGGTCTGCCGGCTCCACAGGTCGAGGTCCAGGTCGATCTGCTGGTCGACCGAGGCCCGCGCCAGGGCGTAGCGGGCGGCGTCCTTGCCGACGGCCTCGACGAGGTCCTCGAGCAGGACGACGGTGCCGGCCCGCTTGCTCATCCGCACCGGCCGGCCGTCGCGGACCAGGTTGACCAGCTGGCCGAGCAGGATCTCCAGGTTGACCTCGGGGTCGTCGCCGACCGCGGCCACCAGCGCCTTGTACCGGCCGACGTAGCCGGCGTGGTCGGCGCCCAGCATGATCACGACCTTGTCGAAGCCGCGGTCGCGCTTGTCCAGGTAGTAGGCGCAGTCGGCGGCGAAGTAGGTCGGGTCGCCGTCGCTCTTGACCAGGGGCCGGTCCTTGTCGTCACCGAAGTCGGTCGTCCGCAGCCAGGTGGCGCCGTCGGCCTCGTAGACGTGGCCGTTCTCGCGCAGCCGCGCAATGGCCTTCTCCAGCGCGCCGGTCTCGTGCAGCGTGCGCTCGCTGAAGTAGACGTCGAACTCGACGCCGAACGCGGCCAGCGTCCGCTTGATCTCGGCGAACATCAGCTCGACCCCGCGCTCGCGGAAGCGCTCCTGCTGCTGCTCCTCGGACAGCTCCAGCACGCCGGGCTCGGCGTCGACGACCTGGGCGGCGATCTCGCCGATGTAGTCGCCGGCGTAGCCGTCCTCGGGCACCGGCCGGCCGGCGGCGGCGGCCATCAGGCTGCGGGCGAACCGGTCGATCTGCGCGCCGGCGTCGTTGAAGTAGTACTCCCGCGTCACCGTGGCGCCGCTGGCCTCGAGCAGCCGGCCGAGGGCGTCGCCGACGGCGGCCCACCGGGTGCCGCCGATGTGCACCGGACCGGTCGGGTTCGCCGACACGAACTCCAGGTTCAGCTTCTGCCCGGCCAGGCTGTCGGTGTGCCCGTAGGCGGAGCCGGCGGTGACCGCGTCGACGGCGATCCTGCCGAGCGCCCCCTGCGCCAGGGTGATGTTGAGGAAGCCGGGGCCCGCGACGTCGACGGAGGCGATGCCGGGCTGGGCGCGCAGCTCCGCGGCGAGCACCTCGGCCACCTCGCGCGGTGGCCGCCCGGCCGGCTTGGCCAGGCGCAGCGCCACGTTGGTGGCGTAGTCGCCGTGCTCGGGGTTCTTCGGCCGCTCGACGACGACCTCGGCGGGCACCTCGACGGACAGCGCGCCTCGCTCGACGACCGCGCCCACGGCGGTGCGGACGGCGGCCTGCAGCTGCTCGGGTGTCACCGCACGAGCGTACTGACCGGCCTCCTGCGTCCCATGCGGGCTTCCTCACCCCAGGAACCCCGTGCTCCCAGGGTCCGTTCACCTCGCGGACCTAGACTCGGCCGCTGGACAGCCGCGCGGGAGTCGCCGCGCTGCCCGGCCGGCCCACGCGGGCCCGCGGCCGGAGACCACTGTCACACACCGAGCACCGAGGAGAGGCCTTGGCCAAGGACCGCAAGCCCGAGCCCGGCCGCACGCGCGGCGGAGCCAGCCGGGCGGGCGCGGCAGGCGGGAAGGGCGGGCGCACGCGTCCGCCGGTGAGCAACGTCGTCGCCCCGCAGCGGCCGTGGGGGCTGATCGCCGCCGCGGTCGCCGTCCTGGTGTTCGCCGCCGCCGTCCTCACCTACGCCGTCCTGCAGGTCAACGAGGCCGAGGCCGGCCGGGTCGACGCCGTCGACGAGATCGAGGGCGCGCAGACCTTCGACTACGCCGCCGGCCAGGAGCACGTGACCACCCCGGTCACCTACGAGCAGTCCCCGCCGGTGGGCGGGCCGCACGACGGCGAGTGGGCCGACTGCACCGGCACCGTCTACGACGTGCAGATCCGGCAGGAGAACGCCGTCCACGCCCTCGAGCACGGCGCGGTCTGGATCACCTACGACCCCGAGGTGGTCACCGGCGACGCGCTGCAGACCCTCACCGACGTGGCCGGCGAGTCCGGCCGGATGCTCTCCCCCAACCCCGGGCAGGACTCCCCCGTCAGCCTGCAGTCCTGGAACCACCAGCTGAAGGTCGACTCGGCCGACGACCCGCGGATCGAGCAGTTCGCCGACTTCCTCACCTACAACGAGGAGTTCTTCCCCGAGCCCGGGGCCAGCTGCGAGAACCCGCAGTTCATCAGCGACCCGCTGACCGTGGGTGACAGCAGCCGCGGCGCGTCGTCCATGACGACCGACGCCCCGACCACGTCCGGGGCCGAGACCGGCGCTCCGTGACGGCCGCGCGCAGCCCGCTGCGGGTCCTCCTGCTGGCGGTCATCGCCGTCGGGCTGGTCCTGATCGGCGGGGGCGCCGCGGTCGCCCTGGGCATCGGCCGCGGCGCGCCGGTGCCGGGCTCGGGATCCGTCGAGGCCGGCTTCGCCCGCGACATGTCCCGGCACCACCTGCAGGGCGTGGAGATGGCGAACCTGGTGCCGGAGCGCAGCACCGACCCGGAGGTCCGCCAGCTGGCGTTCGACATCGCCGAGACCCAGCAGAACCAGGTCGGGCGGATGCAGGGCTGGCTGGCGCTGTGGGGCCTGCCGCCGACCGGCGGGGACACCATGGCCTGGATGGGCTCGGACGGCGGGCACGCCGGGCACGACACGGCCGGCGCGCCCGGCGACCTGATGCCGGGGATGGCCACGGAGTCGGAGCTGGCGGAGCTGCGGTCCCTGTCGGGCACGGAGTTCGACGTCGCGTTCCTGCGGCTGATGATCCGGCACCACCAGGGCGGCTTCGAGATGGCGCAGTACGCCGCTGAGCACGCCGACGTCACGGCCGTCGCGAACCTGGCCGGCACGATCGCCGAGACCCAGACGGCGGAAGTCACGACCATGGAGCGGATGCTCGCCGCCCGCGGTGGCACCCCCCTCCCCGCGCCCTGACGCACCGCCGTCCGGACGCCGTGGGAGGGCTGGTAGGTTCTACGACGCCCCACCGCAGAGCCCCCGTAGCTCAGGGGATAGAGCACCGCCCTCCGGAGGCGGGTGCGCAGGTTCGAATCCTGCCGGGGGCACCCAGCAGCACCGAGAGGCCCCGCCGTCCGCGGCGGGGCCTCTCGTGCGTCCGGGCGCGGGCCGTCGCGCCGTTCAGCGAGGGGTCGAGGTCCCCGGGCGGAAAGGCGCCCCGTGACCCGGCACGATGACCGTCGCCAGCTCCAGCACCCGCTCGCGCTGCCGGCGCAGCTGCTCGCGGTCGGGGGCGTACGGGTCCTCGGCCGGGCCCTCGTCGGTCCACCACAGGTGGGTGAGGGCGACGACGTCGTCGGCCGTACCCACGAGGGTCGTGATGTCCTGCGGGGTGTGCCCGGGAGTGGCCAGGAGGCGGATGCCCGGCGTGAGCCGGGTGCCGTCGGCGTCCCGGCGGGTGAACACGTCGCCGTCGATGACCGACTGGAAGTCGTGGACCGGGACCACGGGGAAGAGCGCCACGTTGACGTTGTGGTCGAGGTGGTGGTGGCTGAGCACGACGTCCGTGACGTCCTCCGGCCGGACGCCGAGCTCGTGCATCGGCCCGAGGATGAGTTCCCGGTCGGCGACCATGCCCGGGTCGACGACGACGACCCGGTCCGCGTCGCGGATAAGGCTCACCGTGCCGGCCACGTGGGGTGGGCGGACGTAGCCCTCGACGAGGACGTCGAGGCGGGCGGTCCGGGAGAGGTCGGTCATGCGGCCGGACGGTAGCGGCCCGGCCGGGACCCCGCCGTCCGCGGTGGGCCCGTCGTGGGTCCGGGACCCGTCAGCTGCCGGTGCGCTCGGCGTCGTAGGCCGCGCGGGCGGCGAGGACCTCACCCATGTGGTCGCGCGCCCACTGCTCCAGCGCGGCGATCGGACCGCTGAGCGTCCGCCCCAGCGGGGTCAGTTCGTAGTCGACCCGGGGCGGCACGGAGGCGTGCACGGTGCGGGTCACCAGGCCGTCGCGCTCGAGCCCGCGCAGCGTCTGGGTGAGCATCTTCTGGCTGACGCCCTCGATGCGGCGCGCGAGCTCGGTGAAGCGGCGCGGGCCGTCGGCGAGGGCACCGAAGACGAGGATCGTCCACCGGTCGCCGATGCGGTCGAGCGTCTGCCGGCTGGGGCAGTCCACGGTGTACGGGTCGGGTGGCGGCGTCGCCGTGGGCATGACGACCTCCTCGTCGGTCCGGCGGACAGGCGGCCACTCCCCTGCGGGCAGCGGCGCACGGCGCTGCCCGCAGGGTGCGGCGTCAGACGCGCAGGGCGGGCACGGCGGCGGCCACGGCCTCGGCCAGGGACGTCGGCGCCCGGCCGAGCAGCCGGGCCAGGTCGTCGCCCTCCACGAGGAGCTCGCCCGCAGCGACACCGCGGTCGCCGTCGGCGAACACGGCCGCGAGCGGTGCGGGCAGGCCCGCGGCCACGAGGACCTGCTGGTACTGCTCGACCGGCAGGTCGGTGTAGGTGACCGTGCGGCCGGTGGCGGCGGAGACCACCTCGGCCAGCTCCGTCATCGTGAACGGCGCGCCGCCCAGCTCGTACACCGCGCCGGCGTGCCCGTCGGTGGCGACGACGGCGGCGGCGGCCGCCGCGTAGTCCGCGCGGGTCGCCGCGCTGACCGCGCCGTCCCCGGCCGCACCGGCGATCCCGTGCTCGAGGTACACCGGCAGCTGGGCGGTGTAGTTCTCGATGTACCAGCTGTTGCGCAGCAGCGCGTGCGGCACCCCGGCCTCGGCGAGCAGCTGCTCGGTGGCCCGGTGCTCCTCGGCCAGCAGCAGCGTGGAGGTGTCGGCGTGCGCGATGCTCGTGTAGGCGAGGAACCCGACGCCGGCGGCGCGCGCCGCGGCGACCGCGTTGCCGTGCTGGCGCATCCGCTGCCCCACCTCGCTGCCGGAGACCAGCAGCAGCCGGTCGGCTCCGGCGAAGGCCTCCTTCAACGACGCCTCGTCGTCGTAGTCCGCGCGACGGACGACGACGCCGCGGTCGGCGAGGTCGGTCAGGCTCTCGGTCCGGCGTCCGGTGGCGACGACCTCGGCGGCGGGGACGCCACGCTCCAGCAGGGCCTCGACGGCCAGCCGGCCCAGGTGTCCGGTGGCTCCGGTGACGACGATCGACATGGTGGGTGCTCCTCCAGGGCTGCGTGTGGGGCGGACCGCGGTCCGCCCCCACACAACCGCCCTGATGGAGCGTCACTTCCCAGCGGAGAGCAGGCACTCGGGAGTGCGGTACGCACCCGCCGGGAACCATGCCGGTCAGCTGGTGAGCAGGCCGCCCTCGACCGGCAGCGTGGTCCCGGTGACGTAGCCGCCGGCGTCGCTGACCAGGAAGACCAGCGCAGCCGCCAGCTCCATGGGGTCGCCCTTGCGGCCGGCCAGCACGCGGGCCAGCTGGCCCTCGATGTAGCCCTCCGGGTACTGGTCGGTCATCTCCGACTCGAAGAAGCCGGGGGCCAGCGCGTTGACCCGGATGCCCTTGCGGCCGGTCCACTGCTGCGCCAGGTCGCGGGTGAGCCCGATGAGGCCGGCCTTGCTGGCCGCGTAGGCGGCCTGGGGCAGCCCGGCGGTGGTCAGCCCGAGGATGCTGGAGATGTTGATGATCGAGCTGCCCGGCTGCATGACCCGCGCGCAGGCCTGCGCCATCCAGTAGCAGCCGTTGAGGTTCACGTCGATGACCGAGCGGAACTGCTCCGGGGTCTCCCGGGTGGCCGGCACGGCGGTGCCGACGCCGGCGTTGTTGACCAGGACGTCGACCTTGCCGAACTCGGCCACGGTGGCGTCGACCAGCCCCTGGCAGTCCTCGGGCCGGGCCACGTCGGTGCGCACCGTGATCGCCCGCCGTCCGGCCGCCTCCACAGCCGCCCGCGTGTCGCCCAGCCGGTCCTCGCGGCGGGCGCCGAGCGCGACGTCGGCGCCGGCCTCGGCCAGGGCGCGGGCGAACACCGCACCGAGGCCGGAGGAGGCCCCCGTCACGATCGCCACCCGGCCGTCCAGCCGGAACATGTCGAGGACCGTCCTGTCCGTCACGTGCACTCCCGTCGTCGTCGGTGGGCCCTGAGCCTGTCGCCCCGACGGCCGCGCCGCCACCCGCGATGCCCGATCCGCGCTGGTGTGGGGTAGACCACAGACAGCTCGGGTAGGGCCGGACCCGTTCCCGGACCGGTGGGGGAGGCCTCGTGGCCAACCTGGCACAGCACCTGCTCGACACCGCGGCGGAGCACGGCGAGCGGCCGGCGCTCCGCATGGACGACGCCGTCCTGACCTACGCCGGCTTCCTCGAGGCCGCCGCCGGCGTGGCCCTCGAGCCCGGGCAGCAGGCCGACCCCGACGAGCTGCGCGCCCGGGTGGAGGACCGGGGGGCCGCCTACGAGTACCCGCGGCACGGCTGGCTGGTCGAGCCCCTGCCCGAGAGGTCCACCGGCAGGATCCTCCGCCGCGCCGTCGAGGTCCCCGCGGAGGTGCGCGCATGAGCGAGCCGCCGCTGTGGCGGCAGGCCTTCGACGCCGTCGAGCGACGGGTGACCCCGCGGGCCGAGGAGCTCGTCCGCACCGAGGCCTTCACCGTCGGCGCCGCCTGACGCGACGGGCGGTCACCCTGGCGCGCGGCTCCGCCCGCGACCTGACCGCCCGCGCGTGGCACCTGCTGAACCTGCCGGCCGCGACCGACGTCAGCCGGCTGCGCGCCCAGGTCGGCGCCCTCGACCGCGAGGTCCGCCGGCTCACCCTGCAGCTCGAGGCCGCGCGACGGCACACCGAGCGCCGCCCCACCCCCGAGGAGTCCGATGCCGACGGTGCCCAGCCCGCAGACGGTCCTCGACCGCGTCCGGCGCGACGTCGAACGCAACGCCCTGCGCGCCCGTAACGGTCTCCGGCTGGTCAGCGGCGTCGCCCGGCCGGACTCGGGCAGACGCCCAAGGACGTCGTCTGGCAGCGCGGCCGCACCCAGCTGTGGCACTACCGCAACGACCCGGAGACCCACGGCGGGGTGTGGTACTCCCCGCCCCTGCTCGTCGTGTTCAGCCTGGTCAGCCGCAGCTACATCCTCGACCTGGCGCCGGGCAACAGCTTCGTCGAGCAGCTGCTCGGCGCCGGCTTCGACGTCTACCTGCTCGACTGGGGCGAGCCGGACGAGCGGGACGCGGCCAACACCCTCGAGGACTACGTCGACGACTACATCCCGGCCGGCGTCCAGCGGGTGCTGGAGGTCTCCGGGGCCGACGAGGTCAACCTGTTCGGCTACTGCTTCGGCGGCGACCTCGCCCTGCTCTACGCCGCCCACCACCCGGACGCGCCGATCCGCAGCCTCACCGTGCTGGCCACCCCGGTGGACTTCCGCCACATGGGCCCGCTGGCCGACCTGTTCCGGGTCGGCGGGCTGGAGGTCTCCGACGTGCTGGACGCCGACGGCAACGTGCCGCCCCGGGTCGTCCTGCAGGGCTTCAAGACGCTGACCCCGACGGCCGAGGTGACCCGCTACGTGACGCTGTGGGAGCGCCTCTGGAACGACGAGTACGTAGCCGGCTACCAGGCCATGACCGGCTGGTCGGACGACCACGTGCCCTTCCCCGGGGCCGCCGCGGAGCAGACGGTGCGGATGCTCGTGCGCGACAACGGGATGGTCACCGACCGGCTGACGGTCGGCGGTGACCGGGTGCACCTGTCCGACATCCGGGTGCCCTTCCTGGCCGTGCGGGCCGATCGCGACCACATCGTCCCCACCGAGGCGAGCGCGCCCCTGATCGACCTGGTCGGCTCGCCGGACAAGCACGACCTGCGGCTGCCCGCGGGGCACATGGGCCTGGTCGTCGGCCGGACGGCGGCCCGGACCACCGTGCCGACCATCCTGGACTTCCTCCGGCGGCGCAGCGAGCCGCTGGCGACCGGCGAGGTCGCCCGGTGACCACCGTGACCCCGCTGACGGAGGCGCACTGCGAGGCCCTGCTGCGCTTCTTCGCCGACCTGCCCGAGGGCGGCCGGACCTTCATCCGCGAGGACGTCACCGACCCCGACGTCGTGCGCGGCTGGGCGGCCGGCTCGCCGGGCGTGGACCGCTGGGCGGCGGTGGACGACGGCGGCCGGGTGCTCGGCTACGTCGCCGTCCTCCGGCTGCCCGGCTGGTCCGACCACGTCGGCGAGGTGCGGCTGGTGGTCGCCCCCGCCGGCCGCGGCTCCGGGCTGGGCCGGCAGCTGGCCCGGCACGCCGTGGTGCACGCCCTCGAGGCCGGGCTGACCAAGCTGGTCGTCGAGGTCGTCGCCGACCAGGGGCCGGCCCTGGCGCTGTTCGCCGGTCTGGGCTTCACCGGGGAGGCGCTGCTGGTGGACCACATCCGCGACCGGAACGGGGCCCTGCGCGACCTCATGGTGCTGGCCCACCACGTCGGAGAGACCTGGGCCGGCATGGACGCCGTCGGCCTCACCGAGGCGCTCGACACCCCCTGAGACCCCCCGCGACCGGTCGTCCCGCGACCGTCCCGTCGGGGTCTCCCGGACGTCACCGGCCCGACACCTGCGCCCGCGACGCTCACGGTGCGAGCGGGCCCACCCCGGGTCCGCCGTGCGTCCCGGGAGGCACCGTGACCGCACCGACCGCACCCACCCCCACCTGGTTCCGCGTGGGCGCCACCGTCGCCGCCGGCCGGCTCCGCCCGCCGGTCGGCCGCCGCCGCAGCCGCACCGTCTGCGGCGCCGCCCGGGTGCTGACCGGCCTCGGCGTGCGGGTCGAGGTCCGCGCCCCGGCGACCGCCTGGCCGCGCACCGGCACCGGCCCGCTGCTGGTGTCCGACGACGTCACCGCACTCGACCCGCTGGCGCTGCTCACCGTCGTCCCCGGGGCCGCCCTCGCCGGCGCTCCCGACCGGCTCGCCGGCGTCCCGCTGCCGGCCCTGCCGGCCGACCCGGCACGGGTCGGCGCGGCGCTGCGCGCCGGGACGCCGGTGAGCACCTGCCGCGCCGACGCCGCCCTGCTCGCCGCGGCGCTGGACGCCGGGGCCGCGGTGTGCCCGATCGCGCTCCGCTGGCGCGGGACGGCGACGCCACCCCCGGCCGGCCGCTCGACGGTGGCGGCGATGCGCTGGCTGGCCGCCGCGCCGGGCGCCGTCGTCGAGGTGCACCTGCTGCCGGCGCTGTCCCCGGCCGGCGCGACGCCGGAGGAGCTCGCGACGGCGGTCGCCGCCGCCCTCGGGGAACGGGTGCTCAGCGCTCGGTGACCCGGCCGTCCTCGACGGTGATCCGGCGGGGGGTGTCGACGGCGGCCAGCATCCGCCGGTCGTGGGTGACCAGCAGCAGCGTGCCGCGGTAGCCGGCCAGCGCCTGCTCGAGCTGCTCGATGGCGGGCAGGTCGAGGTGGTTGGTCGGCTCGTCGAGGACCAGCACGTTGACCCCGCGGGCCTGCAACAGCGCCAGCCCGGCCCGGGTCCGCTCCCCCGGCGAGAGGGTGCCGGCCGGGCGCAGTACGTGCTCGGCGGTCAGCCCGAACTTGGCCAGCAGGGTGCGCACTTCGGCGGTCGGCCGGTCGGGCACCTCCGCGGCGAAGGCCTCCAGCAGCGGCTCGGCGCCCAGGAAGGCCCCGCGGGCCTGGTCGATCTCACCGATCCGCACCGACGGGCCCAGCCCGCCGCGGCCCCCGTCCAGCGGCACCCGGCCGAGCAGGGCGGCCAGCAGCGTGGACTTGCCGCTGCCGTTGGGACCGGTGACGACCACCCGGTCTCCCCAGTCCACCTGCAGGTCGACCGGCCCGAGGGTGAAGTCCCCGCGGCGCACGACCGCGCCGGACAGCGTGGCGACGACCGCCCCGGCACGCGGCGCGGCGGCGATCTCCATCCGCAACTCCCACTCCTTGCGCGGCTCCTCGACCACCTCCAGCCGCTCGATCCGCCGCTCGGTCTGCTTGGCCTTGGCCCCCTGCTTCTCCGCCGTCGCCCGGTTGTGGGCCTTGATGAACTTGTCCGGGTCCTTCTGCTTCTTCACCGCGTCCCGCACGCCCTTGGCCAGCCAGTTGCGCTGCATGCGGGCCCGGGCCTCGAGGTCCGCCTTCGTCTCGGCGTACTCCTCGTACTCCTCGCGGGCGTGCCGCCGGGCCACCTCCCGCTCGACCAGGTAGGCCTCGTAGCCGCCGTCGTGCACCCGCACCAGCTGCTGGGCCAGATCCAGCTCCACCACGCGGGTCACCGTGCGGGCGAGGAACTCCCGGTCGTGGCTGACCACGACGATGCCGCTGCGCGCCCCGGTGACGAAGCGCTCCAGCTGCTCCAGCCCGGCCAGGTCGAGGTCGTTGGTCGGCTCGTCGAGCAGCAGGACGTCGTAGCGCGAGAGCAGCAGGCCGGCCAGCCCGACCCGCGCGGCCTGCCCTCCGGACAGCCCGGTCGTCGTCGCGTCGAGGGACACCCCGGAGGCCACCTCGCCGACGACCTGCGCCGCGCGCTCGTCGAGGTCGGCCCCGCCGAGGGCCAGCCAGCGCTCCAGGGCCTCGGCGTAGGCGTCGTCGGCGCCGTCCGCCCCCGTCGTGAGCGCGTCGGTGGCGGCGTCCAGCGCGGCCTGCGCGGCGGCGACCCCGGTCCGGCGGGCCAGCGCCTGCCGGACCGTCTCCCCCGGCCGGCGCTCGTGCTCCTGCGGCAGGTACCCGAGCGTCGCGGTCGGCGGGCTGACGGTCACGCTGCCCGACTCGGCGGGCAGCTCACCGGCCAGCGTGCGCAGCAGGGTGGACTTGCCCGCGCCGTTGACCCCGACCAGCCCCACGACGTCGCCGGGGGCGACGACGAGGTCGAGGTCGGAGAAGAGGACGCGGGCACCGTGGCCGGCGGCCAGGCCGCGGGCGACGAGCGTGGCACTCACGGGGCACCAGGGTGCCAAGCCGCGCCGGGACGGCGCGACCGGGTATCGGTCCCACCACCGGGGCGAGGTCGCCGACCTCCCGGCCACCTCCAGGGCGTCTCCGAGCGTGCGACGTGTGGGGAGGACGGGCGGCCCCCTGCAGTGGAAGGACCCCCTCCTCCCCACCGCTCGTGGAAGGACCCCGTCCTCACCGCCGTTCGCCGGCTCAGGGCGGTGCCCTGGACGGGGCCGAGCGCGGGGGGCAGGGGTCCTCCTACTCGTCGTCCGCCTCCAGGACGTCGTCGGCCATCTCGTCGAGCATGGACTCCAGCGCCAGGTCGGCCTCCCCCGGCGGACGGCGCTGCACGAGCCAGGGCTGCAGGTTGTCGTAGCCGCGCACCGACACGCGGCGCAGCGGCCGCACCCGATAGCGGGGCAGCCCGCGCAACTGCCGGGCGAGGTCCCGGTCGACCAGCAGGGTGCCGGGCCGGGCGAGCGAGGTGAGCCGGCTGGCCAGGTTCACCACCGGGGAGTAGACGTCGCCGAGGTGGGTCAGCACGGTGCCGTAGGCGGCGCCCACCCGCAGCGGCGGGCGGTCCTCGGCCTGCCAGGCCTCGGGCAGCTCCAGCCCGATCTCCACGGCGTCGATCGCCGAGACGGCGGTGTAGAGCACGCCGTCCCCCACCGTCTTGACCACCCGGCCGTGGTGGCGGGCGATGACCTCGCTGGCGGTGCTCTCGAAGTCCTCGACCATCTCGCCGAGCTCCCGTCCACCCATGCCCCGGCTGCGGCTGGTGTAGCCGACCAGGTCGGCGAAGCCCACGGCGAGCTCCCGGCGGTCCCCGCCGCCGACGCTGTCCGACAGTCGACCGGCGTTGGCGGCCAGGTGGCGCCGCCACACGTAGTCCTGCAGCGCCCGCAGCAGCGGCAACAGCCGGCGGGTGCCCTCCACCGCCCGCTCCGGGTCGATCGGTGCGGCCCCCGTCTCCTCACCCCGGCTGAGCACGTCGGCGAGCATGTCGGTCTGCCAGTCGGCCAGGCGGGACAGCGACTGCGCCATCGCCCGGACGATCGAGGCCTCGGAGTCCTCGTCGACGAAGCCGGTGTCGATCAGCGCCGAGAGCAGGGCCAGCGCTTGGACGTCGGCGTCGGTGAAGACCAGGTCGTCGTCGGCGGCGTCGGGGAAGCCGAGCGCCCGCCACAGCCGCCGGGTGCGCTCCGACGGCATGCCGGCCATGCTGCCGACCTGCAGCCGCGTGTAGCGCCGCGGGCCACCGAGCAGCAGGCGCTCCAGGACCTCCCGGGCGTCCTGTGCGTCCGGGGGGTCGTCGGGTCCGATGGACGGCAGGGCCGTCAGCCCGTGGTGTGGACGACCAGGACGTCGACCGCCGAGCGGCGGGTCACGTCCGCCGGGACCGACCCCATCAGCCGGCCCTTGAGGCTGTTGAGCCCACGGTTGCCGACGACCAGCAGGTCGGCCCGGGCGCGGGCGACGACGTCGAGCAGGGTCTCGACCGGCGAGCCCACGACGGCCATCTGCTCGACCTCCCCGGCGCCGGCCGCCAGGGCCTCCTCCGCGGCGTGCCGCACGGTGTCCTCCGCGGGCGCGGACCCGACGACCTGGTAGGCGTCCTCGCCCAGCACGTCCTGGGCGCGCCGCACCTCGCGCTCGTCGGCCCGCGGCGGCAGGTAGGCGCACACGATCACCAGCCAGGCGCCGCACGCCCCGGCGAGGGCCCCGGCGCGGCGCACCGCCCGCAGGGAGGACTCCGACCCGTCGGTCCCGACGACCACCGTGCGGTAGGTGCTCACGGACCCTCCTCGCTGGCGTTCCGGGGCCGCCTCGGGCGGCGCATCTCTGGCGTGCCGGGGAGCCGGCTCGCCCGCCCGACCGGCCAACCTACCGAACGGGCCGGTCAGGGGTGTGCCCGGGGTCACGTCGTGACACGCGCGAAGCGGACCGGAGGGTGCCGTTTCGGCCGCCCGGTGCGCTTGGATGGACCCGTCGCCCGGCCGACACGAGGAGAGCGCCATCCACCCCGGCAGCAGCCGCCGCCGCGACCCCGTGCGGGTCGAGGTCCGCGGCCTCAGCAAGAGCTTCGGCGCCGTCCGCGCCGTCTCCGGCCTCGGCTTCACCGTCGAGCCGGGCGCCGTCACCGGCTTCCTCGGCCCCAACGGGGCCGGCAAGACGACCACGCTGCGCATGGTCCTGGGCCTGGAGCGCCCCGACGCGGGGACGGCGACCTTCGACGGCGTCGCCTACGCCGACCTCCCCTCGCCCGTGCGCACGGTCGGCGCGGTGCTGGAGACGGCGTTCCACCCGGCGCGGTCCGGGCGCAACCACCTGCGGGTGTACTGCCGGGCCGCGCGCCTGCCGGTCACGCGCGCCGACGAGGTGCTCGCCCAGGTCGGCCTGGCCGACGCCGGCCGGCGCCGCGCGGGCGGCTACTCGCTGGGCATGCGCCAGCGGCTGGCGCTGGCGACCGCACTGCTCGGCGACCCGGCGGTGCTGGTGCTCGACGAGCCGGCCAACGGGCTGGACCCCGAGGGCATCCACTGGCTGCGCGGCTTCCTGCGCCACCTGGCGCACGACGAGGGGCGCACCGTGCTGGTCTCCAGCCACCTGCTCGCCGAGATGGAGCAGACCGCCGACCGCGTGGTGATCGTCGGCGCCGGGCGGCTGGTCCGCGAGGGCTCGCTGACCGAGCTGCGCTCCGGCGCGCAGGGCAGCGGGGCGGTGCTGGTGCGCAGCCCGGAGGCCGGGCGGCTGACCGAGGTCCTCGGGGCCGCCGGGTTCACGGTCGCGCCCGGCGAGGACGGCCGGGTGACGGTGACCGGGACGACGCCGCCCGCCGTGGGCGCGCAGGCCTTCCGGGCCGGCCTGGAGCTGCACGAGCTGCGCGCGGAGACCAGTGGCCTGGAGGAGCTGTACTTCCGGCTCACCGCCGGCCAGGAGCAGTACGCCGCGTCCCAGGGAGCCGTCCGATGACCGCGCTCGTCCGCGCCGAGTAGACCAAGCTGTTCACCACCCGGGTCTGGATCGGCCTGCTGCTGGGCGCCTGTGTGCTGGTGGCCGGCTTCGTGGTGCTCTTCACCTCGTTCGCCGGCAGCACACCGGGCAGCACCCAGGGCGGCCCCCCTGGCGGGCTCCCGCCCGTCGGCACGCAGCAGTTCGAGCAACTCGTGCTGGCCATCGGCGCCAACGTCACCGTGCTGTTCCTGATCCTGGGCATCATCGGGATGACCCAGGATCAGGAACAGCACGGCCACGCCGACGTTCCTCACCACGCCCCGGCGCGGCCGGGTCGTCGTCGCCAAGCTGACCGCCTACGCACTGGTCGCGGTGCCCTTCGCGCTGGTCGTGGTGGCGGTGAACTACGGCGTGGCGGTCGTGGCCGCCGGCGCGCGCGGTGCGGTGCCGGCACTGACCGGCGACAACCTGAGGGTCCTCGCCAGCAGTGGTCTGGCCCTGGTCGTCCACACCGTCATCGGCGTCGGCCTCGGCGCTCTGGTGCGCAACCAGGTGGGCGCGATCGTCGGCGGGCTCGTGTACCTGTTCGTGGTCGAGTCGATCGTCCGGCAGATCAGCGCGATCGCCGGCGCCTACAAGTGGCTGCCCGGCGGCGCACTGGAAGCGCTGACGGCGACGTTCCAGGGGCCGGACCTCCTCGAACCGTGGCAGGGCGGTCTGCTGCTGCTCGGCTACGGTCTGGTGGCGGCACTGCTGGGCACCCTGCTCGCCGTCCGCCGCGACGTCGTCTGAGGAAGGGCCCCGTCCTGCCCACCCTTCGCAGGCTCAGGGCGGGACCCGGGACGGGGCCGCCGCAAGAGTCGACACGACAGACCCCGACGACGCCTCCCGACCGGAACGGGGATCACCCATGACCACTCGCATGACCGCCCCGCGGCTGGCCCGGCTGATCGCCGACGGCGACGTCGAGGCCGTCCGCGCCGCCGCCCAGGAGACGCCCCGGCTGCTGACCGCCACGGTGGAGCGCGACGGCCAGGGTGGCTGGACGCCGCTGCACGTGGCCGTCGCCGAGGGCCGCGTCGACGTCGTCCGGCTGCTGGTGGCGGCCGGCGCGGACCTCTCCGCACGGACCGAGCACGGCCGGGACCCGCTGCACACCGCGCTGGAGTCCGCGCCCGAGCTGGTCCCGCTGCTGCGCGCGCTGGGCGCGCCGGTGGACGCCGCCAGCGCCGCCTACCTCGACGACGTCGAGGCGCTGCGCACCGAGCTGGACGGCGGCGCCGCGCTGACCGACCCGGTGACGGGGGTGGACCTGCTGGCCCTCGCCGCGGCCGGTGGTGCCGCCGGCAGCGCCCGCACGCTGCTGGACCGGGGCGCCGACGCGGACGGCGGCGCCCTGCACGCCGCCGCGGGCAGCACCCGGCTGGAGCTGGTCCGCCTGCTGCTGGCCGCCGGCGCCGACGTCAACCGGCGGGACCCCGACACCGGTCGATCCCCGCTGCACGCCGCCGTGTCCGCCGGCGGGGACCGCGACGCGCCCGAGGTGATCCGCGAGCTGCTGGACGCCGGCGCCGACGTCAACGCCACCACCGCCGACGGTGCCAGCGCCCTCGACATCAGCCGGGTCGCCGCGGCCCGCAGCCGCCGGGACGACGCAGGTCAGGCGACCGCGCACGACGCCCTGGCCGACCTGCTCGTCGCGCGCGGCGCCACGGAGTGAGCAAGGACCTCGTCCTCCCCACCCCCTCGCCGGCTCGGGGCGGTGCCTTGGACGGGGCCGTTTCGCACCCGGCCCACCTGCAGGTGCGGGCGTAGACTCCGTTCCCGGTCCAGAGACGCACCGACGACGAAGAAGGCACTCGACCCCGTGTCAAGCGTGAACTCATCCCGGCCGTCCTCCACCCCCAACTCCTCAGCGGTGGCGGGATTCGGCACCAACGAGTGGCTGGTCGAGGAGATGTACCAGCAGTACCTCGCCGATCCCTCCAGCGTGGACCAGGCGTGGCATGAGTTCTTCGCCGACTACCGGCCGGGCAGCCCGGTGTCCGCGGGCGACGACCGGGGGGCAGCGGCCGCTCGGGCCACCGAGCCCGCGGCGTCCGCCCCGGCACCCGCCCCCGCCACCGGGCAGCCGGCCGCCGCGCCCGCTGCCCAGCAGCAGGCGCGGCGGCCGGCTGCC
>NZ_NVPT01000189.1 GCF_002802985.1 Geodermatophilus chilensis | reverse complement strand
CTCCAGTCGCGCCCACTCCGCGTCGGTCAGGTCATGACGATCGAACACGACCCAGGCCTACCGGACCCACACGTCAAGATCTGCGAGACACGCCCTAGTGCTCCTCTCCGTTGAAACGTCGGGGGTCTGACATCCAGGCGGTGGGGTCGTTGAGGTAGAGGCCGCAGGCGCAGTCGAGGGCCTCCTCGGCGGTGCCGGTGGGTGAGCCGCTGGGCAGGAAGTTGTCTTCGTAGTCGTCATGGCTGGCGCGGTAGATGGCGAAGCCCAGACCGTGGCCGAGCCGACGTAGCGCAGTCGGCACAGCTGGAGAACCTCCCCGTCGGGCAGGACGCCGTCGACGTAGGCGAAGCCGGCGCGGTAGCGCATCCGCACGTCGGCCAGGTCCGGCCAGCGTTCGCGGGCGCGGGTGGCCAGTCGCCAGTGCAGCGAGTTCTTGGTGGAGTCGGGAATCTTCAGCACACGCCTCATCCTCGGTCCCGGGCGGTGGGGCGCCGCCGTCGATCGACGCCGGGCGGGAGGAACGGCGATGGCGATGCACAGCCCGTATCAGGTGGTGTTGACCGAGCAGGACCGTCAGGTGCTCACGCAGCGGGCCCGCGCGGAGCGGTGCCCGCACCGCGATGTGCAGCGCGCGCGGATCGTGCTGGCCGCCGCGAAGGGCATGACAAATGCGGCGATCGCCCGACGGCTGGGGATCTGTGTCGACACGGTGCGCAAGTGGCGGGCCCGGTGCTGCGCCGAGGGGCTGGCCGGGCTGGCCGACCGGCCCCGGCCGGGCCGGCAGCGGATCTTTCCGGCCACGGCCGAGGCCGAGGTCAAGGCGCTGGCCTGCGCGCTGCCGGCGGAGGCCGGGGTGCCGCTGGCCCGGTGGAGTGCCGCGGAGCTGGCCGCCGAGGCCGTCAGCCGCGGGGTGGTGAGCACCATCTCGGCCGCGACGGTGGGCCGGTGGCTGGCCGCCGACGCCATCCGTCCCGGGCGGCACCGGTCGTGGATCTTTCCCCGGGATCCGGACTTCGCAGCCAAGGCCGCCCGCGTGCTCGACCTGTACGACCGGATCTGGCACGGCCAGCCGCTGGGCGGCGACGAGTACGTGCTCTGCGCCGATGAGAAGACCCAGCTGCAGGCGCTGTCCCGGGGTCATCCCGACCTGCCGCCGGCGCCCGGACGCATCCGGCGCCAGGAGTTCGAGTACCGCCGCGGTGGCACGCTGGCCTATCTGGCCGCCTACGACCCGCACGCCGCCCGGGTGCTCGGCCGCACCGCCCCGACCACCGGCATCGCGCCGTTCGGGCAGCTGGTCGAGCAGGTGATGAGCAACGAGCCCTACGCCAGCGCGGCCCGGGTGTTCTGGATCGTGGACAACGGTTCCTCCCACTCCGGCCCGCACGCCGTCCTCCGGATGCAGGCCACCTGGCCGACCGCCTGCCTGGTGCACCTGCCGGTGCATGCCAGCTGGTTGAACCAGATCGAGATCTTCTTCTCCATCGTCCAACGCAAGGTGATCAAGCCGGGCGACTTCGCCGACCTGGACGCACTCGCCGAGCGGCTGCTGGCCTTCCAGGACCGCTACAACACCACCGCCGAACCCTTCGACTGGCGCTTCACCCGCAGGTCCTTGGACCGGCTCCTCCAACGACTCGCCGACCACTACCCCCAGGCGGCATGACCCCCGACGTTTCAACGGAGAGGAGCACTAGCCGCCGGCTCCGCCCTCGGTGCCGCGATTGCCGCCGCCTGTCGAGCGACGCGCTGGCTGACGACGGGCGGGTGGTGCGGCGTCACCGAATCGTCGAGCGAGCAGGTGCTGCGGGAGGACACCGCCCGGGGGAAGGGTCAGGTTAGCGTGGGTGCATGCCGCCGACCGTATTCGCTGGAGGCGAGGCGGGAGCTTGGGAAGTCGAGAGCATTGACCCGGTGATCGGTCCGTCTCTGCCGATGGTGCCCCGGCTCGCTGTCTTCGAGGACTCGGCGGGCGCGGGCAACCTCGATGCCGCTTGGATGCTGCGGGGGCGGACCAGTAACAGCCGCTACACCCGGCGCGACGAGCAGGAGACGCTCTCGGCTCGGCAGACCGGGCTCGGTCGCCCGGAAGCCACCCGCGCCGCGCTGATTCCGATCACCAAGTCCCACGCGTGGTGGGCTCTCGCCCAGGACGAGCGGCGGGAGCTGTTTGAGGAGACCTCCCACCACATCGCCATCGGGATGCAGTACCTGCCTGCGGTGGCCCGCCGGCTCTACCACGGCCGGGATCTGGACGAGCCCTTCGACTTCCTCACCTGGTTCGAGTACGTCCCCCGAGACGCGCCTGCGTTCGAGGAGCTGGTGTCCCGGCTCCGCGCGACCCCGGAGTGGGACTACGTCGAACGCGAAGTCGACATCCGCCTCGCACGCTGAGCTACGTCAGAGCCCTCACCCCCGTCTCGTTGGCCGATCCCTCAACGGGTCAGGATGAGCCGGGCGCCGAAGCCGAGGAAGACCGCTGCGCACACTCCGTCCAGTCCTCGAGAGATGTGTGGGCGGCGCAGCCAGGTCCCGGCCCGGTGGGCCAGCAGGGAGACCAGGCCGAGGAAGGTCAGCCCCTCGATGGCGTGGACCGAAGCCAGCAACAGCCCTGCGGGCAGGGCGGCGGCATCGGCGGGGAGGAACTGTGGCAAGAGGCTGAGGTAGAAGATGCCGATCTTGGGGTTGAGCAGGTTGGTCAACAGGCCGCGGACGTAGGCGCGCCGTGCACTGAGCGCCGAGTTCACCGCTGTCGGTCTGACAGCGTGATCGGCTGACGCGGGCCGTAGCAGGGAGCGCAAGGCCGTGAGGCCGAGCCAGAACAGATAGGCCGCTCCGGCGATGCGCAGTGCGGTGTAGGCGCCGGTGCTGGCGGTCAGTACCGCGCTGGCGCCGGTGGCCGCGGCCAGGCCCCAGCAGTACAGGCCGCTGATCGTTCCGGCGGCGGTGTACAGGCCGCGGCCGGCGCCGAACCGGGTGGCGGTGGAGAGCACCAGCATGGTGTCCACCCCCGGGGTGATGGTCACCAGTGCGGCCACCAGCGCGAACGCTCCGACAGCTTCCACGGTCATGCGCTGCTCCCGAACTCGGACTGTCCGGTGGCGCAGAGGCCGGCCTGGTTCCGCTGCGACCCGGCAGCCTCCGGAACGAGAGTCATGTGTTGGCGCCGGGCCTCAGGAGGCGGGCAGCCCGACGCCTGTCCCAAGGACGGCGGACCCGATATCGTGTCTTACAGATTGTGACACACTTGGGGTCATGGCTGAGACGATCACCTTTCGCCCGGACGAGGACGCCAGACGGGCCCTGGCCATGCTGACTCGAGACGGCACCCCGGTTTCTGCCGCCGTGCGCGCCGCACTGATCGAGGCGGCGAAGACCGCCGCGCAGAACCAGCTGCGCGCGGAGGCCGCCGCGCTCGCCGCCGACGAGGCCGACCGCGCCGAGGCCGCCCAGGTGTTGCGGGACATGGAGACTCTGCGTGCGTGGTGAGGTCCACCGGCTGCGCTCCCCCCGTGGCACGCGAGGCCACGAGCAGGCCGGGGCCCGGTATGCCGTCGTCGTCCAATCCGACCTGCTGCCCCTGTCGACCTGGCTGGTCGCGCCGACCTCCACCTCGGCCCGCGCAGCGACCTTCCGTCCTGAGGTCTCCATCAAGGGGCGCCCCACCCGGGTGCTGGCCGAGCAGACCAGCGCGGTCGATCCTCAGCGCTTGGGAGACTCCGCCGGACATCTGACCCTCGAGGAATTGCGCAGGGTCGACGCGGCCCTGCGCCTGGTCCTCGGCCTCTGAACAACCGCATCGCACGCGGACCGGGCTCAGTGCAGCTGGGGGACGGGACCTGGCCGCGGTGCCGACCGGTAGGTCGACGACATCAACGGAGCACGGCCCAGACGTGCTTGGCGCCGGCGGTGACGTACCAGCCGTGGTCGGTGGCCAGCTCGGCGATCAGGTAGAGCCCGAGGCCGCCCTCGCTGGGGTCGCGGCCGACGGCGGGGCTGGGCGGGGTGCTCGGTGCACCGTCGCGGACCTCGATCAGCCAGGCGTCCGCGAGCGGGCGGACCATGGCGCGGACCGGGCCGCCGCCGTGCCGCAGCGCGTTGGAGGCCATCTCGTCGAGGGCCAGGACCAGCCGGTCGCGCAGGTCGGCCTGCCGCGGTGCGGAGAGGTGGGCCCGCACCTCGGCGCGGACGACGGGCAACTGGGCGACGCTCTGGAGGTCCCAGGCGAACCGGTCGGGGGCCGCGGGTGGTCGTGCGGACGGCCAGAGCTGCCTGGCCGTCTCGCCTGTCACGCCGTGGTCCCCTCACGTGCTCGTCCCGCCCGGAGGCGCACCCTGGCCCTCGCCCAGCGGGCGCGGCCGACCGTCGGCTCGCGAGCGAGTCGGACATCTGCGTATGGGTCTGCCGAGGTCGCCTCAAACACGGTGAGACCGGAATCACACCGCGGGGGCGCTCCCGGACGACCCTCCGCGTCGGCACCGGGGAGGCGCCGAGGAGCGCCGTCCGGCGGCGGGCCGAGCCTCAGCCCAGGGTCGCCAGGTAGTCCCGGACGGCGGAGGGGTCGCGCATGACCGGGCCCATGACGGCGATGCCGTGCGCGCCGGCGGCGAGCAGGTCCGGCACGTGCTCCGGCAGGACGCCGCCCAGCGCGTAGGCCGGGGGTCCCAGGGGCTGCAGGCGGGCGAACCCCTCGACGCCGAGGGCCGGGCCGTAGCCGGGCTTGGACGCCGTGGGGAACACGGGGGAGAGGAAGGCCCAGTCGCAGCCCTCGGCGCGGGCCCGCGCCAGCTCGGCGGCGGAGTGGCAGGAGCGGCCGACCAGCGCCGGGCGCGGGTCGGGGAACGGCTCGGCCGCGGCGAGGTGGACGGCGGAGGACCCGGCCGGGCCGGCGGTGACCAGCAGCCCGCCGACCGGGTCCAGCACGGAGCGCAGCTCCGCGGCGAGGGCGGTCCGCTCGTCGTCCGGCAGGTCGCGGTCGCGCAGCAGGACGGCCCGGGCCCCCGCGGCGACGGCGGCGGCCACCACGTCGGCCAGCGGTCCCGCGGCCTGCGTCCGGTCGGTGACGACGAGCAGCCGCGGCAGGGTCACAGCTCGGGCAGGCCCTCGAAGGAGGTGGAGGCCTCCGCGTGCCAGCGACGGGGGATCCGGCCGGCGCGCTTGGCCAGCCGGCCGCCCTCGACCGCCTGGCGCATGGCCAGCGCCATCATCTCGGGATCGCGGGCCCGGGTGACCGCGGAGGCCAGCAGCACCGCGTCGCACCCGAGCTCCATGGCCAGCGCGGCGTCCGAGGCGGTGCCGATACCGGCGTCGAGCACCACCGGGACGTCGACGCCCTCGCGCAGCAGCGCGATGTTGTGCGGGTTGCGGATGCCCAGCCCGCTGCCGATCGGCGAGCCCAGCGGCATGACCGCGGCGCAGCCGGCGTCGGCCAGCCGACGGCCGAGGATCGGGTCGTCGGTGGTGTAGGCCAGCACGGTGAAACCGTCCATGACCAGCTGCTCGGCGGCGTCGAGCAGCTCGACGGCGTCGGGCAGCAGGGTGTGCTCGTCGCCGATCACCTCGAGCTTCACCCACGACGTGCCGAACGCCTCCCGGGCCAGCCGCGCGGTGAGCACGGCCTCGCGGGCGGTGCGGCAGCCGGCGGTGTTGGGCAGCAGCCGCACGCCGCAGCGGTCGAGCACCTCGAGCATCGACGCGCTGGACGACGCCTCGACCCGGCGCAGCGCCACCGTCACCAGCTGGGTGCCCGAGGCCCGCACCGCCGCCTCGAGGGTCTCCAGGCTGGGGACGCCCCCGGTGCCGAGCAGCAGCCGCGAGGTGAACGTCTCCCCGGCGATGACGAACGGGTCGGAGGCCTCCTCGCGGGCGAGGGCCGGTGCCAGTTCGGACGTGGACATGCTCATCCTCCTGCGGTCGGGGCGAGGACCTCGAGGGTGTCACCGGGGGACAGGCGCGTCGCCGGCCAGCTGCTGCGGGGGACGACGTCTCCGTTGAGCGCCACCGCGACCCGGTCGTGCGCGCCGCTGCGGGCGGCGACCAGGTCGGCCACGGTGGTGTCCGCGGCCAGCTCGGTGTCCTCGCCGTTGACGGTGACCTGCATGACGGCTACCTCCCGAAGCGGTCGGCGGTGAAGGGGGCGGCGAGCTCGGGCAGCACGCCGGTGGCCAGCAGCTCGGCGGTCACCTCGGCGGTGACCGGGGTCAGCAGCACGCCGTTGCGGTGGTGCCCGGTGGCCAGCACCAGGCCCGGCAGCGGGCCCGGACCCAGGAGCGGGGCGTTGTCCGGCGTGCCCGGCCGCCACCGGGCCAGCGTCTCGATCAGCTCCAGCTCGCTGATCCCGGGGACGACGTCGATCGCGTCGTGCAGCAGGTCGTGCACGCCGCCCGCGGTGACGGTCGGGTCGAAGCCGCGGTCCTCCGTCGTCGCGCCGACGATCAGCCGGTCGCCCGCGTATGGCACCAGGTAGACGTGCCGGCCGCGGACCAGCGCCCGCACCGTGCCCTCGAGCAGGCCGGTCGCGCCGGCCAGCCGCAGGATCTGGCCCTTCACCGGCCGCACCGGCAGCGGCGGGAGCCCGGGCAGGCCGCCGCTGTGCGCGCCCAGCGCGAGGACGACGGTGCCGGCGGCCACCGTGTCGCCGTCCGCCGTCTCCAGGCCCGCGGCGCGGCCGCCGACGACGTGCAGCGCGGTGACCCGGTCGCGGACCAGGCGCACCCCGGCGTCCTGCGCGGCCACCAGCAGCGCGGCGTGCAGGGCGCGGCCGTCGACGGAGTGGTCGCCGGCGACGAGCAGCCCGCCGCGCACCCGCGGGGTCAGCGAGGGCTCGCGGCGGCGCGCCTCGCGCGGGGTCAGCCGCTCGGCGGCCAAGCCCAGCTCCTGCTGGAAGGCGTGCAGCGCGGTGAGCTCGCGGACGTCGTCCTCGTCGAAGCCGACGACGAGCGTGCCGGCGGTGCGCAGCCCGACCGGCAGGCCGGTGGCCTGCTCGAGGTCCGCGGCGAAGGCGGGCCAGCGCTCGACCGATGCCAGGCCCAGCCGCAGCAGCGCCTCCTCGCGGTAGCCGGCCTCGGTGACGGGGGCGAGCATCCCGGCCGCGGCGGCCGAGGCGCCGGTGCCGGGGGAGTCGTCGACGACGGTCACCGACAGGCCGCGGCGGGCCGCCCGCCAGGCCGTGGCCAGCCCGATGAGCCCCCCGCCGGCGACCGCGACGTCGGTCATGCCACGACGCTCCGCCGGCGCCGCCACCCCGGCAGGCAGACGAGCGCGGTGAGCAGCACCGCGACGCCGAGGCCCACCAGGGACGCCGACCAGCCGTTGGCCGGGTCGATGCCGAGGTCGGCCTGGCGGGCGCTCCACCACGTCGTCCAGCCCGCACCCGGGCCGGCGAAGTAGGTCGGCAGCGTGAGCTGGTAGGCGAGGAAGCCGGCGAGCCACGGCAGCAGGAACAGCGGCCGGGCGGGGGCGGTGTCGGAGGTGTCCCAGGCGCCGCGCGGGGTCGAGAAGTAGGCCACGGCGAAGACGCCCACCAGCGGGACGAAGACCGCGCCGATGAGGAAGAGGAACGGCTCGTAGGCGGCGATGTCGAAGGTCAGCGCCAGCAGCGTCGCGACGGTGCCGACGCCCACGGCGAGCAGGCGGCGGTCGGCCCGGGCGACGAGGTTCTGCGTGGAGACCGCGGTCGAGTAGACGTTGGCGAAGGCCTCGTCGAGCTCCACGGCGACCAGCACCAGCACCGCCACGGCCCCCAGCGGGACGGCGAGCAGCGCGTCGATGACGTCGAACCCGGCGCTGCCGTAGGCAGCCAGCGCGAGGACGCCGAGGGTGAACATGGCGACCGTCGCGAGGCCGTAGCCGAGCGACGCCCCGGTGAACGCGGCCCGCCCGCTGCGCACGTGCCGGGTGTAGTCGGCGACCAGCGGGAACCAGGAGACCGGCAGGGCGATGACGATGTCGGCCGCCGTCCAGAACGACGTCGCCGCACCCTGGGTCAGCGGCGGCAGCGGCTCGGAGAGGACCTCGACGAAGAGGTAGACGACCGCGGCCAGCGCGGCCCAGACGGCGTAGCGGGCCAGCACGCGGGCCACGCCGAGCGGGCGCAGCGCCATCGCGGTCACCAGCACGCCGGCGACCAGCACGAACGGCCAGCGCGGTGCGTCGAGCACCCGCGACGCGGCCTCGGCGATGATCACGATCTCGAAGGTGGCCCAGCCGACGCACTGCACGAGGTTCAGCACGGTGGGCAGCGCGGAGGCGTGGCGGCCGAGCAGCCCGCGCAGCAGCACCATCGTCGGCACCCGCTCGCGCGCGCCGGCCGCGGCGCCCAGCCCGAGCAGGACGGCGCCGATCACGGCGCCGACGACGATCGCGCCGATCGTCGTCGACAGCGGCCGGCCCGGGAGGACGACGAAGACCGCGGCGACCGGCAGCAGCAGGCTGACGCCGAGGTTGGCCCACAGCCCGAACGCGTCGCGCAGGCCCAGGGCGGTGGCGGGGGCCTGGTCGAGGGTGAGGGGCGCGTCCCCGGAGGGCGCGCTGGTACGGATGGCGTCGGACGTGCTCATGGTCGCTCCCTACGCCGGCATTACCCGGTCAGGTTCCAGCGGTCGGCGACGCGTCGAGTCGCCCTCTCAGCCCGGTCTCGCCCGAGCTCCCGCACATGGCCGTTCTCACCATAGGCCCGCCCCGCAGTGCACGCTGCGGCCGTCCCTTATACACATCT
>NZ_NVPT01000188.1 GCF_002802985.1 Geodermatophilus chilensis | reverse complement strand
AATGCGTGATTATATGGTTTTGTTATTTTGAACGGACGGGCGCACACCGAGTTCTACCCGTAATGAGTCGTCGGCAGCGTCCGATGTGTATAAGAGACGGGGGCGACACGGTGAGCGAGCGTGCGAGCTCACCGCTGGGCGGGCGGGGCGAGACGGCGAGCGCCGACCCGCGGTCGCTGGAGGGCACCGGTCTCTCGGAGGCGTGGGTGGCCGAGCTGGTCGAACGCACCCTGGCCGAGGACCTCACCGGCGGCGCGCCGCTGTCCAGCGCCCCCGACCTGGCCGTCGCGCACGACGTCACCAGCGCCGCCACCGTGCCTGCCGCGCAGCTGGGCACCGCGGACCTGGTCGCCCGTGCGGACGGCGTCGTGGCCGGCCTGCCGGTCGCCGCCCGCGTCTTCACCCGGCTGGCCCCGGGCGCCACGCTCACCGCGGGCGCCACGGACGGCGACCGGGTGGCCCGGGGGGACGTGCTGCTGACCGTCCGCGGGCCGGTGCGCGCGCTGCTGGCCGCCGAGCGCAGCGCGCTGAACATCGCCAGCCGGGCCAGCGGCATCGCCACCCTCACCCGCCGTTGGGTCGACGCGGTCGAGGGCACCGGCGCCGTCGTCCTCGACACCCGCAAGACCACGCCGGGGCTGCGGCCGCTGGAGAAGTACGCCGTCCGGTGCGGTGGCGGGTCGAACAAGCGCATGGGGCTCTACGACGTCGCCATGGTCAAGGACAACCACGTCGCCGCCGCGGGCTCGGTGGCCGCCGCCGTCGCCGCGGTGCGCGAGCGGGCGCCGCGGGTGACGGTGCAGGTCGAGGTCGACGTGCCCGCCCAGGCGGTCGAGGCGGTCGAGGCCGGCGCGGACTTCCTGCTCTGCGACAACATGCCGCCCGACGTCCTCCGCGAGGTCGTGGCGCTGGTCGGCGGCCGGGCCGAGCTGGAGGCCACCGGCGGCCTGACCCTCGAGGTGGCTCGCGCGGTCGCCGAGACCGGCGTCGACTACCTCTCCGTCGGCGGGCTGACCCACTCCGCGCCGATCCTCGACCTCGCCCTCGACCTGCGGGCGGGCTGAGGAGTGCTGCTCACCGTCGACGTCGGCAACAGCCAGACCGTCCTGGCCACCTTCGACGGTGCGCGGCGGGTCGGCGGCTGGCGGGTGACGACGGCGCCGCGGGCCACCAGCGACGAGCTGCGGATGCTCTGGCGCGGGCTGCTGCGCGACACCGAGGTCACCGGGGTGTCGGCCTGCTCGACGGTGCCCGCGCTGCTGCCCGCGCTGCGCTCCCTGCTGGACTCCCTCGACGTGCCCGTGGTCCTCATCGGCCCCGGCGTGCGGACCGGCGTCCCGCTGCACGTGGACAACCCGCGCGAGGTCGGCGCCGACCGGGTGGTCACGGCGCTGGCCGCGCACGAGCTGTACGGACGGCGTCCCGACGGCGGCGGGCGCCCGGTCGTCGTCGTCGACTTCGGCACCTCCACGAACGTCGACGCGGTCGGTCCCCACGGCCAGTTCCTCGGCGGTGCGCTCGCCCCGGGGGTGGAGGTCAGCCTGGAGGCGCTCGCCAGCCGCGCGGCGCAGCTGCGCTCGGTGGAGCTCACCGTGCCGGCCCACGCGATCGGCAAGAACACCGTCGCGGCGCTGCAGTCCGGACTGGTGCTCGGCTTCGCCGGCCTCGTCGACGGGCTGGTGGCCCGGATCGCCGCCGAGCTGGTCGCCCAGTTCGGCGCCGCACCGGTCGTCGTCGCCACCGGCGGGCTCTCGCCCCTGGTGGCCGACAGCTGCCGCTCGATCGGCGAGCGCGAGCCGGACCTGACCGTGCACGGGCTGCGGCTGGCCTTCGAGCGCCACCAGGCTCTCGGTCACCCACCCGCCCGCTGACCGGCCTCCCCGTAGGCTCGGCTCCCGTGAGTGAGCAGCCCCCGGGTGGCGCGGGAACACCGATCGACGACGAACTCCCCGAACAGCTCCGGGTGCGCCGGGCGAAGCTCGACCGGATGCGCGAGGCCGGCGTCGACCCCTACCCGGTCGCCGTCCCCCGCACGACCACGCTGGCCGCGGTCCGGGAGGAGCACCCCGACCTGGAGCCGGACACGATGACCGGCGAGCGGGTCGGCGTCACCGGGCGGGTGATCTTCGTCCGCAACACCGGCAAGCTGTGCTTCGCGACGCTGCGTGAGGGCGACGCCGAGCTGCAGGTGATGCTCTCCCTCGACCGGGTCGGCGAGGAGTCGCTGGCCGCGTGGAAGGCCGACGTCGACCTCGGCGACCACGTGTTCGTCGAGGGCGAGGTCGGGACGTCGCGGCGCGGCGAGCTCTCGGTGTTCGCCGACTCCTGGCAGCTGACCGCCAAGGCGCTGCGGCCGCTGCCGGTGGCGCACAAGCCGATGAGCGAGGAACTGCGCGTCCGGCGTCGCTACGTCGACCTCATCGTCCGCGACGAGGCGCGCCGCACCGTGCGGCAGCGCGCCACGGTGATGTCGACGCTGCGCCGGGAACTGGCCGACCGCGGTTATCTCGAGGTCGAGACGCCGATGCTGCAGACGGTTCACGGGGGCGCCGCGGCACGGCCGTTCCGTACCCACATGAACGCATTCGACCTCGACCTGTACCTCCGGATCGCACCGGAGCTGTTCCTCAAGCGGTGCATCGTCGGGGGGCTGGAACGCGTCTTCGAGATCAACCGCAACTTCCGCAACGAGGGCGCCGACAGCACGCACTCGCCGGAGTTCGCAATGCTCGAGGCGTACCAGGCCTATGCCGACTACCAGGTGATGGCCACGCTCACCCGCGAATTGACGCAGGCGTGCAGCGAGGCGCTGTTCGGCGACCACGTGGCGCGGCACAACGACGGCACCGAGATCGACCTGTCGGGGGAGTGGCGGCAGGTGCCGCTCTACACGCTGGTCTCCGAGGCCGTCGGCGAGGAGGTCACCCCCGAGACGCCGGTGGAGCACCTGCGTGCCCTCGCCGGGCGGCACGACGTCGGCGTGGACCCCGCGTGGGTGCCGGGCAAGGTCGTCGAGGAGCTGTTCGAGGCCCTGGTGCAGGACACGCTGCAGGAACCGACCTTCGTCGTCGACTACCCGCTGGACACCTCACCGCTGACCCGCGCGCACCGGTCGCAGCCGGGCCTGGCCGAGAAGTGGGACCTCTACATCGCCGGCGTCGAGCGGGCGACGGCCTACTCCGAGCTGGTCGACCCGGTGGCGCAGCGCGAGCGCCTGGTCGCCCAGTCCCGCCTCGCCGCCCAGGGCGACCCCGAGGCGATGGCCTTCGACGAGGACTTCCTCGAGGCGCTCGAGTACGGGATGCCGCCGAGCGGTGGCATGGGGATGGGCATGGACCGGCTGATGATGACGCTCACCGGATTGGGGATCCGGGAGACCATCCTCTTCCCGTTGGTGCGGCCGCTCTCGTCCTGAACCGGGCGGTGCCTATTCTCACCCCATTGTGCGTGGTGTGTTTCTCTTCGGCGCGAATGGTCTATGGTCGTCTCCGACAGAGAAAAGGGCTGCGAGTCCGGGGGCAAAAGTCCCCGGACTGCGGAGCGGTGTGGGAGTGGAGACGACGAATGGCGCGCAAGGTCCAGGTCATCCTCAGTGACGACCTCGACGAGAACGTGCCCGCGGACGAGACGGTGAGTTTCTCGCTCGACGGCACCAGCTACGAGATCGACCTGTCGGAGAAGAACGCGAAGGAGTTGCGAGACGCGTTCTCCCGTTATGTGCAGGCCGCCCGCAAGGTCGGCCGCGGCAGTGGCCGGGCCTCGGGCGGGGGTCGGTCCCGCGCCACGGGTGGCGGCGGCCGCATGGACCGCGAGCAGGCCGGCGCGATCCGCGACTGGGCCCGCAAGAACGGCCACGCGGTCAGCGACCGCGGGCGCATCCCGGCCAGCATCGTGGAGGCCTACGAGGCCGCGCACTGAAGAAGGGCCACTCTCCTCCCCGCGCCTCGCAGGCTCGGCGCGGGCCCCTGGAGAGTGGCCGTTCCAGCGCCTCACCGAGCTCGGGGTGAGCCTCTGGACGGGGGCCGCCCTGCCTCCACCCCTCGCACGTTCGGGGCGGGACCCTGCAGGGGAGGCCGACGGCGGCCCGGCACCCTCTCGGAGGGGTGCCGGGCCGCCGTCGTCAGGTGACGTTGCGTCACCGGCGGTCCGGAACAGGGACTTTCGGCCCTAGGGGGTACCGGACTGATTCGTGACGGTTGGGTCATGAGCCAGGACGCGGCCCAGACCACCGCTGTGCACGGCCCGGGGGACGTCGTCGGCCGCGCGACCGCCGACCCCTCTTCCCAGGCCCCGAGCTTCACCGCCAGCCTCGACCAGCGCCAGGGGGTGATCCGGGCGCGGGGACACCTCGACGTCCTCGCCGCGGACCTGCTGTGCGGCAGCATCGTGGCGCTGCAGCGCCGAGGTCACCGGCAGGTCACCGTCCGCCTCCTGCCATTGGCCACGGCCGACGACGACGCCCGCGAGCTGCTCGCCCGGCTCGCCGACACGCTGGCCGTCGACGGCGTGCGGCTGGTGGTCGAGTGAGCACCGTCGAGGGGCCCTGGTCCGCCGCGTCCCGCCGTCCTGCCGTCCCCGGGACGGATCGCTGGACCGTCGGTGTGGACGTGGCCGCCCACCGCTCGCCCTGGGGCGGGACGGCACCCAGCCGGTTGCACGCGGTCGGGGACGCCGGGCTGGTCGCCGGCCGGGCCCTCTGCCTCGCCCCGGTCACCCTGCTCGACCCGGCCCTGTGGGTGTGGCCGGACGACGGCGACGAGGACTCGCCGCTCTGCTGGGTCTGCCTCGCGCTCACCTGCTGAAGGAGGGCCTCGACGCGGGGCGTCGGTGACGCGCCGTCCGCTGTCGGCGGGGACGAACCGGACCACCGGCCTGGGCGGGGCGCGGCTGTCGGAGACGCGCCGTCCGCTGTCGGCGTAACCGGTCCGGAACACCGGTCCGCCACCATCGGTTGGACCGGGCAGCTCCTCTCCTCCGGACGCCGCGTGTGCCGACGGAGGGTCGGAGTCCGCGACTACAGTGGAAAGACCGGTGCCCCGCGCGCCGACGGACGTCGGGTGCTCCTCCCCATCAGGGGAGGGCAGCGCCGGACCAGCCGGTCAGAGGAGAAGCAGCAGATGTTCGAACGGTTCACCGACCGAGCCCGCCGCGTGGTCGTCCTGGCCCAGGAAGAGGCCCGGATGCTCAACCACAACTACATCGGCACCGAGCACATCCTCCTGGGGCTGATCCACGAGGGTGAGGGTGTCGCCGCCAAGGCTCTCGAGTCCCTGGGCATCTCGCTGGAGGGTGTCCGCCAGCAGGTGGAGGAGATCATCGGCCAGGGCCAGCAGGCCCCGTCCGGCCACATCCCCTTCACCCCGCGGGCCAAGAAGGTGCTCGAGCTGTCCCTGCGCGAGGCGCTGCAGCTCGGCCACAACTACATCGGCACCGAGCACATCCTGCTCGGCCTGATCCGCGAGGGCGAGGGCGTCGCCGCCCAGGTCCTCGTGAAGCTCGGCGCCGACCTCAACCGCGTCCGCCAGCAGGTCATCCAGCTGCTCTCGGGCTACCAGGGCAAGGAGCCGGCCGCGGCCGGCGGCCCGGCCGAGGGCACCCCGTCGACCTCGCTGGTGCTCGACCAGTTCGGCCGCAACCTGACCCAGGCCGCGCGCGACTCCAAGCTCGACCCGGTCATCGGGCGGGCCAAGGAGATCGAGCGGGTCATGCAGGTCCTCTCGCGGCGGACCAAGAACAACCCCGTCCTCATCGGCGAGCCCGGCGTCGGCAAGACCGCCGTCGTCGAGGGCCTGGCCCAGGCGATCGTCAAGGGCGAGGTCCCCGAGACGCTGAAGGACAAGCAGCTCTACACGCTGGACCTCGGCGCGCTCGTCGCCGGTTCCCGCTACCGCGGTGACTTCGAGGAGCGGCTGAAGAAGGTCCTCAAGGAGATCCGCACCCGCGGCGACATCATCCTGTTCATCGACGAGATCCACACCCTCGTCGGGGCCGGTGCCGCGGAGGGCGCGATCGACGCCGCCAGCATCCTGAAGCCGATGCTGGCCCGCGGTGAGCTGCAGACCATCGGCGCCACCACGCTCGACGAGTACCGCAAGCACCTGGAGAAGGACGCCGCCCTCGAGCGCCGCTTCCAGCCGATCCAGGTGGGCGAGCCGACGCTCACCCACACGATCGAGATCCTCAAGGGGCTGCGCGACCGGTACGAGGCGCACCACCGGATCAGCATCACCGACGGCGCCCTCGTCGCCGCCGCGACGCTGGCCGACCGGTACATCTCCGACCGTTTCCTGCCGGACAAGGCGATCGACCTGATCGACGAGGCCGGCGCCCGGATGCGCATCAAGCGGATGACCGCGCCGCCGGACCTGCGCGAGTTCGACGACCGGATCGCGGCCATCCGCCGCGAGAAGGAGTCCGCGATCGACGCGCAGGACTTCGAGAAGGCCGCGTCGCTGCGCGACAAGGAGAAGACCCTCCTCGCCGAGAAGAGCGAGCGCGAGAAGCAGTGGAAGGCCGGCGACATGGACGTCGTCGCCGAGGTCGACGACGAGCAGATCGCCGAGGTGCTGGCCAACTGGACCGGCATCCCCGTCTTCAAGCTCACGGAGGAGGAGACCACCCGCCTCCTGCGCATGGAGGAGGAGCTCCACAAGCGGATCATCGGCCAGGAAGAGGCCATCAAGAGCGTCAGCCAGGCGATCCGGCGGACGCGGGCCGGCCTCAAGGACCCGCGCCGTCCCGGTGGCTCGTTCATCTTCGCCGGCCCCTCGGGTGTCGGTAAGACCGAGCTGGCCAAGGCGCTGGCCCAGTTCCTGTTCGGTGAGGACGACGCGCTCATCCAGATCGACATGGGTGAGTTCCACGACCGCTTCACCGTGTCGCGGCTCGTCGGTGCCCCTCCCGGCTACGTCGGCTACGACGAGGGCGGCCAGCTGACCGAGAAGGTGCGGCGCAAGCCGTTCTCGGTGGTCCTCTTCGACGAGATCGAGAAGGCGCACGCGGACGTGTTCAACACGCTCCTGCAGGTGCTGGAGGACGGCCGGCTCACCGACGGTCAGGGCCGGATCGTGGACTTCAAGAACACGATCCTGATCCTCACGACGAACCTCGGTACGCGGGACATCTCCAAGGCCGTGGGTCTGGGCTTCCAGGTCGGCAACGACACCCAGTCGAACTACGAGCGGATGAAGCTCAAGGTCAACGAGGAGCTCAAGCAGCACTTCCGGCCGGAGTTCCTCAACCGCATCGACGACATCGTCGTGTTCCACCAGCTGACCGAGGACGAGATCATCGAGATCGTCGACCTCATGGTCGCCCGCGTGGAGGGCCAGCTGGCGAACAAGGACATGTCGCTGGAGATCACGCAGGACGCCAAGAAGCTGCTGGCGGCCCGCGGGTTCGACCCGGTGCTGGGTGCCCGGCCGCTGCGCCGGACCATCCAGCGCGAGATCGAGGACGCGCTGTCGGAGAAGATCCTCTACGGCGAGCTGACCGCCGGTCAGATCATCGTGGTGGACGTCGAGGGCGAGGGTGCCGACCAGCGGTTCACGTTCCGCGGCGAGGCCAAGCCGATCGACCTCCCCGACACCCCGCCGGTCGCGCTGTCCGGTGGCGACGAGGAGGGCCCGGCCGAGTGATCCTCGGGTAGCCCGTACGAAGGGGCCGTCTCCCAGTGGGAGGCGGCCCCTTCGTCGTCTCCACCGTCGTCCTGGAGGGCGACGCCGCGGCCAGGTGTCGTCCGGGCCGCGGCTGAGCAGCTGTCTCCGGGTCGAGTGGGCAGTTGTGGTCGCCCAGCCCGGCGTGTCCCCCCGTGTCGGCGACCGCAGGTGCTCACTCGTCCGTGCTCATCGGCCAGTGGCGGCCGCTGTCGGCGTGTCGGGCGGCCACCCGCCGATGATCAACCCGCCGGCAGGGTGAACCGGCCGTCGGCGGTCTGCTCGACCAGCCCGTCGGCGAGCAGCGAATCCAGGCAGCGGGACCGTTGGGCGGCGTCGTCCCAGGCCTCGTCCAGCTGCGGGGCCGCCACGGGACCCTCAGCGGCCCGCAGGACGTCCAGCAGCCGGCCGCGCACCTGCCGGTCCGTCCCGGCGAACTTCTGCACCCTGCGGGGCGGACCGTCGGACGCCGGGTAGCCCGCCAGCCGCCAGGCGCAGTCCCCCCGCACCGGGCAGGCCGCGCACCGCGGCATCCGGGCCACGCACACCAGCGCGCCGAGCTCCATCACGGCCACCGAGAAGCGCACCGCCCGCTCGGGGTCGTCCGGGGCGAGCGCGGCGACGTCGATCAGGTCGGCCGCCCGCGCCGGCGCGGCCTCCGCCCGGCCGTGCACCAGCCGGGCCACCACCCGTCGCACGTTGGTGTCGACGACCGGCTGCGGCTGCCCGTGCCCGAAGCAGGCGACCGCGCGGGCGGTGTACGTGCCGATGCCGGGGAGCGCCTCCAGGGCCGCCACGTCAGCGGGGACGACGCCGCCGTGCCGCTCGGTGAGGGCCACGGCGGTCTCCCGCAGCCGCAGCGCCCGCCGCGGGTAGCCGAGCTTGCCCCAGGCGCGGATGACCTCGGCCGGCGACGCCGCCGCCAGCGCCGCAGGGGTCGGCCAGCGGTCCATCCACTCGCGCCACACCGGCTCGACGCGGACGACCGGCGTCTGCTGCAGCATCACCTCGCTGACCAGCACGGCCCACGGGTCGGTGTCCGGCCGGCGCCACGGCAGGTCGCGTGCGGCCCGGGCGAACCAGTCGACGAGGACGTCACCGATGGGGTCGGACGGCGGGGGGAGCCGTCCCTTATACACATCTGACCCTGCCGACGACCGCCGAAGTGTATATGGCCGTGGTCCCTGCGTCTCGTCGCACGGCAGCGCGCGGTCCATCTGTGCGAGGACCACTGCCCTATCTGCGACTTCGCACTGACGCCGTACAACCGGCGCGACGTGCAAGCAGAAGCCCAGCAGGGCCTCTCATGTATCA
>NZ_NVPT01000187.1 GCF_002802985.1 Geodermatophilus chilensis | reverse complement strand
CGCCTGGTAACGGGGCCGCTCACCACCTAATCAGGCGTTTCTGCACGTCAACCGGCAGATTCACGTCACCAGACGGGCTCACAGCTGCGGAACGCGAGCCTGGGCGCGGTCGCCTTTCCCGCCGACTACGGATTCGTGCCAGGGACGGTAGGGGAGGACGGGGAGCCCTTGGACGCCTTGGTGTTGCTCGATGAGCCGACCTATCCGGGCATCTGGGTCGCGGCCCGAGTCATCGGGGTGTCGTGGATCGGCACTCGCACCGGACGCGAGGCCAAGTTGCTCTGCGTCGCTCTGCGTGACCCGGCCTACGAGGACGTCCACGACCTCGTTGACCTTCCTCGCCATGTCGTCCGGGAGATCGGCCAATTCTTCGATGTCTACAAACAGCTCGACGATGGCACCACGACGACCGACGAGGGGCAGGACGGGCGGCAGGTGGCCATCCGCGTTCTTGCCGAAGCCCGCGCCCGGCATCGCAGGTCCTGAGATCATCGCTCCCACCGCCGGCGGGTGGCAGCCCCGGCTCTGGACCTACGCCGTCTTCGCTCTGGTGATCTACAGCCGACCGCTCCGCGGAGGGAACGCGCCGGGTGTCTCCGACTGATCCGGTGGTTCCGCGCCGCCCACGGCGTCCCCCCTCCGCAGCAGTGGCGCCGGACGGGCCGGGCCAACTGACGGGCGACCGGCGCTTTTCCCCGCAGCCCGGCAGAGCGAGGTCGCGCGCCGGTGCCGCCGCCCTCGGCGCCCGCCTTCCGTGGGAGCGGTGCAGCCCGGCGTCGAGGTTCGATCGGAGCGAGGCGAAGGTCCCATCCCGGCCGGTGAGCGGGCGGCCGTCCGGGCCAGCGCGCGGTTCGCCAGGAGGCGATGCCGACCGTCCCGGTGTTCCAGGAGGCGTCGGAGACCTTGACGCACGCGCTGCGACTGGCGCCTCCGAGGGGCTGGCGGTGGAGTTCGGGGTGTACACCGGCGGCACCCTGGCGGTGATCGCGCAGGCCCGCGCTGGTAAGGACGTCTACGGCTTCGACTCCTTGGCGGGTCTGCCCGAGGACTGGCGCTCACGCTTCCCGCCGGCGCCTTCCGCGTCGACGCCGTTCCGACGGCCCCAGGTGCCGAACTGGTCGTCGGTCTGTTCGCCCACACGCTGCCCCGGTTCCTCGCCGAGCACCGCGGCCCGGTGTCGTTCCTTCACGTGGACGCCAACCTCTACTCCTCGGCGAGGACGGTGCTCGCCCACGTCGGCCCGAGGCTGCGCCCCGGCACCGTGATCCTGTTCGACGAGTACTTCAACTACGCCGGCTGGGAGGAGCACGAGCACCGTGCCTGGCGGGAGTTCGTGGCGGGCAGCGGAATGCGTTTCCGCTACGCGGCTACACCCAGGACGACGAGCAGGTGATCGTGCAGGTGACCCACACGGACGGTGGCACGGGGACAGGCCCGGCCCCCGCTTGATCGGACCTCCCGTGCTGCTCCCAGCGGTCGAGGGGTTGGCCGCGACACGCGCGGGGTGCAATGCCACCGCGGCATGGGAGGCACGACCGGTGTGGCGGGTCGGGCGGGTCGACAGCCCTACGGCAGCCGGTGCACCCGGCGCGACGACAGCGTGGCGACCGCCCGGAGGCTGCGAAGGCAACCGGGACCAGACGGCTACCGGGCCGTCAATACCATGTCGATGGCCACGAGCTCGGTGGAGGCATGGGGCGCAAGGACTGATCTGGGTCGAGGGCGCCGGCCACTTCGCCCTGGCGGACCGCCGGGACCTGGGGCCGAGGCCGTCAGTGGCGCGGTGCGGGATGCGCACCCACCCTGACGAGACCCTCCTCACCCACTCATGGGGTAGGCAGGGGACGAGTGGAGGACACGGTAGTGGCTCGGTGCGCGAACCAGCCCCTCGAGGGCCCAAGGCGCACCTCGAGAAGCAGTCCCAGGTGTCCAGTGGCAGGAGCGGTCAGATCCGACCCGGCGATGGCAGTCACTGGTCCGAGTCCGATTAGAAGCAGAGCTCCAGGTCAGCTGGATGTTGTTTGCCTCGTTCGGGCGAAGTACCCGTCCTGCTAGGCATGCATGAGGTCGTCCCAGCGGCGGCTCGGCTCCGGCCCCGTTCCCGGTGCTGGGCAGACGCGCGCTCCACAGGGACGAGCGCGGTCAGCCGCGCAGCAGGTCTCCCAGTGCCTGGCCGTCGTACAACACGGAGGAGTCGACCGGCTCGCCGTCGAGCAGCGCCGCGGGTGTGCCGTGCGGATCCTGTTGCTGGAATCGCCGGTCGACCTCGACCACCCAGGCCTCGTACCGCCCCTCTCTGACCCCGGTCACGTAATCCGGGTCGTCCAGGCCGACTCGCCTGCCCAAACCGAGCAGGTCCTCGGCGGTGAACCCGCCGCTGTGCTCGGGCGGTTGGGTCGCGAACAGCTCCCGGCGTAGTTGGTCGAACCGGCCCGTCTCCGCGGCGAGAGCCAGCGCATTGTCGGCGCGCACCGACTCAGGGCCCAGGAAACACCGCATCCGGTACTCGACCGCGACCGCGCCGGCGGCGACCTCGCGGCGCAACAGGTCTCCCGACGCCTCCTCGAACTGCCGGCAGTAGGGGCACTGCGGGTCCTCGAAGACGACGAGCCGGCGACGAGCGTTGTCGCTCCCGACCAACACCCCGCCTTCTGTGGTGTGACCGGAAGGCACTGGCGTGGTAGCCGAGGAGTTCATGGTGCCGTCTGTACCCACGATTCAGGTCCGCTTCATGACGCGGTCCAGAAAGGCCATGGCGCGGGGATAGGCGTCGAGTCGGTTGGCCAGCTTGGCCAGGCCATGCCCCTCGTCCCCGTAGACGAGCAGCTCGCAAGGCACGTCCCGGCTCTTGAGGGCGGCCACCAGCTGCTGGGCCTCGTTCAGGGACACCCGCGGATCGTTGGCGCCGTGGACGAGGAAGATCGGCGCGCGGATCGCGTCGGCGCGCCGCAGCGGGGATGCGGCAGCGAGGAACTCCCGATCTGTGCTGAGCGACCCGTACTCCCGCTCGCGGTGGGCGCGCCGGTGGTCCGCCGTCCGCTCAAGGAAGGTGATCAGGTCACTGATCCCCACGACGTCGACGCCAGCAGCCCACAGTTCGGGCTGGAACGCGCATCCGGCCAGCACCAGGTACCCGCCGTAGGAGGTGCCCCACAGCGCCACACGGGCCGGGTCCAGCCCGGCGTGGGTGAGCCAGCCGTGGACGGCGGCGAGGTCGAGTAACGAGTCCAGGCGTCGGGTGGTGTCGTCGAGGCTGTAGTAGCGCTTGCCGTAGCCGGTCGAACCCCGGACGTTGGGGAGCGCGACGGCGTAGCCGCGTGCGGCTAGCGCCTGCACGACAGGGGAGAACGCCGGCTGCGACTGTCCCTCCGGCCCGCCGTGGAGCAGCACCACGGCTGGGGGCGGAGGTGCCCCGGCCGGGATGATGGGTCGGTAGAGCAGCAGCGGCACGGCGAGGCCGTCCGCACTCGTCACCGTATGCCGCTCCGGGCGGCGCAATCGTGTCCGGTCGACCTCGAGAGGTCTCTGGGTCACCGGCTCCGGGGGCGCATCCGCACGGAGACGCCACACGTCGGGCGGCATGCTCGGCGAGCTGCACGTCGCGACCACGCACCCGTAGTCAGCGACCAGCGGGTCGGGCAGCAGGTGGCTCCAAGCCAGCACCGTGTCCGGGTCGGGGAGCCGGAGTCTGCCCCGAGGTGCCATGGTCTGGGCGTCGAACAGCTCGCCGGCGCTGCTGCCGTCGACGTTGCTGACCGCCAGGAGCGTCCTCCCGTTCGGGCTGGTCCACCCCGCGACGTCCCAGGCCCGCGCCAGCACGACGGTCGCCTCGTCGGTGGTGATGTCGACGCGGATCAAAGCGTGGCGGTCCATGCCCAGATTGCTGCTCACCAGCAGGGTCGTCGCGTCGACCCAGGCGGGAGCGCCGACCACGGCCGCCTCACCTGGGTGGGGGAGTACCACCCGCTGTTCACCGGTCGCGACGTCAAGGAGCAGCAGGTCGTTGTCCATCGGCCGCGGCCCAGGACGTAGCACCGACAACCAGCGGCCGTCCGGAGAGAAGCCGGAGGCGGGCTGGCACCAGCCGCCGCCGTCGTACAGCAGCCGCTCCTCGCCTCCATCGAGGCCGAGCAGCCGGACATCGAATGCGACTCGGTCCCGACGGTTGGAGAGGATCGCCACCCTGTGGCCGTCCGGGCTCATCCCGGCGAGGTGGTGCACGGTGCTGGGGTCGTCGGTGAGGGCCTGCACCATCGACCGGTCGCGCGCCACCGGACCGTCGAGGTCGAGCAGCCACAGCTGGCTGCGCTCGTCACCGCCAGCATCGCCCTCGACGACGGCCTGCCGATGTCCGGGCCGGTAGCGCGCCGTGATCACCCGTTCGTCGAACGCGGTGAGCGATCGCCTGTCCCCGGCGTGCCACTCGGCGAGCTGGTCAAGTCCGGTCGCGTCCGTGCGCAACAACAGACGGTCGCGGGCGCAGTCGAGAACGGCCGTCGAACGGGCCTGAAGGAGCTCACGCAGCACGGGACGTGTCCGGCTGTGCCACCGTGCAGGAGGAGGCGTTCCGGGGGCCGGACGGACTGGGCGGGTCAGCCGCGACGCGCGTCCGCGACCACCTCGAACCACTCCGTCCGGCTCCGCTCCTCGAGCCGCTCGAGCGTCGATCGTTGTTCGAGGAACGCGGGGTCATGGTGCCAGGCCTCCCAGTCATCCCGGCTCTGCCAGGTGCCGACGATGACCCGTGTGTGGGGTTCCTCCGTCGGAGTGAGCAGTTGTCCCGAGACCCAGCCCGGCCGGTCGCGCGCCGACTCGAACCGGTTCCGTACGGCCGTGTCCCACTCGTCCTCCCCGCCCGGACGCAGCCGGGTGGTCGTCACCACGGTCATCATCGACAACTCCCACGCTGGACGGTCACCTGATCGGTCAGTCTCGTCCGTCGGTCCTCCCGCTGCACTCGCCGGACGAGCGACCGGCCGACACACTGCCCGCTGCTTGCCCTCGTGCGACCGGACGCTGCCGCGCCGATCTGGTCCTCGCTGTGGTAGGGCCAGCGTCGGCCGTGGATCACCCGCGCGTGCGCACGCCCGGCCGGCGAGACGGAGCCCCTCCCGCAGGAGCCACGGCCTCCGCACGCCTGAGGTCGTCCAGAGCAGCAGCGTCCCCGTTGTGGTCCGCGGTCGTGCGCCAGGCGGCGTGGGCGACCACCGGCCCAACACCCGCGGTCGTGCGTTCTCAGCGCGCTGAGTCGACGCCATCAAGGACGGGGACGAGGACCTGTCTCCGCACGGGGTCGGGGTCCTGGGTGGCGGTCCCGGGGCCCTGAGGGGACGGGTGGTCACCCCGTCCGGGCAAGCTGCAGCACCGCGCCGACGTGCGGCGCGACAACACCCTCGACAGCCTCCGCCCCGACGACATGGAGCCGCGCACGAGGACCGCTTGCCAGGCTGGCTCGCCCGCGACGCCCTGCCCTCGGCCGCGGGCCTCGACGGTGGCCGCTGGGCGCCTGCGCTGAGGCTCGGCGCGGCGAGGGCTCGTGAGCCCCCGCTCATCTGGCCCTCGCTGGGTCACTGCCAACGGCACCAGTGCCGTCAGGGCATCGGTCCAGGCCGCGTCCTCTACGAGCCTCCGGCAGCGGTCACGGCGCGGTGAGGTCGGCCAGGATCTCGGCGGCGTGGGTGAACCCCAGGAGGTGGCCGCTACCGGGCAGCACCCGCAGGTCCGCGGTGGGCATCACCGCAGCCAGGAGGCGTGCGCCCGGCAGTGGGGCCTGCCAGTCGGCGCGGCCGTGCCAGAGCCGGACCGGTCGCGGCACGTCCGCGACGGGGAAACCCCACGGCCGGCGCAGCAGTGCGCGGTCGTAGGCCCCGGCCTGCCACCCCTGCCAGAGCCCCTCCGTGAAGGTCTCGTCCAGCGTCGACCGCACCTCCTGCCGGTCGAGGAGGGCGCGATCGGGCGGCCCCAGCCGCCTCCGGAGGTAGGCGGACATCAGTGGCGGCCACAGCGCGGCCGGGCCCATCAGGGGCAGTGACGCCGCTGTCGAGATCCGTCCGGGACGCAGCAGGAAGGAGCGGAGCCCGGAGGGCACCGGCGGCCAGGGCCACGGGAGGTCCGGTGGTGGGGCGGCGCCGACCGCGGCGATCCGTCCGACCCGGTCGGTTAGCGCGCGGGCCAGGGCGAACGCGTAGGGCACCCCGGCGGACAGTGCCAGCAGCCGGACGTCGCCGAGGTGCAGTGCGTCCAGAACCTGCTCGGCGTCCTCCGGCCAGTCGACGATCCGCCGTCCCGGCGCCGGATCCGACCGGCCGGAACCCGGGCGGTCGATTCCGATCAGCCGCACTCCCAGGCGCCGGTAGCCGTCGCCGTTCGGGAAGTAGCGTTCCCGCCGGCTGCTCGGCGCACCGTGGCAGTTGACGACGGGGACACCGTCCGGGTCGCCGTACTGGGCGTACGAGACCCGGCGTCCGTCCGCCAGCCGGATGGTCCCCTCCCGGTACGGGCTCCCCATTGGCCGTCTCTACCCCCACGGCCGGCTGCAGTCGGAGACCGCGGCCGCACGGATCGCGTGTCAGCCCCGCGGACGGCGGGGGTGCCTGCACGGGGCCCACCGTGCTGTCGGCAGGCCGGCCCGTCCGGATCCTGAGAGGCTGTCGGCAGACCACGGGCGGGTCGCGGAACGGGCGGAAGTCCCAGGGAGCCGGCCTGCCCATCCCTCGTGCGGTGACGCACGCAGGGTCGGGTCCTCCCTGGAGGCCGTCGCGACAGGAGCCGAGGGTGCTGGGTCGAGTCCGTCGTGCACTGGTGGTGCGAGCACGCGAAGCCGTCGGGCGGGGTCGGCCGGGCGGGCGAGGGAGAGTTCCGCACGACGCCCTCGTCGATGAGCTCGAGGACCTGGTGGCGCAGGCACGTGCGGACCTCGAGGACCTCGTCCGGCAGCACGGCAGGGACGTCGAGGAGATGCTGCAGCGGCAGGCCGAGCGGGTGATCGCGGCGGTGCACGAGGCGGAGATGCGCGAGCGGCGCGACATCCGGGCCGCCGGTGAGCGGGCGGCCGTCCTGGCCAGCGCGCGGTTCGCACAGGAGAGGATGCCCAACGCCTCGGTGTTCGCGGACCCGTCGGAGACCCTGGACCAGGCACTCCGACTGGCGCCCGACCGCGGGATGGCGCTGGAGTTCGGCGTGTACACCGGCGGCACGCTGACGGCCATCGCGCAGGCCCGTGGGGGCAGGGACGTCCACGGATTCGACTCCTTCGCGGGCCTGCCCGAGGACTGGCGGTCGCGCTACCCGGCCGGCGCTTTCGAGGTCGACGCCGTGCCGACGATCCCGGGGGCCGAACTGGTCGTGGGCCTGTTCGAGGAGACACTAGCGGGGTTCCTCGCCGACCATCCCGGGCCGGTGGCGTTCCTGCACCTCGACGCCGACCTGTACTCCTCGACCAGGACGGTGCTCGACCACGTGGGCACGAGGCTCCGTCCGGGCACGGTGATCCTGTTCGACGAGTACTTCAACTACGCCGGTTGGGAGGAGCACGAGCACCGTGCCTGGCAGGAGTTCGTGGCCGCCAGCGGGATCGGCTTCCGCTACGAGGGCTACACCCAGAACGACGAACAGGTGGTCGTCCGGGTGACCGATTCACCGGCCGCCACCGCTCACGGTCAGGACCGCGCGTCCGGGGGGTCGTCGGAGCCGTCGTCGGCAGCCGCGACGCCGGGTCGCGACGTCGGAACGGGAGAACGGTGATCCGGCGGGAGCATGGTCCTCGGGTTGCCGTCGTCGGCGGAGGGGTCCTCGGGGTCTCCACCGCCGCGCGGTTGGCCGAGCGCGGTGCGCGCGTCACCCTGCTCACCGAGGACGGCCTCGCGAGCGGTGCCTCGGGCCGCTCGCTGTCCTGGCTGAACTCCTTCGGCCGGCGCTCGCCGGAGTACCACCGGTTGCGCCTGCTGGGGCTGGACCGTTACCGGACCTTCTGCTCCCGCACCGGCTCCGCCGCGTACCTGGTGTTCGACGGCGGCCTCGGCTGGGCCGCCGCGGGCCAGGTGGAGGGGCATCGGTCGGCGTTCGAGCACATGCGCCAGGTGGGCTACGCCGCCGAGTGGCTCAGCCGCGACGAGGTGGCGACCCGGACGCCCGGTGTGGACGTCACTGCGATCCCCGACGAGGGCGCCGTCTTCACGCCCCGCGAGGGCTGGGTCGACCTGCCGTCGCTGATCGACCAGCTCGCCGCCGACGTCGTCGCTCGTGGCGGGCAGGTCGTCACCGGCGCGGGGCGCTGCGAGATCGTGGTGGCTCGTGGTGCGGTGACCGGCGTGCGCACCACCGCCGGTGGACTGTGGAACGTCGACGCCGCGGTGCTGGCCACCGGCTCGGACGTGCCCCGGACCGTCGCACAGCTGGGGGTCGAGATCCCCGACGCAACGCCGATCGGGCTGCTGGTCCGCACGCCGCCCGTCGGCACGCGGCTCCGCGCCGTCCTGAACACACCCCGGGTGTCCGTGCGCCCGACCCCCAGCGGTGCCCTGGTCCTGGATGCGGCCTGGTCCGAGCAGGAGGTCGTGCTCCGGGAGGACGGGACCCACGAGGTCGAGGAGTCCACGGTCGACGGCCTGCTCCGCGAGGCCTCGGCGGTCCTCGAGGGCAACCCCGCGCTGACCCTGGAGTCCTACGGCGTGGGTCCCAAGCCGGTCCCGGGTGACGGCGAGCCGGTGCTGGGCGCGCTCGCCGAGGTCCCCGGCTACCACGTCGCCTTCACCCACAGCGGAGCCACGCTCGCGCTGATCGTGGGGGAGTTGCTGGCCGAGGAGATCGTCACCGGGGAGCCCAGCCCGCTGCTCGCCGCCTTCCGCCCCAGCCGCTTCTGCGGAGGACGTCGCACCGCCTGAGAACGCATCTCATAACCGAGTCACCGCGCCAGGCGCCGGGACATGGTCATGATCATCGCGATGTAGACCATCGCTTCGGCATGTTCGGGCCGGGT
>NZ_NVPT01000186.1 GCF_002802985.1 Geodermatophilus chilensis | reverse complement strand
AGATGTGTATACGAGGCAGGACCTGCAGGCCCTCACCTCCGGCCGGGACGCCCTGGCCCCCACCCCGACGACGGCACCCGGGAGCACCGCGTGAGAGCAGTCCTCGTCGAGACGTTCGGTCCCCCGGGGTCCCTGGTGGTCCGGGAGGTGCCCGACCCGGTCGCGGGCCCGGGGGAGGTGCTGGTCGAGGTGGCCGCCGCCGGTGTCAACTTCCCCGACGTCCTGGTGGTGGCCGGCAGCTACCAGATCCTCCCCGAGCGGCCGTTCAGCCCGGGCAAGGAGGTCGCCGGCACCGTCCGGGCGGTCGGGCCGGGCGTCGACCGCCTCCAGGTCGGGGACCGGGTCCTCGCGCAGGTCGAGCACGGCGGCTACGCCGAGCTGGTGGCCGTCCCCGAGCCGCAGGTCGTCGCCCTGCCGGACGGCGTCCCCGTCACCGACGCCGCCGCCTTCGGGCTCGGCGCGATCACCGCGTACTTCGGCCTCGTGCGCCGGGCGCAGCTGCGGCCCGGCGAGACGGTGCTGGTGACCGGTGCCGGCGGCGGTGTCGGCTCGGCCGGGGTCCAGGTCGCCAAGGCGTTGGACGCCACCGTCATCGCGGTCGCGCAGGACGGGGCGAGGGCGAGGCTGGCCGAGGAGCAGGGGGCCGACCACGTCCTGCTGGCCGGCCCGTCGATGCGGGACGAGGTCATGGCGGTCACCGGCGGGCGCGGCGCGGACGTCGTCCTGGAGCTGGTCGGGGGTGACGTGTTCACCCAGGCGCTGCGGTCCACGGCCTGGGAGGGGCGCCTGGTGGTCATCGGCTTCGCCTCGGGCGAGGTGCCGGTGGTCAAGGCCGGCCACATCCTCGTCAAGAACCTCGCGGTCACGGGTCTGCAGGTCAGCGACTACCGGGACCGCGAGCCCGAGGCGGTGCGCGCGGCCATCGAGCACCTGCTGGAGCTGTACCTGCAGGGCCGGCTCAGCGTGCCGGTCTCGCGCACCTACCCGCTCGAGGCGGCCACCGAGGCGCTCGAGGCGGTCCGTCGCGGCGTCGTCACCGGCAAGGTCGTGCTGACCTGCCGACCGGCCGCCGACCCGCAGGCCCCGCCGGACTGATCCCGGTGGCCATCTCCCACATCCCACGAGGAGCAGCGCAGTGACCGACCTCCGGACCCCCGGCGCCCTGGCCCCCGACCCGGCGACGCACCCGGGAATCCGTCCGGACAGCCGGCTGACGCCCGAGCTGGTCGGCCGGTACGTCGACGGCGGCGCGTGGCGGTCGGCCACGCTGCGGTCGATGCTGACCGAGGCCGCTGCCGAGCACCCCGACCGGGTGGCGGCGGTCGACCGGGCCAGCGGGAGGACCGGGTCCTCCCGCCTCACCTACGCCGAACTCGACGAGCGCGCCCACCGGTACGCCTGCGGTCTGCACGCGCTGGGCGTGCGCGCCGGCGACTTCGTCGCGGTGATGCTGCCGAACCGGGCCGACTTCGCCGCGCTGGTCTTCGCCATCAACGAGCTCGGCGCCGTCTACAGCGGCATCCCGGTCGCCTACGGCGAGCGGGAGGTCGAGGTGATCCTGCGCCGGACCGGCGCCCGGGTCGCCGTCGTCGCCGAGACCTTCGGCAGCAACAGCCCGCTGCAGCTGGTGCAGGGGCTGCGCGGTGGGCTGCCCTCCCTGCAGCACGTCGTCGTGGCCGGCGAGCCCGCGGAGGAGGGGGTCACCGCGCTGTCGTCCCTGCTGACGGCGCCGGAGGTGGAGCTCGGGGCGGTCGACCCGCGGGCGCTGTGCCACGTCGGCTTCACCTCCGGGACCACCGGCGAGCCGAAGGGCGTGATGAACACGCACCAGACGCTCCGGGCCGTCCTCGACAACTGGATCGCCCTCCAGGGCAGGGAGTCCCTCGGCGAGCCCCTGGTCAACCTCATCGCCTCTCCCGTGGGCCACCACACCGGCTTCCTCTGGGGGGTCCTGCTCACCACCCTGCTGCGCGGCACCGGGGTCTACCTCGACCGGTGGGTCCCCGACCAGGCGACGCACGTCATCCGGGAGGAGGGCGTGACGACGATGTTCTCGGCGCCGACCTTCCTGCAGGACCTCGTGCACACCGACCTCGCCCAGGACGGCGGGACGACGCTGCGCACCGTGGTGCTGGCCGGCGCCCCCGTCCCGCGCACGCTGCCCGCGGTGGCGGGGGAGCTGTTCGGCGCCTACGTCTGTCCCGCCTGGGGGATGACCGAGCTGGGCATCGGCATCTCGTGCGCGCCCCACCTGCCGGCCCGTGCCCAGTCGACCGACGGCGTGCCGGTACCCGGCACCGAGGTCAGCATCGTGGACCCCGACGGGCACGAGGCGCCCCCCGGCACCGTCGGCGCGCTCCGGATCCGCGGCGCCGGGCTGTTCCTGGGCTACCTGCACCTGCCCGAGGTGACCGCCGAGGAGATCGACCAGGACGGCTGGTTCACCACCGGGGACACCGCACGGCGCACCGAGGAGGGCTTCGTGCTCCTCGAGGGCCGCACCAAGGACATCGTCATCCGCGGCGGGGAGAACATCCCGGTGACCGTCGTGGAGAGCCTGCTCTTCGAGCACCCGGACGTCGTCGAGGCCTCGGTCATCGGCGTCCCCGACCCCCGGCTCGGCGAGCGGGCCTGCGCGGTCGTGGTCCCCGGCGGAGGCGTCCGGCCCTCCCTCGAGGAGGTGTGCGCCTTCCTGCTCGAGCGCGGGCTGTCCAAGCACTTCCTGCCCGAACGCCTGGAGCTCGTCGACGCGCTGCCCAAGACACCCAGCGGCAAGATCCGCAAGGTCGAGCTGCGCGGCCGGTACGCGGCATCGTGACCACCCTCTTCACCGGGCTCGGCCGGATGGGCGCCCCGATGGCCCGCCGGCACGCCGCCCGGCACGACACGGTCCTCTTCGACGTGGACACCGCGGTGGCCGCTGCCCTCGCCGAGGAGCTCGGCACGCGTGCGGTGCCCTCCCTGGCCGAGGCCCCGGACGGCATCGACACCGTCGTGCTGATGCTGCCCGACAGCAGGGCCGTGGAGTCGGTGCTGCTGGCCGACGGACTGCTGGAGCGACTGCCCGCCGGGACGCTGGTGGTCGACATGGGCTCCTCCGAGCCGGCCAGCACCCGCCGGCTGGCCGAGGCGGCGCGGACGCGCGGGATCGGGTACGTCGACGCACCGGTGTCCGGTGGCGTCGCCCGGGCGGTCACCGGAGAGCTGTCGATCATGGTGGGGGGCGCACCGGAGGACGTCGAGCGGGCGCGCCCGCACCTCGAGCCGCTGGGGACGGCGGTGCTCGTGGTCGGCGGGCCCGGTGCGGGGCACGCCGCGAAGGCCCTGAACAACCTGCTGTCGGCCACCAACCTGGCCGCGGCGGCCGAGGTGCTGACGGTGGCGCGCTCGTTCGGCATCGCGCCCGACGTCATGGTCGAGGTGCTCAACGCCTCGACCGGCCGCTCCCAGGCCACCGAGGTGAAGTACCCGAGACACGTGCTGATCGGCGGCTACGACTCCGGGTTCGCCATGGACCTCATGATCAAGGACCTCGGCATCGCCCGGTCGTTGGCGCGCGCCCAGGGAGCGCGGACGCCGGTGACCGACGCCGCCCTCGACACCGCTGTCCGGGCCCGCGAGGCGCTGGGCGGGCCGGGCCTCGACCACACCGAGATCGCCCGCTTCTACGAGTCGGTCAACCGGGTCTCGCTGCGCGCCGGCGAGCTCCCCGACCCCCGACCTGGCACCGCCCGACCCGACGACGCCGAGGAGACAGCGTGACCGACGACCCGCAGCAGTACATCGACGACATGGCCCGGTCGCGGGGGTACGTGCTCGACTACCACAAGGTGATGGCGAAGCACGACTTCCCGGTCCTGCAGGCGGCCAACGGGTTGGTCAACGCCGCGTACCTGGACCAGCGGAGTCTGGACCGCCGCACCAAGGAGCTGATCTTCATCGTCAGCCTGACGGTGATGCGTGCGTCCACGGGCCACATCCAGAGCCACATCCGGGTGGCCCTCGACCTGGGGGTCAGCCCCCGGGAGATCCTCGAGGCCATCGAGATCTCGCTGCCCGAAGCGGGGATCGTCGCGTTCCAGGCCGGCTTCGAGGCCTGGCGCGAGGTGGTGGGCGCCGACGGGCTGGAGCCCGGCGTCACGGTGCACGAGGGTGGCAGCGGCGGCGCGTCCTGACCGGCGTGGGAACAGGGGGGATCCTCCCGTGACCGACCCCGGGGCGGACCGGTACGAGGTGGTCGTGGTGCGGCACGGCACCCGCGTGACCCGGCGCAGCGAGGTGTTCCTCAACCACGCCCAGTACGGGGAGCCCGACGGACCCTTCACCGTCGACTACCACCTGTGGGTGGTGCGCAACGCCACCACGACGGTCCTGGTGGACACCGGCTTCGCCCGTGGTCCGGCGGAGGCGCGCGGACGCACGGTCCTCGTGGACCCGGCCGACGCCTACCGCCGGCTGGGCGTGGACACCGACGGCCGACACCCGCTGGTCGTCACCCACGCCCACTACGACCACATCGGCAACGTCGGGCTGTTCCCGCGGTCGACCGTCGTGGTCAGCTCCGCCGAGATGGACTTCTGGCACTCGCCGGTCGCCGGCCGGCGGCTGATCGCCCACTTCACCGAGGCGGACGAGGTGGCGGTCCTGAGCCGGGCCGAGGAGGAGGGCCGGGTGCGGCGCTTCAGCGGGTCGACCGAGGTGGCACCCGGGGTCGTGGTGACCGAGGTCGGCGGGCACACGCCCGGCCAGTGCATGGTCACGGTGCCCACCTCGGCGGGCGTGGTGCTGCTGACCTCCGACGCCGTGCACTTCACCGAGGAGCTGGAGCGGGACATGCCCTTCGTCTCGGTCACCGACCTGCCGGCCACGTACGAGGCCCTGCAGACGGTGCGCGACATGGTGGCCACCGGTGCCGTCGACGTGGTCCTCACCGGGCACGACGCGGGGGTGCTGGACCGGCTGGAGCCCTACAGCCCCGAGCTGGCCGGCGTCGCCGGGGTGGTCGGGCGGCTCCGGACGTGACCGGCTCCGACTGGTGGGGGAGGTGGACGGCCGCGGTCTCCGCCGACCCCGAGAACGCGCACATCGGCCGCTGGTCCCGCTTCACCGTCCGGCTGGCGGAGGACGGGGGAGCCGCGGTGCTGCTCCGCTACGACCGCGGCGGCGTCGCCGTCGGCCCCGCTGGGGACGACGGCGCGGACGTCGAGCTGCGCGCACCCCGGAGCGCCTGGCGTGAGCTCGTGGACCCCGGCGCCGCGCCGCGCCGGCACGACCTGCTCGCGCTGACGAAGGCACCCGCCGGGATCACGGTGGTCGCCGGACGCGAGCAGCTGCTGCGGCACCTGCGGGTCCTGACCCTGCTCGTCGAGCTCGCCAAGGGCGTCGCCGGCGGCACGGCCGAGCTGACCGCCGGCCGGGGTGCTGCGCCCCACGGCACGGTCGAGGACGTCGTCGGCCGGTACGTGCACGTGCGCTCCTCCGGGGCCGACCACCGCGTCTACTTCGAGGAGGGCGGCGCCGGCCCGGTGCTGCTGGCCCTGCACACCGCCGGGTCGGACAGCCGGCAGTTCCGGCACCTGCTGGCCGACCGGGCGGTCACCGACCGGTACCGGGTCGTGGCCTTTGACCTCCCCTGGCACGGCCGGTCGCTGCCGCCGGACCGGTGGTGGACCGGGGAGTACCTGCTCACCACCGACCGGTACGTCGCGATCGTCGAGGACTTCTGCGACGCCCTCCGCCTGGAGCGGCCCGTCGTCCTGGGCTGCTCGATGGCCGGCTCGCTGGTGCTCGAGCTGGCCCGTCGCTCGCCGGACCGCTGGGCGGGCGTCATCGGCCTGTCCGGTGCGCTGAACGTGGCGGGCCGGTTCCAGGACTGGCCGCTGTCCCCGGACCTCAACGCCCAGCAGGTGGTTGCCTCCTGGACGGCGAGCCTGATGTCGCCGCACAGCCCGGAGAACTCCCGCAGGGAGGTCTGGTGGACCTACAGCCAGGGCGGCCCGGGGATCTACCGCGGGGACACCCACTTCTACTCCGAGGACCTGGACCTGCGCGGCCTGGCGGGGACGATCGACACCGGCCGCTGCCCGGTCCACCTGCTCACCGGGGAGTACGACCACGCCTGCACGCCCGCCGACACCGCCGCGGCGATCGCCGCCGTCCCCGGTGCCCGCGGCGGCACCATGCCCGGGATCGGCCACTTCCCGATGGCGGAGGACTACCCGCGGTTCCGCACCCACCTGCTGCCGGTGCTCGACGAGCTGGCCGCGGGGGCGCGGCCCGGCCCACCCGAGGAGACCCGCCGATGACCGGCATCGACGCCCACTGCCACGTGTTCACCGCCGACGGCGTGGGCCCGACGCCCCTCGTGGGTGGGGCCGCGTACCAGCCGCCGGAGGTCGACGTCGAGGACCACGCCGCCCACCTGGCCACCGTGGACTGCGACCGCGGCGTCCTCGTGCAGCCCAGCGCGTTCGGCACCGACCACCGCTGTCTCCTCGCGGCCCTGCGTCGCCGTCCCGACCGGCTGCGGGGCGTGGCCTGCGTGCCGGTGGGGACCGACCCCGGCGCGCTCATCGAGATGCACGCCGCGGGCGTCCGCGGGACCCGGGTCCAGGACGGCTACCCCGGCGGCGTGCCGGTGGAGGCGCTGGTCGAGGTCGGGGAGATGGTCGCTCCGCTCGGCTGGCACGTGGAGCTGTGGACCGACGTCGGCAGGCACCTCGACCGGCTGGGTGACGCCGTCCGCCGCTGCCCCGTCCCGGTCGTCCTGGACCACATGGGCTACCTGCCCTCCGACGTCGGCACCGACCACCCCGCGATGCGGCTGGTCCTCGAGCTGCTCGCCGAGGGTCAGGTGTGGGTGGCGCTGTCGGGGCTGGAGCGGTTGCTGCCCGCCGGCAGCGACCCGGCCGACCCCGGCTTCCCGGAGGTGTGGCGGCGGCACGAGGAGTCGATCGCCGAGCGGGTCCGCGCCTTCGTCGAGACCCGGCCGGAGAACCTGCTGTGGGGCAGCGACTGGCCGCACGTGGGCGTCCGGCTGCCCCTCCCGGACGGCGGCACGGTCCGGGCGCGCCTGGACCGCTGGGTCCCCGACCCCGCGCTGCGGCAGATGGTCCTGGTCGACAACCCGGTGAGCCGGTACGCCTTCGGCCCGCTCACGGCGTACGGATGAGCGGTCGCGCCCGATCCTGCAGACAATCCCCACGGGAACCGTCCGCCCAATGCCCTCAGGAGACCCGGTGGCGACCTTCAGTTCCGCCCAGTTGACCCCGACCGCCTTCCTCGAACGCTCCGCGCGGGTGTTCCCCGAGCGGACCGCGGTGATCGACGGCGATCGGCGGTTCACCTATCGGGAGTTCGCCGACCGCTCCCGCCGGCTCGCCGGGGCGCTGGCCGCCCGCGGCATCGCGCCCGGTGACCGGGTGGCCGCGCTCTGCGCGAACAGCTCGACGATGCTCGAGATGCACAACGGCGTGCCGTGGGCCGGGGCGGTCCTCGTCCCGCTCAACACCCGGCTCTCCGCAGGGGAGCTGGAGTACATCCTCCGGCACTCCGGGGCCGCGCTCCTCGTCGCGGACGCCGCGTTCGCCACGACCGCCGCCGAGGTCGCCTCGGCGGTGGGGATCCCCGTCGTGCTGGCCGGTGACGAGTACGAGCAGCTGCTCGCCTCGGCCGAGCCCCTGGCCCTGCCGTGTGCGGACGAGTGGGGACTGCTGGCGCTCAACTACACCTCGGGCACCACCGGCCGGCCCAAGGGCGTCATGTACAGCCACCGGGGCGCCTACCTGCAGGCGGTGGCGATGGCGCTGCACACCGGTCTTGCCCCCGGCAGCCAGTACCTGTGGACGCTGCCGATGTTCCACTGCGACGGCTGGTGCTTCCCCTGGGCGGTGTCGGCCGGCGGCGCCACCCACGTGTGCCTGCCGCGGGTGGAGCCGGCCCGCATCTGGCAGCTGCTGCGCGCCGAGGGCATCACGCACTTCAGCGCGGCGCCGACGGTGCTGACCATGATCGCCAGCGCCGAGGAGGCGGAGGCCGGCCCGGTGTCCCCGCGCGTCGCGGTGCAGACCGGCGGCGCCCCGCCCACGCCCACCCTGCTCGCCCGGATGTCGGCGCTGAACATGGACGTCACCCACCTGTACGGGCTCACCGAGACCTACGGGCCGGTCGCGGTCAACCAGTGGCACCCGGAGTGGGACGACCTCCCGGACGAGCGGCAGGCCGAGCTCAAGGCCCGGCAGGGTGTCGGCAACGTGGTGGCCGAGCCGTTGCGGGTGGTGGGGGAGGACGGCACCGACGTCCCCCGCGACGGGGAGACGATCGGGGAGATCGTCGCCCGCGGGAACGACGTCATGCTCGGCTACTACCAGGACGAGGAGGCGACGGCGACGGCGACGCTGCCGGGGCCGGACGGCGGACCGGGCTGGTTCCGCACCGGCGACCTCGCGGTCGTCCACCCGGACGGCTACCTCGAGATCCGCGACCGCAGCAAGGACATCATCATCTCCGGCGGCGAGAACATCTCCTCGGTGGAGGTCGAGCGGGCGCTGGACGCCCACTCCGCCGTGCTGGAGTCCGCCGTGGTCGCCGAGCCCCACGAGAAGTGGGGGGAGGTGCCGGTCGCGCACGTGACGCTCCGGCCCGGCAGCGAGGTCACCGACGAGGACCTCGCAGCGTTCGTGCGGTCGCGGCTGGCGGGGTTCAAGGTGCCCAAGCGATTCGTCTACGGGGAGCTCCCGAAGACCTCCACCGGCAAGGTGCAGAAGAACCTGCTGCGCGAGCGTTCCGCCAGCTGACCCACGGGCGTCCGTGCCCGGGCGCCTCCGTGCAGGACCCGACGAGGGAGACCCCCCATGGCCATCGCCACGATCAACCCCGCCACCGGTGAGACGCTGCAGACCTTCGAGCCGCTCTCGGAGGAGGCCGTGCAGGAGCGGATCGCCCGTGCGGCTGCCGCGTTCGAGGGCTACCGG
>NZ_NVPT01000185.1 GCF_002802985.1 Geodermatophilus chilensis | reverse complement strand
CCTCGCCCCCGGCCTCCGGCGGGCGCAGCAGCGTCTTGGACGGGATGCAGGCCCAGTAGGCGCACTCCCCGCCGAGCAGCTCCCGCTCGACGATCCCGATCCGCTTACCGGACTTCAGCAGCTGGCCGGCGGCGACCTCACCGCCCGGGCCCATTCCGATGACGATCACGTCAAACCGGTCAGTCATGGGGAATCTCCCGGAGGCCGTGGGTCTAAATGCCGCATCGAGTCCTCGTCACGGCAGGCTACGCACCCCCCAGCTGACGCTGGTCGAGGCGCCCGGCTCCAGGCGCACCACGTCGGTTACGGACTGGAAAGCGTTGGGTGGGACGGTCATCGGTTCCACCCCCAGGCCGCGGCGCCGCCGCTGCGAGTCAGGCAGGCTGTCGCCGCTGAACAGCTCGACGTAGGGATAGCTCTCGTCGAGCCATATCGCCGCTCCCTGCCCGTCCGGTGCCCGCAGCTGCACCCAGGCCCGCCCGTCCTCGTCGCGGTCGAGGTCGGTGAAGGCCAGGTCGAGCTCCAGGCTCCCCAGCTCGCGGCCGGCTCGGAAGTCGTACTGGCTCCCTTGCACCGGCTCTGCTCCGGTGGGGATGCCCCGGTCGTCGGTCGGCAGGTACGTCCCGCCCGGCGCCTGCAGCGTGCACTGGTCGACGAGCCCCGTGGGCGCCGCCAGGTAGGGGTGCTGGCCGCAGGCGTAGGGCAGGGCCCGGGTCCCAACGTTCCGTGCGGTGGTGGTGACGGTGAGGCCCTGAAACCCGAGCCGGTAGGACAGGCGCACTGCCAGGGTGAACGGATACCCGGGGCGCGGATGCAGCACGTGGCCCAGGTCGACCCGGCTCGTGGTCTGCCCCAGGCAGGTCCAGTTGGCGAACCGGAGGAAGCCGTGGATGGCGTTGCCTTTGTCGGGCTCGCTCAGCGGCGCCTGATGCTCATTGCCTTCCCAGGTGTACTGGCCGTCGCGCAGCCGGTTGGGCCACGGAATCAGGGGCTGGCCGCGGGCGCTGGTGGCCATCTCGTCCTCGGCGTACCCGTCGAGCAGCTCACGCCCGCCTGCCACGTAGGACCGCAGCCCCCCGCCGACCTCGACGACGGTGACGCGGTCGTCGCCGTGCACGACCGTGTACTGGCGCCCGCTGGGCAGTTCTCTCACGCGCTCATCGACCTCACTTCCTGGCTCCAGCCTCGGATCGGGACCATTTCGGTGGGCGCGCGGGGTCACGGGGTCGCCTTGGTCGCCAGGGAGAGCGCGTAGTCGCCCTGCGGGTCGGTCCACCAGGACCGCAGCTGCAAGCCGGCGGCGGCGAGTTCGTCGGCGACGCGCTCCCGGCGGAACTTGGCGCTGATCTCGGTGCGCAGCTCCTCCCCCTGGGCGAAGTGCACCTCGAGGTCGAGGACGCGCATCACCTGCTCCCGCAGCGACCGCAGGCGCATCTCGATCCACTCGTTCTCCCCGTTCCACAGCGCGACGTGTGCAAACGCGTCGGGGTCGAGCTCGGCGCCGAGTTCGCGGGCGATCACGCGCAGCACGTTGCGGTTGAACTCAGCGGTCACACCCGCCGCGTCGTCGTAAGCGGCGACCAGCCGCGCGGGGTCTTTCACCAGGTCGGTGCCGAGCAGCAGGGTGTCCCCGCATGCCATGGTCGATGCCAGCGTGCGCAGGAACCGGGCGCGCTGCGCGGGTAGCAGGTTGCCGATCGTGCCACCGAGGAAGGCGATCAGCCGGCGGCCGCCGGCCGGCAGCAGCGGCAGGTGGTTCTCGAAGTCACCGACGACGGCGTGCACCTCGATCCGGTACTCACCGGCCACGGCCTGGCCGAACTGCGCGAGCACGGTCTGGTCCACGTCGACGGGCACGTAACGCCGCAGCGTGCCGGCCTCGCGGAGGGCGTCGAGGAGCAGGCGGGTCTTCTCCGAGGTTCCGCTGCCCAGCTCGACGAGCGTGTCAGCTGCCGACAGCTCGGCGATCTCGGGGGCGTGCGCCTGCAGGATCGCCCCTTCCCGCCGGGTGGGGTAGTACTCCGGCAACCGGGTGATGGCCGCGAACAGCTGGGAGCCGCGGGCGTCGTAGAACCACTTCGGCGGCAGCGTCTTCGGTGTGGCGCTCAGCCCCGCGCGGACGTCGGCCTCCAGCGCATCACGCATCGCCGCCGGCGGCAGGTGGCGATCCATCCGGACCGCCACCCCGGCTGGCGCGATATCTGGCGTCCCGCCGTCGCACGGGGACGCGGGATGGTGGACGGCGGTCACGGGCGCGCCAGCCGCAGTCCGGCGAACGCCCACCGGGCCGCAGCGGGGTAGAAGTTGCGGTAGGTGAGCCGTTCATGCCCGGCCGGGGTCGCGCAGCTCGCGCCGCGCAGGACGTGCTGGTCGGACATGAACTTGCCGTTGTACTCCCCGACCGCACCCTCAACCGGGCGGAAGCCCGGGTAGGGCAGGTAGGCGCTGGAGGTCCACTCCCACACGTCGCCGAGCATGTGGCGCCCGGCGAGGCCGGGGTGCAGCCGGTCGGGGCCGAGCAGCTGACCGCGCAGCTCGGCCACGTCGCCTGCGGCGACCTCCCATTCGGCCTCGCTGGGCAGGCGGGCACCGGCCCAGCGGGCGTAGGCGTCAGCCTCGTAGAACGAGACGTGGCAGACCGGTTCGGCCCGGCGCAGCGGCCGCACACCGCCGGAGCCGAAGGCGACCCACTGCCCGTCCTGCTCCTGCCAGTAGCCCGGTGCCTGCCATCCGTGCTGCTGGACCGCGGCCCATCCGTCGGACAGCCACAGCTCCGGGCGGGCGTAACCGCCGTCGGCGATGAAGGCCAGCCAGTCCTCGTTGGTGACCGCGCGTTCGGCGATCTGGAACGGCACCAGGTGCACGGTGTGACGCGGCCCCTCGTTGTCATAGGCGAAGCCGGTCCCGTCGTGACCGATCTCGTACAGCCCGCCGGGGACCGCGCGCCAGGTCAGCGGCGCGGGGTCGGGGTCGTCCTCCACGGGGCGGTCGATCATCGCCGGGCCGAACGGGTGGCGGGAGAGCAGGTGCAGGGCGTCCATGACCAGCAGTTCCTGATGCTGCTGCTCGTGGTTGAGGCCCAGCTGGACGACCTCGGTCTGCGCCTGGTCGAGCCCCCGCTCGATCAAAGCGGCGACGGCCTGCTCGACGTGGTCCCGATAGCGGCCCACCTCGTCGGCCGAGGGGCGGGTCACCAGCCCACGCTGCGGGCGGGGATGCCGTGGGCCGACCGCTTCGTAGTAGGAGTTGAACAAGTAGCGGAATGTGGGGTCGAAGGGCCGGTAACCGCCGGCGGGGTCGAGCACGAACTCCTCGAAGAACCAGGAGGTGTGGGCGCGGTGCCACTTGGTGGGGCTGGCATCGGGCATCGACTGCGCGGTCTGATCCTCCGGGGACAACGGCGCAGCGAGACGCTCGGTCAGCCCGCGGACGTCGAGGAACCGCGCGAGCAGGGTCGGTGTGGTGGGGGCGGTCAGGGTCACGCAATCTCCATCGTTGGTAGCCGGCGCGGTGGCCGCGTGGTAGGGGCGCAGCGCGACCGCTGTCAACGTCGCGGTGTGCAGCGCCGTCGAGTTGGCTGGCTGCTCGAGCGCGGGGTCAGGCTCCCTGGCCAGACATCTGCATCAGTCCGCCGTCCATCACGTAGGTGGCGCCGGTGACGTAGTCGGCGTCGCTGGAGGCCAGGAACACCGCCAGCCGGCCGATCTCCTCCGGCTGTGCGGCCCGCTTGAGCGGAATGCTCTGGACCTGCTGCTCGCGGAAGTCCGGGTCGTCGATTGCCTTCTGGTTGAAGGGCGTGAGCACCATGCCGGGCGCGATGTTGTTCACCGTCATGCCCATCTCGGAGACCTCGAGCACCAGGGTTCGGGTGAGGTTGCGCAGCGCGCCCTTGGAGCAGTCGTAGTCCGCCGCCCCGGCGCGGGCTTGCTCCTGGTGCACCGACGTGGTGTTGATGATCTTCCCGCCGCCGCCCTGCTGCTTGCGGTGGTTGATGAAGTGCTTGCAGCAGATCAGCTGCCCGATGAGGTTGCTGCGCAGCGTGCGCTCGAAGTCCTCGATCTTCAGGTCGGCGACGTAGGTGCCCGAGGCGTCGACGCTGGCGTTGTTCATCAGGATGTCGACCCGGCCGAAGGCCTCGAACGCCGCCTGGAACATGGCCTCGACCTGGTCTTCGTAGCCGTGGTCACCCTGCACGACGATCGCCCGGCGGCCCTGGGCCTCGACCTGCTCGCGTGTGGAGTTCGCGCCCTGCTCGTCCTGTAGGTAGTGCACCACCACGTCAGCGCCTTGGCGTGCGAACTCGATGGCGGTGGCCTGCCCGATTCCGGAGTCCGATCCGGTGATGAGCGCGACCTTGTCCTGGAGCTTTCCCATGTCCTGTCCCTTTCTTGGTCCTGCGACGTTGGTCCTGCCCGGTCTCTGCTGTCTGCCGTCCCTAGTTCGGCTGGTCCGGTCGGTGGAGGTTTTCGGCCTGGGCGATGGCCCAGGCGGCGTTGACCAGGCCGATGTGGGACAGCGCCTGGGGGAAGTTGCCGATCAGGGCCTTGTCGCGCAGGTCGATCTCCTCCGACAGCAGCCCGAGGTCGTTGGCGTAGCCGGTGACGGTCTCGAAGATCTGCTTGGCGCGGTCGACCTGTCCGGCCATCGCCCGGCCGGCGGCCAGCCAGTACGAGCAGATGACGAACGCGCCCTCGTCCCCGGAACCGGTCCAGCGCTGCACCAGTGCGTCCTTGGACAGTTCCCGCTCGATGGCGTCGAGGGTGGCCACGACCCGTTCGTCGTCGCCGGGGAGGAACCCCACGATCGGCAGGAGCAGGACCCCGGCGTCGAGGTGGTCGGAGTCGAAGGCCCCGGTGAAGGCCTGGACCGACTCGTTCCAGCCGCGCTGGAGGATCGCGGCTCGCACCTCCTCCCGCGCCCGCTCCCACCGCGCCACGTCCGCCTCATCGCCGAGGCGGTCGGCCAGCTTGAGCGCACGGTCGAGCGCAACCCAGCACATGACCTTCGAGGTCACGTAGTCGCGTTGGCCTTCGCGGCCCTCCCAGATCCCGGCGTCGGGCTCCTGCCACGTGGTGGCCGCCCGGTCGGCCAGGGACCGCAGGAACGCCGCGGTGAACGGGCTGAGGTCCTCGAGCTGGTCGCGCAGCACCCACGCGCACTCCAGGACCTCCCCCAGCACGTCGAGCTGCTTCTGCGTCCAGGCGTCATTGCCCACCCGGACCGGGCGACTCCCGGCGAAGCCGGCCAGGTGGTCCAGCTGGTGTTCGGTGAGGTCGCGCTCTCCGCCGGCCCCGAACATGATTGGCACGCGGCCGTCGCCGATGGAACCGGTGGAGGTGGCCATCCAGTCGAAGAACCGCTGCCCCTCGTCCGGGCAGGCCGCGACCCACAGCGCCTTGAGGGTGAAGCTCCCGTCGCGCAACCAGCCGAACCGGTAATCCCAGTTCGCGCTCCCACCAACCTTCTCCGGCAGAGAAGTGGTCGCCGCGGCGATCACCGCACCCGTGGGCCGGTAGGTCAGGGCCTGCAACACCAGCCCGGCGCGCGTGACCTGCTCGCGGTAGGGGCCCTGGTACCCCTGGTGCATCCGCGTCCAGGACCGCCACCCCGCGACGGTGTCGGCCAGGGCCGCACGCCCGTCCAGCGCAGCGCTGAGCGGGTCGACGACTCGGCGGTGGCGCAGCGCGAAAACCGCGCTCTCCCCCTCGCGGAGGCCGAACCGCCCAGTGACCCTCCCCTGCTCGATGCTCAGCGGCCGGTCGGCGGTGAGCGCGAGCCGCTCGGCTCCGCCGCCCAGCTCGATCCCTCGCGGAGTGGAAGTGATCTGGGGAGTCACCAGGCCGTACTCCAGGCGCGCGGCAAGCTCGAAGTCGATCTCGACCTCACCCCGCACCACCTCCACCTGCCGCACGAGCAGGTGCGGGGAGGCGCAGCCGATCTGGTGGCCCCGCTCCCCCGCGCCCAGGGCCAGCGCGTCGGTCAGCCGCACCACACCACCAGCAGTGGTGAAATCCGTCTGAACGACCATGCTGCCCTCGACGTAGCGGCGGGTCGCCGTCCACTCCCCGCGTGGCCGGATCGACCAGTGACCGGCGTCGGGATCCAGCAGACGGGCGAACACGCTGGGCGCGTCGAGCCGGCCCGGGCACCACCAGTCGACCGAGCCATCCAGCGCCACCAGCGCCGCACCCTGGCAGTCCCCGAGGAGCGCGTAGTCCGCGATCGACGTCATCGCCCGAGCGCCCCGGTGGGCGTGCTCAGCGCTTCGTCCCTCGAACGGACGCGCCAGCACCCGCCCCCGCCGGTGAGCACCGCGGCCCGTCCGCTAAGCACCGGTGCCGGCGAGACCCAACCCTGCGGTATGAGGGACTGCGATGAAGACACGTAGGCCTCATGCTCAGGAAGCGGTGCTGCTACACCGCGCTGAGCACTGATGTCATCTCGCTGACATCAGTTGCGCGGGATCCTCAGGCCCGAGGAGCGGTAGGCCCCGGTCGCAGGCCAGCGGTCCTGTCGAGCACGTCCCGTGCCTGCACCGGCGGCCCACCGCGCAGAAGCCAGTAGCCATTGCTCTCCTGCCGGAGCAACCCGGCCTCGGTGAGATTGTTGAGCGTGGTCGTCACGGTGGGGCGCCGCGCTCCGATCAGATGGGCGATGTTCAGGTGCGTCAACGGGATGGGCACTCTCACCTCATCGCCCCGAACCTTCCCCAGCGGTCAGCGAACAGCCAGAACAGTACGAGAACTCGCAGGTCCACGCGGGGCAGGTGGCTGATGGCCAGGACGTTCGCCAGCCACTCCGCCCGGCGCTCCTGCCGTTCGAGCAGTCCCGCCATCAGTTCGGGCCACGGTCTCACGGCGAGCAGGAAGTCGCGGTCGAGAACCGCCAGACGCGTCGGCTCGAGGGCCTGCCAGACGACCCGGGAGTCGACCGACGCGGCCCCTACCTCTCCGGACGGACGCAGCAGGTCCCCTTCGGCGAGGAACTCGATAGCGGCGGTCTCCCCGAGGATCGACACCTCACGGGTGATGCACCCCTCGAGCACCAGGAACCCCCCGGCCGGCACCTGCTGATCCGCGCCACGCCACAGCCCCGTGCCCAGCCGCTGAACGAACGTCACGACCGCTCCACGGGCGGCCGCCAACTGCCCGCCGCTCAGCCCCTCCCCGAGCCCGGGATCCGCCTCCAAGATCCGCACCGACTCCCAGCTTGTACCCATTGGTGCTCCGTCCTCCCGCCCGTCGTGCCGCATCCTGTGCCACCCCGACAGCCACTCAGGGGCTCGGTCCGTGCGACTCATGGCGCGGCTCAACCCTTCACCGCCCCCCGGCGCCACACAGTTCTACACAGCGAGTGCTGCTCGTCTTGGCGCCGCTCACGCCCCGCGTGGGGCGTACATGATCACGGCCACGCCGATGAGACAAATGCCGGCGCCGATCAGGTCGTAGCGGTCGGGGCGGAAGCCGTCCAGTGCCATCCCCCAGGCCAGGGAACCGGCCACGAAGATGCCGCCATAGGCGGCGAGGATCCGGCCGAAGTTGGCGTCGGGCTGCAAGGTGGCCACGAACCCGTACAGACCCAGGGCCAGCACCCCCGCGCCGATCCAGGCCAGGCCGCGATGCTCGCGCACGCCCTGCCACACCAGCCAGGCGCCACCGATCTCCGCCAGCGCGGCGATGAGGAACAAGACAACAGAACGAGCAATGGCCATGGCGAGATCCTCCCCAACCCCGGTCGATGCCCGGCGGGAGAGCCTCCACCAGATCCAGGACGGTTCAAGGTGATGGGTGACCAGGCCGCCGCTCGTCGTCACGCTGCCGCCCGACTGCTGCCTTCTCCAGCCCGCCGCACGTTGGCCGGAACTGGGCTGCCCTCTTGCAGGACGACACAGACCTGTCATCTTCCACCCCGCTGACGTGCACATCGTCGGGGCAGGAACCACAGGCGGATCTGCTGGTCGTGCAGCGTCAGGTGCTCCCTAGGGGGCGGTTCGACGGTGGTCCAGCGCAGGTGCTGGCTGAGGAGGCTGGATCATGGGCGATTTCCTTATCGTGCTCGGGCTGGCGGCGCTGCCCGCGGCCGGCAACTTCTTCGGTGGCGCGCTGGCGGAGGTCTTCCGGGTCTCCGAACGGACGCTGAGCCTCGCCCTGCATCTCGCCGCCGGGATCGTGCTGGCGGTCGTCGGTATCGAACTGATGCCCGAAGCACTGGAAGCCAGCCTGCCGTGGGTGCCGCTCCTCGCGTTCGTTGCGGGTGGGGTCATCTTTATCGGCCTGGACCGGGCGGTCGGTTACGTGCAGGCGAGGATGGGTGGCGGCGAAAAGCAGTCCGGGGCGCTGGCGATCTTCGGCGGTGTGTCGATGGACCTGTTCAGCGACGGAGTGATGATCGGCACCGGCACGGTGGTGAACCCGGCGCTCGGACTGCTGCTGGCGATGGGGCAGGTGCCGGCGGACGTACCCGAAGGCTTCGCCGCCGTCGCCACCCTGCGCAACGCCGGGATCAGCCGCAAGCGACGGATCCTCATGGCGGCGGGCTTCGCGGTTCCCATCCTCCTCGGAGCAGCCCTCGGCTTCCTCGCCCTGCGGGAGGCCCCGGAGATCATCACGCTCTCGGTCCTGGCACTGACCGGCGGCGCCCTCACCGCCGTCGTCGTGGAGGAGATGATCGGTGAGGCGCACGAGGGCGAGACCTCGCAGCTGGGCCCGATCTTCCTCACTGCAGGGTTCGCGCTCTTCGCCGCCATCTCGGTCTACTTCGGCGAGTAGCCGTCGTGGACCCAGCTGGGGCCTCGCGCTGATCCACGCGTTTTGGATGCCCTCCCCTCGACATACCAAGACCTCTCCGCGGGCATCTGCGAGCGCCCTTCATGCAGCCCACCACCCGCACCCACAACCCCGACCGACCAACCACCTGGCGATCCCCCTACCTTGTCAAGATCACCAGCCGACACACCTAGTGCATCCAGGGCGATCTTGGTGCGGGACAGGAGTTCCTAGCCCGGATCTTTCATCTGGCAGCCAATGATCATCGAGAGGGGCCTCGATGGGCCGCTGGGGCGTGATTCTGGTGTCGGGGTACGACGGTTCTCCCG
>NZ_NVPT01000184.1 GCF_002802985.1 Geodermatophilus chilensis | reverse complement strand
CTTCGGATATGTCCCTAGACAAGACACATCCTTGCTGGTCAGGAGCACCTTTCAGTTGATCAACACCCGGTCCCGCCGCCCTGCCGTGAAAGCCCCGGGTTAGCGCCTCCACCTTGGCCCGCGCTACAGCAACCTTGGCGGCGCCGTCCTCGACGTCGGCCAGCTCCGAGAAGTCGGTCCGGTTCGCCACCTCAAGCATCAGCCGAAGTGTGACAGCCTGGTACTTGTCTTCCCGCCGCATGAGGCGGTCAACGATCTCGTCGACCGCTTCCCGCTTCGGCATAGACTTGAGATCAAGGCCACCCAGCACCTCGGGGCTATCCCGCAGGGCCGTGCGCATGTACCGAGCGAAGCTGCGCTTCCACCAGAAGATCACCGAGAGCGCGTCCCGCAGCGCCTGATATGCGTTCGGCGAGATCTGCTTGGTGGTAGCACCGGGCACGCCCGAATGCTAGCTGCGTCATATGACGGTTACGGACCGCGACGTGTCGCAGGCCGGCGCAGGCAGCCAGGCATGGGGGACTGGCCTGGTTCTTGCGTCGCCCGCCCCAACCGCACAACGGAGCGCTGCTGGCTGCCTACAACGACGAGCGGACCACACCTTGGGCCGCTGCCTGGCGGCATCGTCGCCGCCAGGGTAGCTACGGCCGGGTAGCCAGCAGATTGGAAACCGTGCTGGTGGCGAGCAGGTGCTGTCCCAGGCGAGGATCGAGACGGGCGGCGACACCGGTCAGGTCGGACAGCCGGCCGGCGACGTCGGTGGTCAGCAGGGGTTCGTGGTGGGCCACCCGGTTGCGCAGATCGTGTAGGCGGCCAACCGGCCCATCCACGTGGGCGGCGCGGTCGGTGCCCGACGGGAAGGCATGGTGCAGGGCGGGCACCCACAGCGTCTTCTCGTGCGCGGCCGAGCTGAGGTAGCGCCAGAATCCGAACATCAGCTCGGCGACGACCTTGCCCGACGGGGCGGTCGGTCCGCCGGCGTTGGCGATCGCGTGGCCCAGGTTGTCCCGAAGCTTGTCGTTGACGTCGACGCGACGTCGTCCTCGCGTGCGGAACAGCGGGGGAAAACGGTGCTTCCGGCCAGGGTCCAGTGAGGGGGTCCAGGCCAGCGAGTGACAGAGCGACGTCGTAGGCGTTGCGCAGCCCGACCTCCAGGTGCGCCAGGTCGTGCAGGAGCGCGGCGCTGAGCTGGGCGTTCCACTCGTACAGTGCCAGCGCCCGGGCTCGATCCCCGCTTGCAGCAGCGAGGTAGACCTCGAACCGTGGGGCACTCAACCGGGCCTCCACCCAGCGACCGGCTGGCGGCAAGGCCGAGGGCGTCGGCGTTGTCATCACCTCCCATCCTGGCGTACAGTGATCACGAAAGCCCCGGTGGACCGCTGGCCTCTGGCCATGTCGCCGGGGCTACGTCTTTCCGGGCCCGTCCCGCGCCGGGAAATCGTCGTCCTCGTCATCGAGGAGCGTCGAGAGACGCGACGTAACGGCTCTCGGCAGGCCAGTCCTGGTGCCTGCCGGTGCGACAGGTGCTCTCTCCGAGGCGTTCGGTCATGCGGTCGCTGAACATCGGGAAGGCGTAGCGGTTCCATTCCTCCACCGGCTGTGGACCGGCGGCGTTCTCCGCTGTCCAGCGCAGGACCGCCAGCACCGGCAGCTCGCGCGCGATGTGAGGGTGGCGGGGCCAGCAGGCCGGGACCATGTGCGCGGGGCGCCACGCGTACTCATGATTGATCCACGCGACGACGTCATCGCACCAACTCCAGACTGCGGCGCTGAGCTCGGCGCTGCAGCTGGCCGGCTCCCAGGGACGCTCCAGGTCCGCCACGGCACCTGCTTGGGCCGCTCCCCCGCGGTCACCTCGCCGCACCACCTGCAGGAGCTCGAGCGCGCGAAGGACCGCGAGCGGTGGCAGTGGGAATGGCAGAACGATCACAGGGACCACCCCTCAGGCAGCGATCCGTACGGCCGCTCGGTGCGGTCGTTTTGCCTGGGAGCCAGCCGGTGGTCGCGGGCATAGGCGAGCGCAGCAGCGGTGCGCTCGTGAACATCGACGGTGTCGGCGCGAGCGCGGTTGACGTGCGCGCGGGCGGCATCCAGCTCCGTCTTCAGCCGATCGCCGTCCTTGCCGTCGAAGCAGCGCTGCAACCTGGCGATGATCGGTGGCGCGGTGCCGGCGACGACGAGGGCGTGGCGTTCGGGGATACGTCGGATGTCGCCGGGCCGCAGCACCCGCACGTCCTCACCCGAGCGGGAGGTGCCCACGCCGCTCGGGCCGTCGGTGACGGTCTGCCGGCTGATCCGCACGTCGTCGAGCAGGTCGGACAACTCCCGGTAGAAGTGGATGTCCTTGCCACCGCCGAAGATGACGAGGTTGTTGGTGAGCCCGAACAGCGAGCGGGCCTCGTCTTCGCCGTAGGAGACGACCATCTGTTTCCAGGTCTGGGCGGCGTAGATGAACGACAGGCCGAGCGCCCGTTCGTTGGCCATCCGCACCCGCAGCGTGGGCAGCGGCGTGGTGGAAGGAAGCTCATCGAGACAGGCCAGGAAGCAGGGGGTCAGCCTCCCGTGCGGCGAGGTGGTGGCGGCTCGCAGGGCGGTGTCGAGGACGTGTTCGGCAACGGCAGTCATCAGCGGCGCCGCCGAGGCGTAGGGGTCCTCCCGGCCGAGCAGGTACACGGTTCCCTGCCCGGCGATCAGGTCGACGAGATCGGTCGCCGGCCGTCCGCGCGAAGGCACGCAGCGAGCGCGGATCTCCGGCTGGAAGAACAGCGCCATCGCCTGCTGGACCGTGGTCACGGTGTTGCCGACGGTGTCCGGACTGCCGTGCAGCGCGCCGGCGAGCAGCCCGTCCCAGAACCGGGCGGCGTGCGGGTGCTGCTGCAGGATCTCGGCGGGTTGCTCGGCGGCGACGGGGTTGGCGACCCACTCCAGGACGTGCTCCAAGGTGCGCCCGGTGAGTGCGGCAGCGTGCAGGAAGCCCTGCAGGACCTTGGCCGTCTCCGCGGCGTAGAACCGGGCGGCGTTGTCCTGCCGACCGCCGGTGACCGCTCCGGTGACCGTGCCGGCGGCGAAGGCCTTGGCTCGTCGTTCAGCGGTCTGGGGGTCGACACAGCCGGCGATCGGGTCCCACACCAGCTCGGGCAGCCCCGGCGCGGCGCCGAACGGGTCCAGCACCGCGATGGGGCGCGGGAGGCCGTCGGGGTGTAGAGGTTGCTGGCGTCGTCCGGCGGTCAGCAGCAGGTCGTCGACCTTGGTGAGCGTGGCCAGCCCGGCGCCGCGGTGGGCCAGCAGGGCGGGGGCCAGCAGGTCGAGGGTCTTGCCGGACCCCTGCTCGCCGTAGACGCCGGTGGTGCGGTCGTACCGGCACCACAGCTCCACCCCGTGAGGAATCCGGGATCGGCCCAGCCGCCAGCCGACGTCGGTCGAGTCGAACGCTTGCCTGAGCATCCGGTCAGCGCGCCCGGCTTGGACCGGGCCGGGCTCGGGTCGCCTGCAGCCGCTCATGGGCCTGCTGGAGGGCCTCGCTCAGCGCCACCGGCGTCTGCGGGTCGTCGAGCACCGCCCGGTTCGCGGCCCAGGTCCGCTCCGGGAACCCAGCGGTCGCACGTACAGCGGGGTCGGCTGCCCGATCGGCGACGGCGAGGGAGAGCAGCCGGGCGTTGTGCAGGGCGCCGACGACGGGGCGCAGGTCGGCGGCGTCAGCCCGGACCAGCCCGCTGGGCTGGTAGCCGCGCAGGAACGCGGCCACGCGCTCCTCCCGCGGCGGCATGTCCCTGGCGTAGCCGATCAGGCTTCTGGTGTCGGCCCAGTGCCGGACCGTGCGGTACAGCAGCTGGCCGGCGAAGGTCGGCAGGTGTTGGGCGCCGGCCGCGACCGATGCGCGCAGGGACGTCGTCCAGGTGCTCGGGTCGGACCCGGCGGCGCTGAGGACGGCATGGAGCCGTCCGGCTGCAGTCACGCTGGATGGCGCGTGCTCATGGGGGCGGCGGCTGCCGTCGTCGTACGGACGCAGAGCGGCTCGCACGGCGCGCCAGGCGTCCGATGCCCTCGGCTGCCCGACAGGTGGCGCGTCGGCCGGGCCGAGGCGCTCGGCGGTGGAGCTGAGTGTCTGAGCGGCGACCGTGTACGCCAGTACCTCGGCAACGGATGGTGGATCACTCGCACGGGCGGTCGCTCGGAGGAGGACGCCGACGGCGTCGGGAACCACGAGGGCGGGATCGACCGACGTCTCGGCCGCTGGGCCTGGGACGGGGCGGTCCAGGAGGACGGTGTCGGCCCGGGACGGCGGTTGGAGCGCGGCCGCCTGCTGAAGCAGGACCGACTGATCCTGGACCTGGGTGAGCCACTGTGCCGCCGGACCTGCGTGCAGGCCGGGGGCGATGACTCCAGCCAGCGGTGTCACCGCCTCGGCGACGGCGGTGGCGGCTGCCCAGCGGCCGGTCACGGGGGTGTCCGGGTGCAGAACGGCGAGGGTGTCGGCGGCGGCGGCCGCGAGCCGGCTGAGTGTCCCCTCGGTGACCGGAGCCCGGGCGGAGAGCTCGGTGCACGCGGTGGCGAGAGCGGCGACGCGTTGTTCGCGCTGGTCGCCGGCGATCGGGGAGACGCCGTCGCGTCGTAGCTGGGCCAGCGCTCGGCCGACGTGGCCGAGCGCGGTCGCGGCATCGGCGCGGGCGGCGGGACTGTCGCCAAGGGCGCCTGCGCGGTCGACAAGGGCGTCCAACAGCTGCCCGAGGGAGGTGGCCATCAGCGCGCTGTCCGCAGCGCGCGGTGGCCGTGCTGAGCGGCGGCGAGGACGTCGGGCTGCGCGAAGTCGCGGGCGGGCAGGTTGCCGAGCATGCGCAGCGCCTGCTCGATCAGCCGGTCGGGGTCGGCACTGTCGGCCGTCGCGGGCACAGGGTCGCTGGGCGGCCCCAGAGTCGTGGCAGCGGCGAGGCAGTGCAGCTGGGCTGACGGCCCCGCCTTCTCGTTGCGGGCGGCGGCGGCGAACAGCGCCGCGGCCTCGGCCCGGGCGGCCGGCAGGTCCGACTTGTGGCCGTTGTCGGTCGAGTTCATCGAGGGGACTCCTTCGTCGAGGCGGGTGGGCGCGATGTCCGGGCCGACGGTGCTGGAGAGGCCGACCCCGAGTCGGGGATCGGGACGGATCTGGGGGCACGACCGCGGATCGCGCCGCGGCCTGTGGACAGGAGGCGACGGAGGTGTCCTCGGCCGTTCCCGGACGGATAGCGGTCGGGGCGGATGACTGCTCGGCCGGCGCGGAGCTGGTTCAGCCCGAGGGCTTGCTCGGTCTCTCTGCGGGTGGCCATGCCGCTGCGGGCGTCGCCGGGTCGGCGGTAGCGGGCGGCCAGCACCGCGGTGGTGACCGCGGCGGTCAGCAGGACGAGTTCGGCGACCGCGACACAGGCGTACACCGGGACGGGCCCGGCGACCTGGCGCAGCTCGTCAGGCGGCAGGCCGCGGCCGGGATGGCCGTGCAGGAGTCCGCCGAGGACGCGCGTGACCGTGTCGCTTCCGTGCGGCCACACCCAGCCACCGCCCCACAGCGCCGAGGCGACCCCGAGTCCGGCCAGAGCCGCGAGCGCGACAGCGATCAGCGCGCCGCCGGCCGCCACGACGGCCAGCTCCCACCCCCGGCCCACCGGCTGCGGATCGCGACGCCGGGGCGGCGTGGTCACGCGCCGGCCCCCGCTTGGACGGCCAGGTCGACTCCGCGGTCAGCCAGCCAGGGCATGGGATCGACGGGTGCGCCGTCGAGGCGGACCTCGAAGTGCAAGTGGACGCCGGTGCTGTTGCCGGTGGAGCCCTGGAAGCCGAGCAGCGCACCCGCGGTGACCTGCTGCCCGGGAGTGAGGGTGTAGCCCGAGAGATGGGCGTAGCGGGTGGTCACCCCGGCGCCGTGGTCGAGTTCGACGAGGTTGCCGTAGCCGCCCAGGCCGAGGTTGCCGTCGCGGTCGCAGTAGGCGCTGGTGCATGCGGCGGTGAGCACCGTGCCGGCCGCGGCGGCGTACACAGGGCTGTTGCGGAGCCCGGCGAGGTCGACGCCCGCGTGCTGGCTGCCCCAGCGAGGCCCGAAGCCCGAGGTGAGGATGCCGGCGCTGGGGCGGGCCCACGCCCCGTCCGGCACCGACAGGGCGGGGCAGACGCCGTCCACCGCGCCGGCCGGGTCCGCAGCCGCCGCCTGGGACGCGGGCCACAGCATCGCGGTGAGTTGCCGAGCGAGTGGCTCCCAGCGGGCGTAGGCGTCTCCGTAGGCGGAGACCTGTACGGCCTGCGCGGCCCGGGTCAGCGGGATGGTCTCCCAGTTCGGCACGTCGACGAGCCGGGTGTAGAAGGCCTCGGCGGCGTAGACGGGATCCATCAGCTGGGCGACGGTGCCCCAGTCGGCGATCCAGCGCTGCTGGAAGGTGTTGACGCTGTCGTGGTCGGAGCCGAGCCCGTCGTGCGGGTAGGTCAGGCTGGTGGCGGTCACCGCGGCCTGCTGGGCGGTGAGTTTGGGGCTGCTGCCGTCGTTGGCCAGCATCCGCAGCCGCGACTCCTGCCAGGCGGTGGCCAGCGCCACCGTCGTGGCGTACGGAGGCAGGCCGCGCGCGGCGGCGACGTCGGCGATGGTCTGCGCGTGGCCCATCTGGACGGCGTCCAGCGCGATGCCGGCGACGGTGACGCCGGTGCCGCCGGCCCCGCAGGTGGTGTCAGGGCGGGTGTCGCTGGTGGCTACCCCGCCGAGGAGGAGCAGCACGGTCGACACCGCCAGCAGGGGCAGGACGAAGACTGCGGCAACCGCCGTCGTCACCGTCCCGCCGGCGTCCGTTCCAGCCATCGACTACGCCACACCCGCCCGGCGGGCGGCCACCGAAGCGTCCTCCACCCCGCCCGACGTCCCAGACGTGGACGTCGTGATGGCGTCGTTGGTGTCAGTCAGGGCGATGTCGATCGGGGTGCGGACGGTCTGCACCTTCGCGACGTGGCTCCCGACCAGCCACAGCGCCCGCCCTCTGGCGGCGGCGGCCCAGTCGGTGACGATGCGCTCGGCCATCGGGTTGAGTCCGAGCAGCTCGGAGAGATCGTCGCTGATCTGGTCGTCCTGGCCGAGCAGCACCTTGGTGGCGCACAGGTGCAGGAGGTCCTTGGCGATCGCCACGGCCTGGCTGCCGGCATCGCCGACGGTGAGCATGTCCGACGGCTTGTGTGCGACGACGACCTGAATGCAGCCGTCGTTGCGGGACAGTCGCAGGTCCGCGTCCAGGGACTTGACCGCGTCGGCGCCGAGGCGCATCTGCTTCCAGCACTCGTCGCGGATCACGATCCGCAGGTCCCCGGGGTCGGCGAGCTGGGTCATCGCCCGGCCCCAGGAGTTCAGGCAGGTGAGAGCCAGGCCGACCGCCTCGTCGCCGAGCGGGTCCAGCCGAGACAGCGACAGTGACTGGATGGGGGCGCGCCAGTCCACCGAGATGGTGGTGGGTGCGTCGAACAAGCCCGCCAGGTGTCCGGTGACCAGCGCTCCGAGTGCGTCGCGCACCGGTCGGGTCTCGTCCAGGAACTGCTGGCTCGTCGCATAGCGGCAGGAGTCGACGAGTTCGGCACTGGGCGCGCGCAGGGCCTCCCACAGCTGCGAGATGGTGATCTCGCGCATCCGGTCGGCGCCGGTGGTGTAGCCGGTCAGGTCGCGGATGACCTGGCCGACGGCGGTCTCGGCTGTCGGCCCGAACGGCACGTGCTGGGACCCGACCAGTCCACGGATGAGCAGCAGCCAGCGGGAGAACACCATCGCCGCGCGGCGTTGCGCCTCCGCGCGGGGCAGCCGGGTCCAGTCGTTGCCCAGCGGACCGAAGTCCAGCGGATTGATCCGCGCGGACAGCCCATGACCTACGGCGTGCGGCTGCACCTCCAGCGCCCGGCACAGCGGCTCGTACTCGTCCTTAACGTCGCCGAGGATCAGTGTGCGGTAGCCGTAGGCCATCTGCCGCAGAGCGAACATCTTGACCGTGCCGGACTTCCCGCGGCCGGGCGCACCGAACAGGATCACGTTCGGGTTGGTGACGCCGGCGATTCCCTGCAGCGTCCAGCCGATCGGATCGACGGAGAAGGCGCCGCCGGAGAGGTAGTCGATGCCCAACAGCGCGCCGGTGGGAGGCAGCCCGTCACCGGCGATCAGCGGCCACACCCCGCCAACCTGTTCGGACGTCATCCGGTAGACGGCCAGCGGCGCGGGCACGGTGCACCAGCCCGTCGCCTGTCCGATCCGGCCGCGCCGGCCGACGAGGAAGGAGAAGGGGTCGCTGTCTTCCGACGCAGCCGGTGGTGGGGCCAGCGGCGGCAGCTGGTGCCCGAAGTCGGAGACCAGCTGCGCCACTCCCCTCCCCCGCGCGCCTCTCGGCCCGCGGCCGGCGCGTCGGCCGGTCACTTCACGCCTCGGCGTCGGGGCAGGCCGATCCCGAGCGGGATGCAGGCGGCGGCGAAGCCGGAGTCCTGAGCCAGGTCCAGCCGCAGCGGCTTGAAGCCGCTGCCGGTGATGCTGGCCTCCAGCCGCCGGCCGTAGTCGGTGATCGACCAGGTTCCGGGCACGGTGACCGCTGCGGCGATGCCGACCCGGACGAGCGCGTTTCCTTCGGCGAGCCGGACGTCTTGGCCCTCGACGCGGGCTGCGTCGCGGCGGTGCGACGCGCGGACCTTGAAGCCGCCGCGGCGTCGAATCTCGGTCGCCAGCTCGGAGCTCATCGACTCGTTGCCCACCAGGCGGTCGGCCTTCGCCGAGCTGATGGGCTCGAAGAACACGGTGGCGCACCGCCGCTCCCCCGCGGTCGTGGGGGTCAGCACGGGGGCGAGCGCGCCCATGACGGCGCCCTTGTCGGGCAGCAAGACGGTGCAGGTGGCCGAGTGCCAGGCGTCGTGAACGTAGTGGCGACGCTCCGGAACCGGGGCGGCGGTGGGTCCGGCAGCGGCCATCGGCAGAGCTGCGGCAACCCGCGGATCGGAGCTCGCGGCGAACTCGGCGGCCGTGAGACCAGCCCGCTCACCGGGGGCGAAGCCGGTGCGGATGGCGGCGGCTAGGCCCAAAGCCGTTCACTTACAACGTGTTGAGAAAGGGCTCAGGAAGCTCGTGCTGGCTGCCAGGGACGGCGGCCGGGAGCCGGTGCGAGTCGGCGGGCCATCAGCCCGATCATGGCC
>NZ_NVPT01000183.1 GCF_002802985.1 Geodermatophilus chilensis | reverse complement strand
GCGGGTCCTCGAAGACGACGAGTCGGCGGCGGGCGTTGTCGCTGCCGACCAGCACACCGCCTTCTGAGGTGTGGCCGGAAGGCACGGGAGGAGTCGCGGCGGGGTCCATGGTGCTGTCTCTACCCGCCGACCGCCGGTTCTTGCCGGCAACTGATCGGCCGGCAGGGGTCGTCGAGCTCGCCGGGCTGTGACCCGGTGCGCCTTGCTCCACCGGCCTAGGGTTGAACATGCCGTCTTCCCACAGGAAGTCGGAGCACCTGACCTCCGCAGTCCCGACGTCGAGGGCGGTGGTGAGCGTCCACACCCGAGGTCCCCTTCCACGGCGCAGACGAGCAGCGCGACGCGCGCGGGCGCCAGCAACTCGCCAGGACGCCGGCCGAGGAGCCTGTCCACAGCCTCCGCCAGCTGGGGCAGCCACGGTCGGTTCAGCTCCGTCACGAGGACCGGCCCGGGCGCGGAGGCGAGGGGCCGCCGTCGGCCCGCGCGGGTTCTCGTCCTGCCCGGTGTCTGCTGTCTCCGCGAACTCCCGGAAGGCTGCGAACGCGCGGGGACCGTAGACGGTGCCCGGTCCGCCGGTCATGGCAATGGTGACGCCGAGCGCTTCGGCGACCTCCTCCGGCTTCGCCCCGGTACGGGTGGCGCCCCGGGCGTGCGATGCGATGCAGCCGTCGCACTCCTTGCTGACGGCGATGGCCAGTGCGATCAGCTCCTTGGTCTTCTCATCCAGCGCACCCGGCGCGTATGCGGCGGCGTGCATTTTGCGGTAGCCGTCGTAGACCTCCGGTATGGCACTGCGCAGTGCGCGGGACGGTTCGCGCAGCTCCTCGTATACCGCGTGGTCCTAGCCCATCACCAGATGCTGTCACCGCACAGCTCCTCCGGCTCCGTCGTGGTGGAGGCCATGCCCAGCCACGGCGGCCCGAGGAGCGCTCGGCCCGGCGGGCGGCCATCAGTGCGAGCACGCCGTGGTCGGTGTCGTGTGCATTCACATGTCGATGGACGTGCTGCGCCGGGAGATCCACCATGGAGGACGGCATGGCAGGTATGCCACAGGGAGGACGCGTGACCGACCTCGAGCCCGTCGAGCCCGGAGCCCTCCTGCCTCGGGGTACACGTGCAGTCCTGCCACCGGACCGGTGGCCGGCGGCCGGGCTGTCCACGAGTCGCACGATCGTCGCCTCGGGGATCCGTGCCCTCACCAAAGGACCACTCCTCTCCGTCTCGGCGCTCGCTGTCATGGCCGTCGCGACGGCCAAGGCGGCGGGGATGGCCGCCCGCATGACCAAGTGGAACGGAGCACCGGTCGGGCCTGAGGTCATCGGCCGCACCCCGGGAGCGCCGGCTCCCGACGCGACGCTCCAGGTCTCGTGGACCCACGTCGAGATGCGGTGGCGCTGGTGAGCCGCGGCGCCGTTGAGAAGTGAAGGCTCAGCGGAGGGCAGCGACGGCCTCGGACACGGCGTACGCGAGAGCACTGTCGGCCGGGCCGGCCAGCATGGTTCCTGGTCGAGCAGACGGGGAGATCCCACGTCGAAGTGCCCGAGGGACGACGTGGCACGTAGCCCGACGTCTACGGCCCTGTCGGCGCTGAGTGGCGACCGCGCGACCTCGTAGGCCAGCGATCGCCGGCGACCGCGGGGAACACCAGAGGCGCGAGCGGGAGTCGTCCTCAGTCCCCGCTGCCTCGCCGAGGCCATGCGGGAGCTCCGCATCACCCCGGTCCCACGGCTCCGACGCGGCTCCGTCCGGGACGTCGTGGTGTTTCGACGAGGTCGGAGCGACCCGGCCGAACCCTCGCTCTGCGCCGACACGGGGGATCGGTCAGCCCCGACGGGCGCGTTCCCGGGGTCCGCCGCGTCCCCCACCCAGGGTGCGACCGGCGGCGCGGCCGGCGGCCCGGCGGCCGCCGTTGGCCGGACGGCGGTCCCGCTCACCGCCGCCGCGTCCGGCCGGGGCGCTGCAGGGTCGGCAGGTGGTGAACCAGGGCGCGATCCCGCCGCCACACTCCACGCACTTGCCTGATCGTCCGAGCGCGATCGCGTCGGGGAGCAGCTCGGCGATCATCTCAGCGCACTCCTCCTCGACCCACGCGGCGTCATCGCTGCTCAGGCCGGCGACCCCGGGGAACTGGCGGAGCAGCGTCTGCGCATCGCGGGCGGCCGCAGCGGCCTGCTCGAACTCCTCGATGCTGCCGCCGCGCGGCACGTCCGGTAGCACCGTCTCCGGCTGCACGGGCAGGCCGACGGCGTGCTCCAAGGCGGCCCCGGCCAACACCAGCCAGCGGGTGCGGCGCGGCGGGTTGTAGTCGATGGACAGGTTCACCAGCCGCCAGACGGTGGCCAGGTCGCCGGCCGCGCCGAGAGGGCCGCGCAACCGTGGCAGGAGCGCCTGTACCCGCAGCACCAGGCTGCTGACGTCGTCGGCGGTCATCGCCTCGTTGTGGGTGGCGGCCCGCGCCCATGCCATCCACCGGGTCAGAGCCTCGGGCAGGTCCACCGCCTCGAAAGCGCCGAGGTCCTCCAGCTCCGGCCTCAGCCGGGGCGCACGCCGGGGTAGGTCGCTCGTGGCGTCGCCGCGGGCCACCTCGGCACCGGCCACGAGCAGCCCCTGCGACGGCTTCAGCCCGGCGACGCCGATCAGGATGCCCACCCGACCGTGGCCGGTGAGTCCGTAGCGGCCGGCCCGGCCGGCGATCTGGGCGGTCTCCCAACTGCGCAGGGAACGGAGCTCCGTGCCGTCGAACTTCGTCGTTTCGGCGAACAGCACCGTGGTCGCCGGCACGTTGATGCCGTGGCCGATCACGTCGGTGGTCACCAGCACCTCGAGCTCGCCGTCGGTGAACCGCTCGATGACCTCCCGACGGGTCGCCGGGGGCAGGGCTCCGTAGAGGACGCCGACCTTCCCGGGCCGGTGCCGGTCGAGCTCGGCGGCGACCGCGTACACGGCCTTCCGGGAGAACGCGACGACGAGCGTCTGCGGTCGCACTCCGGCCGGCCGCACCGGGGCGCGGAGGACGTCGAGCCGCGACAGCCGCTTGTGGTTGATGACGGTGACACGCTCGGCGTCGGAGATCAGCGGCCTCAGCAGGAGGTAGGCCTCGGCCGCGGAGATCAGGTGCATCACGCGGTACTCACCGGTGAGCAGCAGGCGGGCCCAGTGGTGGCCACGGTCGGGGTCGGCGACCCAGTGCGACTCGTCGAGGACGAGCATCTGACCACGCATCGGCGCCTTCTCCACCGTGCAGCACAGGATGGGGGCCTGCGGGTCGATCTCCTCCTCGCCGGTGGACAGGCCCACCGTGCCGGGTGGGAGCTCGGCGGACAGCTTGGCGTAGGCCTCGTGGGCCAACTGGCGCAGCGGTGCCGCGTACACGCCCGAGCCGGTCGCCGCGAGAGCCTTCAGGGACTCGTAGGTCTTGCCGGAGTTGGTGGGACCGAGGTGGAAGACGACCTCGGCGGGCCGGGCCGTGCGGATGGGCAGCGTCGGGGCTGCGCCCTCCACCCAGCTCTCCTGAGCGCGCCTCTCCTCACGCGCGGCGGCGCGATCGGTCGCTCGCGCCGTCGACTGACGGACGGCGGAGCGCTCGCGGCGCCGGGGGGTGGCCGACTGGGGGTGGGTCACGGGCAGGCAGCATCCTTCGATGATCAGGCTTCTGAGGGCGTCGACGCCCATCCGAGGGGCGGACTGTCGCCGATTCAACACCGGCAGCGTCCCGTTCATGCCCGTGGCCGCACGTGATGCCGTCCGACAGTGCCCCAGCGGGACCGTGTTCCGGGCGTGCCGGTTCGGCCGGCTGATCGGGCCCTCCCGTGAGATGGCGCCGGGTGACGGAGGCGGCGTCGCCTAGTACATCGGCTTGGGGAGCGACGCAGCCAACCAGGCGCGCCACGAGGACGTCCTGCGCCAGCTCAGCGAGATGGGGTACCGCAACGTCGAGCCGTTCACCCTCAGCGGGTTCACCGCAGAGCACTACGCCGCCCTGCTCGAGGAGTACGGGCTCAAGGCCTCGGGGCGGCACGTCGATGTCGGGACGCACACCAGCCCGGCGAACATCGCGCAGATCCTCGAGGAGAACCGCGCAGGCGCAGCATCCTCGCGTTCTCCGCCCGCAACCGGGTGACCTCGTCCCGCAGCCCCGACAGCTCGTCGTCCAAGACGTCAAACGGCAGCGTGTCCTGATCCGCAGGGCCGGATGCGTTCGGCACCTCTCCATGGTGTCGCGGACACGGCACGCTGTAGTACCTGTGACGGACGGGGCGTCAACTTCGCTGCGCCGGTCCAGGGGACGGTGCGGCCTGCAAGTCGACTTGCCATGTGCGCCTCTCCAAGGTGGCTTGCCCACGTGGAGCCCCACATCCACCCGGCCGCGCGAGCGGGGGATCGCGGACGAGGACATCCTGCACGTCTACCGCAATCCGATCCGAGTCTTCACCGACCAGGGTGACTGGGAGCTCACGACGCACATCGGCCTGGCCGCCGATGGCGTGACGCTACTGGAGGGCGGGTTCGCCACCAGTGACGACGGCAAGGTGGTCATCGTCCACGCCATGACCACACGACCGAAGTACCTCAAGTGAGGGTGATCAACATGCCGAGGAGTTCCAGGACATTATCGACCAGGCCGAGCAGCTGTCTCGGAGTTCGAGGACGATCTCGAGCCGGCCGAGACCCGGAGGTCGCCGCGCTGCGGGCTGCTGCCTTCCGGCGAGCCCAGACCGAGGCTGACCTGCTCGAGGCGGTCAAGCAGGCGATCTCTGCAGGCGAGCCGTGGAAGGTCATCGGCGAAGCCGTCGGTACGACGGGTGAAGCGGCTCGACAGCGGGTCCCCGTTGATGCTCAAGCCGCGAAGGCAACGTGCCGGCGTTCCCCTTGACGACCGAACCCCCACTGCTGGGCCGATTGGACATGCCGATGCGGTCCCCGCGCGGAGGCCGACTGGGGGATGTCAGGACGCTGAGTGCTGCTCCTCGGAGCGGTGGCGTCCGGTGTCGTCCTGGCGGGTGTCCGGCTGCAAGCGGCGCTTCGCGGACAGGTAGTGCGGCCAGTACCGCACCTGCACTGGCAAGACAGGCAGCGCGGCTCTGGTCGCGAGGTGGATGGCGCGGAAGGCTTGCTGCTCCCGCCGGCCCCAGCTCAGCCCGTAACCGGCGCGCAGCCGGGGCGGGAGCAGGCCGGCCGCGAGGACGCCGGTCAGTGCGCCGGCGCCGACACGCAACGGGCGGGCCAGCCCGGAGGCCCCGGCGGAGAGGATCTCTCCGGCCATGGCCCGGGCCTCCGGCCCCACCTCCAGCACCGCGTCGTCGTCCATCGAGCGGACGTAGCTGTCGAAATCCGCGTAGCTGTCCGGCAGGTCCTGCGACGCGCCGAAGAGCTGCCCGAACCGGGACATCTCCGCCTGGTACCGGGCCCGGCGCTGGTGGGGCAGGGGGGCGACGAACCCGTCGTAGATCTCCAACGCCGTCCACACCAAGGTGGCGTGTACCCACAGGGCCAGCTGCGGGTCCTCGGCCCGGTAACCGGTGCCGGCGGGGAAGCGGCCGACGGCGGTGCGGGTCCGCCCGGACACCTGTCGGTGTCGTGATCGGACGCGGGCGGCTGCGGCGGCGGCCTGTTCACGGTCGCCGAAGGTGACGGTGAGCGTGGTGTCCAGGGTGGCGCGCAACCGGCGCAGCGGATCCGCCTGGAAGTCGCTGTGGTCAGCGACGGCGGCTGCGACCAGGGGATGGGCGAGCTGCAGCAACAGGGCGGCCGGCCCGCCGGCCGTCAGTACCCTCTCCCGGCCGATCCGCCAGACCTCCGAAGCGGGACCGAAGAGACCGGGGTCGCCGGGCACGCCCGATGGTGGCTCGCTGGGGAACAGGGAGGCGAGGTACCCCGCCGGCCCGACACCGCCGCTCGATCCCGACCAACGCATCTCGCCCGCTCCTCGTCGTGGTCCGCGCACGGGCGCAGCCGGTCGCCAGTGGGGGAGCCATCACGCGCCGGCACCATGGTGCTCCCGTGCGGGGGCAGTGGCCCCCTGGGTTCGTGGCCGCAGTTCCACGGCCCCCGTCGCCTTCCTCAGCACCGAGTCGGAGTCGCGTCGGCTGGTTCTGCCGGGTGGTCGGCCTTCCGGTGCGGGGGTTGGCGGGCTGATCGAGGCCTTCGCCGCGAGGGTGCGCGACGGTGAGCCGGCGGGGCCTGTGTCCGCTGCCGCCCAAGGCATCTGCGGACCATGGCATCCGGGGGTAAACGGAGATCACCGCATGGAGGAGCTGAGCACCCTACTCCCTGAGATGGCGTGAGCAGGATGAGCAGGTCGTCTCGGTAGGGCGGTGGCTGCCAGCGCGCGGGCCTCGAGCAGCTCTGCTGCCGCGACGCCGTCGAGGACGTCGCCGCCTCTCAGACCGGTTCCCGGTGCGGCCATCAGCCCGAGCTGACGGCCGGATCAGGCGGGCTGTCGGTCGAGGACGTAGGAACCCGGCGCGGGCTCCAGCGGTGGGTGCACGGCGCTGCCGAGCTCGGCGGGCGCCGGCACCTCGGCGCGGGAGCGCTCGATCGTCCACGGCGCCCAGCACTCCCACCAGCTGCCGGCGTGCCACTCGGCCGCGGTGCGCCAGTCCTGCGGGTCCGGCCCCGGGGGCCCACCAGTCCAGTAGCTGGCCTTGGGGTTGCCCGGTGGGTTGATCAGGCTCTGAAGGTGGCCATCGGAGCTGAGCACGAACGTGCCGGGGCCCGACAGCAGCTGGGTGATCCGGTAGCAGCCGGTCCACGGGGTGAGGTGGTCGGCGGCCGCCCCGAGGACGAACGTGGGCAGCGTGATCTCGCCCAGGTCCACCGGGCTGCCGAGCACCGTCACCGCGCCGGGCCGGACGAGCGTGTTGTCCCGGAAGATCTGCCGGAACTGGTCGTGCAGGGCGGTCGGCAGGTTGGTCCCGTCGGCATGCCAGGCCAGGAGGTCCGACGCCGGCGGGTCCTCACCCATCAACCACTGGTGGACCAGGGAGTGGAACACCAGGTCGTCGGGGCGCATCCAGCTGAAGGCGGACTCCATCGACCGGGCGGGGATCACCCCGCGGGTACGGGATACGCGCCGGCTGGCGCCCAGCGGACGGCGCCCGGAGAACGCGGCCATCGGCGCCGGGCCGTCGAAGTCGAGCAGGGTCACCGCGTATGCCGCGCTGTGCACGCTGCGGTCGGCGATCGCGGCGAGGTGGTTGAGCACGGTCGTCATGAGGATCCCGCCGGCGCAGAAGCCCAGCGTGTTCACGTCCGGCGATCCGGTGACCTCCCGGGCCACCCCGATCGCCCGGCGGATGCGCTCGGCGTAGGTGTCGAGGTTCCAGCCGGCCTGCTTCCGCGCCGGGTTACGCCAGCTGATCATGAACACTTGCAGCCCCTGGCCGACGGCGTACTCGACGAAGCTGCGCCCCCGCGCCAGGTCGAGGAAGTAGAAGCGGCCAATCGGCGGCGGAACGATGACCAGCGGCCGTTGCCGCACCCGCTCGGTCGTCGGCCGGTACTGGAGAAGCTCGATGACGTCGTCCCGGTAGACCACCGCGCCCCGGGTCACAGCCAGGTTCCTGCCGACGGCGAACGCAGAACGGTCGGTCTGCGCAGGCATCCCACGGTTGTGCCGCAGGTCCTCGACCAGATGCCCCATGCCGCGCACGATGCTGCGGCCGCCGGTGTCGATCGCCCGCCTGAGCGCCGCCGGATTGCCCAGCAGCGTGTTCGTCGGCGCCATCCCGCTGGTCAGCGCGCCCAGCGCGAAGCGGGCCCGCTCGACATCGCGCCAGTCGGCGCCCTCGGCCTCGTACCGGTCGACCAACCGGGCCAGCGAGGAACCCCAGGCAAGGTAGGCCTGGCCCAGCCGCCGGTAGGCGGGGTTCTCCCGCCACGCCGGGTCAGTGAAGCGCTTGTCCTGCGCCGACGGCGCCAGCCGGTCGGTGCCCCGCAGAATCGAGACGACTTCCCGGCCGAGATGGACGGTCTCACGGGCCAGTGCGCCGGGTCGGGCCATCGCGCCGACCAGGCCGCCGACGACACCTCCGGCCGACGGGAGAGCGACGACCTCGGCGCCTTCCAGCGGCAGCACCGGCTCGGAGGTTGGCTCGTTGGCCGCAGCGGACACTCGGCCCCCTCTCTCGGTGGCGGCCGAGGGTATCGACCACCGACACTTTTCACAGGGCGTCCGGACCGTGCTCCCGCGCCCTACCGGTCACACCGCGGCGCCTGATCCGTCCGACCGTCGCCATCCCGGTTCGGTTCGTCCCGCCGCTCGCGCGGCCATAGCAGAAGATCAGCCCCGCCCGCCGACGTCGCCGGAGGCACGGGAACCGGCCAGGGCCGCAGCAGTCGGCCACGACCGTGGAGAAGCCGGATGAGCAGGACCGCGCACACCGCGCGGGTCCGGACTGATCGATCCACACCCGCGCCACGTCCGAGTGCTGACGCTTCACCGCCCCAAGCGCCGCAACGCGCGTGCACCACCGGCGGCCGAGGCGGTATCAACGGCTTGATCAGCACCCAGAACTCGTCACCGATCAGCCGCGGCGGCGGGGAAGAAGCCGACAACGACATGCACCGCAGCCTCCGCCGAGCCCGGCAGACACGCCAGACCCCGCCCGCACGCTTCTGCAGAGATTTCTGATACCACAGCCGCACCTGGAGGGTTCGGCTGCGGCGTGTCTGCGCGGTTGATGCGGCGGCGAGGTTCACGGTCGTCGGGGTGGCCGAAGACACCGCCTTCGGGCGCCGGCACACCGCCTCGCCTCCCTTACCGCCTCCGCCCCAGCCCCGACTGACAGGGACAGCGGACGGGATCCTGGTCCGCAACCAGTCCGTGAGACGCTCGATCGAGACCATCGGTGGCCAGCAGAAAAGCACGAAGCGTCAGCTCAGCTCCGGTCTCCGTCGGAGACCGTAAGTAGCCAAATGTCGAGAAGTCGTCTCCGAGTCAACGTGGTCGGTCGAGTGTCGGCGACCACGTCGTGATGGGCTGTCTCAAATCCTCGGTTCCAGGTCAGCGTCGGTGGGGCAACCGTGGGCAGCTCTGGGTAGAGCCAGGAGGGTGAGCGAGCCCGACCAGCTCGACGTGGTCGTCGAGAGCCCCCGCGGCAGCCGCAACAAGTACGAGTTCGATGAAGAACGCGGCGTCATGCGGCTCGACCGACGCATCCTGGCTCCGGTTCCGCAGCTGAGTGCGGGTTCTGGTGACGGGGCTCGACGTTTGTCCTGGTCGCAGGCGAGGCAGTTCGGCGGAGCATCGGATCGCCTGGT
>NZ_NVPT01000182.1 GCF_002802985.1 Geodermatophilus chilensis | reverse complement strand
TGATGTGGTCTCCGGAATCTCCAGTGTGGTATAAGAGACAGCCGCCCCCCCTTCTAGGTGTGCCGCACCCGCGAGGGTGGGGCAGGCTCCGGAGGTGACCGAGACCGCCGTGACCCCGTTCCGTGTCGACGTCCCGCAGGCCGACGTCGACGACCTCGCCGAGCGGCTGCGGCGCACGCGCTGGCCGGTCGCACAGGACCTCCCCGGTGACCGCGGCATCCCGGTCGAGCGGGTTCGCGCGCTCGTCGAGCGGTGGGCGTCGGACTGGGACTGGCGTGCCCAGGAGGCGGCGCTCAACGCCTGGCCGCAGGTCACGACGACGATCGACGGCACCCGGGTGCACGCCCTGCACTTGCGGTCCCCGGAGCCGGACGCCGTCCCGCTGGTGCTGCTGCACGGCTGGCCCGGCTCGGTCGTCGAGTTCCTCCGCGTGCTCGGGCCGCTCAGCGACCCCGCGGCGCACGGCGGCGACCCGGCCGACGCGGTGCACCTCGTCGTCCCCTCGCTGCCCGGGTACGGCTTCTCCGGGCCGACGCCGGACGGCGGCTGGACGCCGGCCCGGATGGCCCGCGCGGTCGGCGAGCTCGTCGCCCGGCTCGGGTACGACCGCTACGTCGTCCACGGCGGCGACTGGGGCGCGCACGTCGGGCGCGACCTCGCCGCCGCCGACGCAGCACACGCCGCCGGCCTGCACGTCACCATGACGCCCGGGGTGCCCATGGACGGCGACCCGGCCGCCGAGGAGAAGGCAGCGCACTACGCCCGCCAGCTGTCCGGCTACGCCAAGGTGCAGGGCACCCGACCGCTCTCACTGGCGCCCGCGCTGACCGACTCGCCGGTCGGCCTGCTCGCCTGGATCGCCGAGCGGTTCGCCGAGTGGACCGACCCGTCGAGCGAGATCGACGTCGACCAGCTGCTGACCAACGTCGCCGTGTACTGGTTCACCCGCACCGGGCCGTCGTCGGCGCAGCTCTACTGGGAACGCGCGCACACGCCGACGCCGGGCTGGTCGCGTGACGTGCCGACCGGGGTGGCCGTGCTGCCGCACGACCTCTTCCGCCCGCCGCGGGCAGCGGTCGAGCAGGCCGTCGACCTCGTCTCGTGGACCGAGTTCGACCGGGGTGGGCACTTCGCCGCGATGGAGGTCCCCGACCTGCTGGTCGAGGAGCTCCGCCGGTTCGTCCGTGTCGTCGCGCGTTGATCGGGGTCGTGCTCTGCCCACCGGTGTGGGCAGAGCACGATCTCCCCGGAGGGGGACGGCCTCCGGTCAGGCTGCCGGGACGGCGGTGCGGCGGCCCGAGGGGACGGCGGTGGTGGCGTCCGCGTTGCCGGGCAGCGGCGCGAACCGCCGCAGCCGCAGGCTGTTGGTCACCACGAACACCGAGCTGAACGCCATCGCCGCGCCCGCGATCATGGGGTTCAGCAACCCGGCCATGGCCAGCGGGATCGCCGCGACGTTGTAGGCGAACGCCCAGAACAGGTTGCCCTTGATGACCGTCAGGGTGCGCCGGGCCAGCCGGATGGCGTCGGCCGCCGCCCGCAGGTCACCGCGCACCAGCGTCAGGTCGGAGGCCTGGATCGCCACGTCGGTGCCGGTGCCCATGGCCAGCCCCAGGTCGGCCTGCGCCAGCGCGGCGGCGTCGTTCACCCCGTCGCCGACCATCGCCACGACCCGGCCCTCGTCCTGCAGCCGCTTGACGACGTCGACCTTCTCCTGCGGCAGCACCTCGGCCACCACCTCGTCGATGCCGACCTCGGCGGCGACCGCGCGGGCCACCGTCGCGTTGTCGCCGGTCAGCAGCACCGGGTGCAGGCCCAGGTCGCGCAGTTGGCGCACGGCTTCGGCCGAGGTCTCCTTGACCGCGTCGGCGACCGCGAGCACCCCGCGGGCGACGCCGTCCGACGCCACGAGCACGGCGGTCCGCCCGGCGGCCTCCGCCTCGGCCTGCGCCCGGGTGAGCTCCGCCGGGACGGTGATGCCGTCCAGCAGGCCGGCGCGTCCGACGAGCACCGCCGTCCCGTCGACGACGCCGCGCACGCCGAGCCCGGCCTCGTTGGCGAAGTCGGCGACCGGCCGCAGCGGGCCGGTGCGCTCGGCGGCGGCCTCGGCGACCGCCCGGGCGACCGGGTGTTCGGAGCCGGACTCCACGGCGCCGGCCAGCGCCAGCACCCGGTCGGCGTCCTCGCCGCCGGCCGGGACGACGTCGTGCAGGGTCATCCGGCCGGTGGTGACCGTGCCGGTCTTGTCGAGCACGACGGTGTCGACGGCGCGGGTGGACTCCAGCACCTCGGGGCCCTTGATGAGGATCCCGAGCTGCGCGCCGCGGCCGGTGCCCACCATGAGGGCGGTCGGCGTGGCCAGCCCCAGCGCGCACGGGCAGGCGATGATCAGCACCGCCACCGCGGCGGTGAACGCGGCGGGCAGGCCGGCCGACGCGCCGATCCAGAAGCCGAGCGTCGCGACGGCGAGCACCAGCACGACCGGCACGAAGACGCCCGAGACCCGGTCGGCCAGCCGCTGCACCTCGGCCTTGCCGTTCTGAGCCTCCTCGACCAGCCGCGCCATCTGCGCCAGCTGCGTCGCCGACCCCACGCGCGTGGCGCGCACGACCAGCCGGCCGCCGGCGTTGACGGTGGCGCCGACGACCGCGTCGCCGGGGCCGACCTCCACCGGCACCGACTCGCCGGTCAGCATCGAGGCGTCGACGGCCGACGCCCCCTCGGTCACCACGCCGTCCGCCGCGATCTTCTCCCCGGGCCGGACGACGAAGACGTCACCCACGGCCAGCCGGTCGACCGGCACCCGGGTCTCGGTGCCGCCGCGCAGCACCGTGACCTCCTTGGCGCCGAGCTCCAGCAGCGCGCGCAGCGCCGCCCCGGCCCGCCGCTTGGAGCGGGCCTCGACGTACCGGCCGGCCAGCAGGAACGTGGTCACCCCGGCCGCGGCCTCGAGGTAGATGTTCGCGCTGCCGTCGGTGCGGCCGATCGTCAGCTCGAACGGGTGGGTCATGCCGGGCTCGCCGGCGGTGCCCAGGAACAGCGCATACAGCGACCAGAGGAACGCCGCCCCCGTGCCGAGGGAGACCAGCGTGTCCATGGTGGCCGCGCCGTGCCGCAGGTTGGTCCAGGCGGCGCGGTGGAAGGGCAGCCCGCCCCAGACGACGACCGGCGCGGCCAGCGTCAGCGAGAGCCACTGCCAGTACTGGAACTGCAGCGCCGGGACCATCGCCATCGCGACCACGGGCACGGTGAGCAGGGTCGAGACCAGCAGCCGCTGCCGCAGGGGGCGCGTCAGGTCGTCGTCCGCCGGCTCGGGGTGATCCTCGGGACGGGGCCGGGGCGGCTCGGGCAGCGCCGCGGTGTAGCCGGTCTTTTCGACCGTGGCGATCAGGTCGTCGGTCGTCACGTCCCCGCCGAAGCTCACCCGCGCCTTCTCGGTGGCGTAGTTGACCGTCGCCGTGACGCCGTCCATCCGGTTGAGCTTCTTCTCGACGCGGGCGGCGCACGACGCGCAGGTCATCCCGCCGATCAGCAGCTCGACCTCGCCGGTGCGGACGTCGGGGGTGCTCATCGCAGGGTCTCCTCTCCGGTCACGGGGATGTGCACGACGGGCTCCCTCAGCTGCCGGCGACCTCGTAGCCGGCCTCCTCGACGGCGGCCTTGACGGCGGCCGCGTCGACGGGCTCGGTGCTGGTGACGGTCAGGCCGCCGCTGGCGAGGTCGACGTCGACGGCGGTGACCCCGGGGACGGCGCTGACCTCCTCGGTCACCGCGTTGACGCAGTGGCCGCAGGTCATGCCGACGACGGTGTAGCTGGCGGTGCTCATGGCAGGGGTTCCTCTCGGGGGTGGGTCAGGACCGGACGAGGCGGGCGATCGCCTCGGAGGCCTCGCGGACCTTCTCGTCGGCCTCGCGGCCGCCGGCCTGCGCGGCCTGGACGACGCAGTGCGACAGGTGCTCCTCGACCAGGCCGAGGGCCACCGACTGCAGCGCCTTCGTCATCGCCGAGACCTGCGTGAGGATGTCGATGCAGTACTTCTCGTCCTCGACCATCCGCTGCAGCCCGCGGGCCTGGCCCTCGATGCGGCGCAGCCGCTTGAGGTAGTCGTCCTTGCGGTGGATGTAGCCGTGCTGGCCGGTGGTCTCCACGGGTGTCCTCCCGACGCTCCGGTGGGCGCTCAGGAGCAACCATACCCCCCTAGGGCATCCCGGTGTCCTGCGCCGTGCGTCACCCGTCCGCGCCGCGCGCCCGCAGTCGGTCCACCGTGGCCTGCAGCCGCTCGGTGTCGGCCCGGGCGTCGGCCAGCTCGTCCTGCAGTCCCAGGATCACCTCCGCCGAGGCGAGGGTGTGCCCGTCGTCGAGCAGGCCGCGCAGTCGCGCGGCCAGGGTCAGCTGGTGGCGGGAGTAGCGGCGGTGCCCGCCGGGGGAGCGGTGCGGCTGGAGGACGCCGGCGGTGTCGAGGCTGCGCAGGAAGGCCGCCTGGACGCCGAGCAGCGCGGCGGCCTGGCTCATGGTCAGCGCGGGGAAGTCCGGGTCGTCGAGGCGGCCGAGCGGGTCGCCGTCCCGGGAGGCGGGAGCGGTCATGGCGGTCCTCCGGGGTCTGCAGGGAGCGCTGGGCCGGTGAAGCGCGAGGGCCGGGTCCGTGCGGACCCGGCCCTCGGGACTCGTCGCCGATCAGCTCTCGACGGACTTGCGCCCGGACGTCTCGCCCTCGATGGTGCGCCCCTCGACCGATACCGGCGTGTCGGCACGGGTGACCGTGATCTTGCGGGCCCGCGCCTTCTCGGCGACCGGGATGCTCACGGTGAGCACGCCGTCGTGGTAGTGCGCCTCGAGCCGGTCGGTGTCCAGGCTGCGGCCGAGGACGAGCTGCCGGGTGTAGCTGCCGTACGGGCGCTCGGCGATCGCCCACTCGACGTTCTCCAGCTGCGGCACCGAGCGCTCCGCGGTGACGGTCAGCGTGGTGCCCTCGACCTGCAGGTCGATCGAGCCGGGGTCGACGCCGGGCAGGTCGAAGTGGGCGACGAAGTTGTCACCGACGCGGTAGGCGTCCATCGGCATGCCCGACAGCGGGCGGGCGGTCAGCCCGCCGGGCCGGCCGGTCAGCTGGTCGAGCGCCCGGAAGGCGGCGTTCGTGGCGGCGAACGGGTCGTAGGCGGTCAGCATGGCCATGGCTGTGTCAACCTCCTGTGTACGTGCTGGTGAGTTCGCTGCCCGAGGTGAACCTCTGATGGCAACTGGAGATTACCTCGTGCGTGCACCCGAGTAAACGTCCATCCGCCAAATTTGTTCCGGACGTCCGCCGCCGGTCCGCGCGGACAGGCCCACGCCGGTGAACCGGGCCGCTGGCGCACGAGGACCGGCAGGCGAGGTCGGGGTCGCCGCGCACGTCCGCGCGTGAGTGACGCCTCCCCGGGGCAGGAGACGGCCGTGGACGACACGAACGCCCCTCACACGCAGGGGGAACCGGGGCAGCAGCGACGCGGCGACGTGGAGCCCGAGGTGACCACCGACCTCGATGGCGACGTCGCGACGCTGACCGTCGGTGGCGAGCTGACCGAGGGCGCCCGCCGGCCCCTGGTGCGGACGATGACCGACCTGCTGCTCGGCCGTCCGGACCTGCGGCAGGTGCGCCTGGACCTCCGCGCGGCCACCTACCTCAACTCCGCCGGCATGGCCGTACTGGTGCAGCTGCAGAAGCTCGGCCGGCCACGCGGGGTGGACGTCGTGCTCGTCGCCCCGCCGGCCGCGGTCGCCCGGCCGCTGCAGCTGTCCGGGCTGTGGCTGCGCTTCTCGGTCGAGGAGTACCAGTCGGAGGTCGACGACCGCGTCGACCGGGAGGGGGGCGCCGGCTGAGTGCCGGTGTCGCGGACGGCGCCGCGCGGTGCAGCTCCTAGCCTGACCGGGTGCCGCCGAGCCACCCCCACAGCCACGGTCCCGACCCGGACGCCCCGCCGCCGACCCCGGAGGTGCTCACCCGGAGACGGCGCGCGGTCTGGCTGATGCTCCTGCTGCTCGTACCGGTCGGCCTGGCCACCGTCGTCGGGCTGCTGGTGCTCTGGCCGGGCGACGAGCCGACCCGCGCGGAGCAGGCCGCCGAGCTCTTCCTCCCACCGGGCACCACCTACCCCGAGGGCCGGGTCTCCGCCGTCGAGCCGTTCGACTGCTCGGTGCCCGGGGGCGGCGGCCAGCCGGCGCAGCCGCTGACCTGCGCCACCGTCGTGGTGGAGGTGCTCGACGGGGACGGCGCGGGGGAGTTCCAGCAGCTGCAGCTCCCGGCCGAGGTCTACGCCGCGGGCATCACCGAGGGCGACGTCCTCGTGCTCACCCGCGACGCCGGCGTCGAGGGCGCCGGCCAGTACGCCTTCTACGACTACGACCGGGACGTGCCGATCGTGGCGCTGACCGTCGCCTTCGCCGTCGTGACCGTGGCCGTGGCCCGGCTGCGCGGGTTCAACGCGCTCGTCGGGTTGGCGTTCGCGTTCTTCGTGATGCTGCAGTTCCTCCTGCCCGGCCTGCTCGGCGACTCCTCGCCCACGCTGGTCAGCCTGGTCGGCTCGGCGGCGATCATGTTCGTCGTCCTCTACCTGGCGCACGGCTTCTCCGCGCGGACCACGACGGCGCTGGTGGGCACGCTCTTCGGGCTGGCGCTGGTCGCCGTCCTCGGGGCGGTGGGGGTGGCCACGGCGCGGCTGACCGGGCTGACCAGCGACGAGACCACCACGCTGCTGCAGTACGACCCGGCGCTCGACTTCTCCGGGCTGGTCCTCGCCGGCGTGGTCGTCGCCGGCCTCGGCGTGCTCAACGACGTGACGATCACCCAGGCCTCGGCGATCTGGCAGCTGCACGAGGTCGACCCCGACATGACCTGGCAGGAGCTCTACCGCCGGGGGATGGCGGTCGGCCGGGACCACATCGCCTCGACCGTGTACACGATCGTCTTCGCCTACGCGGGCGCCTCGCTGCCGCTGCTCATGCTCTTCGAGGTCTACGCCCAGCCGTGGGACGTCGTCCTCACCTCCTCGGCCATGGCCGAGGAGGTCATCCGCACCTTGGTCGGCTCGATCGCGCTGGTGCTCGCCGTCCCCGTGACGACGGCGGCCGGCGCGTTCTTCGCCAAGGCCGCCGGCACCCGGGCGGGCGCGGTGACCGACCAGCGGCTGACCGCCCTGCGGGCCCGGTTCGCCCGGTGAGCCACGCTGGGGCGGTGACCCGCGACCTGCTCACCGCCGCCCGTGCCGCCCCCGGCTTCATGCCCGACGACGAGGGGACGGCGCTGTACGAGGCCGCCCGCGCGGTCGCCGTCCCCGGGCCGCTGCTCGAGGTGGGCAGCTGGATGGGGAGGTCGGCGCTCTACCTGGCCGCCGCGGCGCGGGAGACCGGCCGGCAGGTGGTCACCGTCGACCACCACCGCGGCTCCGAGGAGCACCAGCCCGGCTGGGAGTACCACGACCCGTCGCTGGTCGACCCCGCCGTCGGCCTGCTGGACACCCTGCCGCGGTTCCGCCGGACGATCGCCGACGCCGGCGCCGAGGACGTCGTCATCGCGGTGGTGGCGCGCTCGGAGGTGCTGGCGCCGCTGTGGGCCACCCCGCTCGCGCTGCTGTTCCTCGACGGGTCGCACACGGAGGAGTCCGCGCTCCGCGACCAGGACGCCTGGGTGGCGAAGCTGGCCGTCGGCGGCACGCTGGCCATCCACGACGTCTTCCCCGACCCGGCCGACGGCGGCCAGGCGCCCTACGGGGTCTATCGGCGGGTGCTCGCGTCGGGGGAGTTCACCGAGCTGCCCGGCACCGGGTCGCTGCGGCTGCTGCGCCGTGTGTGAGGACCCCGTCCTCCCCACCCCGCGCCGGCTCGGGGCGGTGCCCTGAACGGGGCCGGGGGCGGCGACCCGCTGGAGGCCGAGCGTCGGGCGACCCTCGCCCAGATCGCCGCGCTGACCGGCGAGTTCGACGCCGTCGTCGCCGCGTCGCGGCAGTCGAACGCCGACGACGAGCACGACCCCGAGGGCGCGACCATCGCCTTCGAGCGGCAGCAGGTGGCCGCGCTGCTGGAGTCGGCGCGCCGGCGGCTGGCCGACGTCGACGCCGCCCTCGAGCGGCGGGCGGCCGGCGGTTACGGCGTCTGCGAGACCTGCGGCCGGCCGATCGCCCCCGAGCGGCTGGCCGCCCGCCCCGCCGCGCGCACCTGCATCGACTGCGCGACCTGACGCCCCGGTCCGGGGCGATTTCCGCGGAAAATGCCGCTCGATCAGCTCACGTAGCGGCGCGCGGTCGACGTGCGCTGGGCGTGCTCCAGTGCGGCGAAGCGGGCCTCGGCGTGCGGGGGCAGCACCCGCCGCTCGCGCAGCACCCACGGCAGTCCACGGGCAGCGGCCCACAGGCCCTGGGCGGTCACCCGGTCCCGCGGCAGGGTGCGCAGCAGGTGCACGGTGCGGCGCAGCGCCGGGCGGGCCGGCCGGCGCAGCCACGTCGTCCAGAGGGTGTTCCGGATGCCGTCGCGGCGCCGGCGGTGGGAGTCGCGCGCCTTCGACGCCTGGTGGTGCACGGTCAGCGCGGGCAGGTAGCAGAGCTCCCACCCGGCGGCGGCCAGGTCGCCGGCCATCAGCTCCTCCTCGCCGCCCAGCCACAGCCGCTCCGAGAAGCCGCCGACCTCGGTGAACGCCTCCCGCCGCAGCACCGAGGCGCCGGCGAGGAACGAGCCCAGCGCCGGCCCGGGCAGCCAGTCCGCACCCTGGACGGGGGAGTCGCGCAGCTCGGGGACGATCGGGTCCTCGCGGCCGCCCGGCTCGACCAGGATCCGCGCGGCCACCACGGCCAGGCGCGGGTGCGCGTCGAGGACGTCGGCCGCGGTGCGCAGCGACCCCGGGTCCCACCAGGTGTCGTCGTCGCAGAAGGCGACGTAGGGGGTGTCCACCCGGGCCACGCCGACGTTGCGGCCGATCGCGCCGAGGTTCTCCGGGCTGGCGACCAGCTCCACCTGCGGGAACCGCTCGGCAACCGCCTGCGCCGTCCCGTCGGTGGAGCCGTTGTCGACGACGACGACGTGCGGCTGCTCGGGCAGTGCGACCAGCCGGGACAGGGCCAGCAGCACCTCGTCGCGGCGCTCGTGGGTGATGACCACGACCGACACCCGCGGGTCGGGCCGGCCCTCCTGCAGGGTCCCCGGCCCCGTCCCGGGGCCCGTCCCGAGCCTGCGAGGGGTGGGGGCTGTCGCTTAGACACATCT
>NZ_NVPT01000181.1 GCF_002802985.1 Geodermatophilus chilensis | reverse complement strand
GACCAGCCCGATGAGCCAGGTGTCCAGGACGGTCGCGAAGTCCTCCTGGAAGATGAAGAAGACCACGACCGCCATGGACAGGACGCCGACCAGCACGCTGAGACTGCGGCGGGGGATCTTGATGTCGAGCGCCTGCGTCGCCACCGAGAACGTGTAGATGTTGAGGATGTTCGTGGCGATCGGCCCGTGCAGGACCAGCAGCAGCACCGGGATGGCCAGCGCCCCGTAGTTCTCGACGATCAGCTGGCCGGGGTCCACGGATCCGTTCTTGGTGGCGAGGGTCGCGCCGAGCACGCCCAGCCAGACGACGGGGATGAACTGGCCCAGGGTGCTCGCGAGGTAGAGCTTGCGCCGCGGCATCCGCGTGCTGACGAAGCGCGAGTAGTCGGCCGCGTAGGTGAACCAGGTGATCCCCCAGCCGATGCCGATCGCGGTCATGATCGCCGTCATCGCGGCGAGCCGCTCGCCCCCGGAGAGGACGGCGCCCTCCGGCCCGGCGTAGGACCAGTCGATGTCGAGGAAGAACCAGGCGACGACCGACATCAGGACGAGGACCGCGATCGTGGGCGGGACGGTCCACCGCTCGAAGGCCGAGATGGCCCGGTAGCCGAGCCAGGAGATGGCCACCTGGATGGCCATGAGGAACGCGGCGACCGCAATCTTCGCCGCGTAGTTCTCCCCGGTCGGGTCGACGACGCCGAGCTTCCCGAACAGGGCCATCACCAGGTCGAGGATGATCCACGTGTTCACCGCGCACCATCCGATCGACAGCGCGGCCTGGATGAGCGAGGGCAGGTAGTTGCCGCGCCGGCCGAAGGCGGCCCGGGACAGCACCATGCCGGTGACGCCCGTCTTCTGGCCCATCAGCACGAAGAGGCCGAACAGCGCCATGCCGATGAGGTTGCCGAGGATCAGGACGGTCAGGGTGTCGGCGAGGCCGAGGCCGAGGTTGATGCCCAGCGCGCCCAGGACCCAGTTGATCGGCGCGATGTTGGCGCCGCACCAGATCCAGAACTGCCCGGAGACCTTGGTGGTCCGGGAGCTCTCGGGGATGGGTTGGAGTTGCTCCTCGACGTCGTGGATCGAGGGCGGTTCGGGCTCGGTCGCGGCGGACATGGCGGCCTCCGGTTCGACGGGGCTGGGCTGGGGGTCGTCACATCGTGGGTGTTGCGGATCACGACCGACAAGACGCACAGTGTCGTGCATGAGCCGCGATTTTCCTGACACTCCGTCATGCGGCTGACCCTGGGTCGGGCGCTCAGGCACCCCAGCCTCCGCCCCGGGCAGCCGCGGTTGCTGACCGGGACCGCGGGCCTGCAGCGTCGGGTGCGCTGGGTGCACTCGAGCGAGGTGCTGGAGATCGCCTCCCTGCTCCGCGGCGGGGAGCTCCTCCTCACCGGCGGGTCGATGCTGGCCGCGGCGGCCGCGGTCGACCAGCGGCGCTACGTCACGGAGCTGGCCGACCGGCACGTCACCGCCGTGGCCGTCGAGACCGGCCCTCGGTTGCCCTCCGTCCCGGCGGCGGTGGTGAGCCAGGCCGACGTCCTCGGCTTCCCGGTGATCCAGCTGCGCCGCCAGATTCCCTTCGTCGACGTGGCCGAGGCGATCAACGCCGAGCTCGTCAACGACTCCGTGACGCGCCTCCGGCGCGGCGGGGAGCTGGCACACGACCTGTCGGCCGTGCTGGCCGGCGGCGGCGACGTCGCCGCGCTGCTGGACACCCTCGTCCAGCGGACGGGGTTGTCCGTCGCGCTCTTCGACAGTGCGGGAGAGCTCATCAGCGAGGTCCGTGGGGCGCACACGCCCGACGGACTGCTGGAGACCATGCCGAATCAGGGCGTCACCTCACGCATCACCGTCCGGGGTGCGCACGCCGCCACCCTGGTCTTCCACCCGCGCGCCGACACGGACCTGGATCTGCTCGGCATCGTGACAGAGCGGGCCGCGGAGGCACTCGGCCTCGCCCTGCTGAGGTCCCACGCACCGTCGACCCGGGACTTTGCCGCGAGCGAGCTCGCCCGCCTCGCCGGCCACGGCGGGGGTGACCGCAGCCGACTGACACACCTGGCCCAGGTGGTCGGGTTCGACCCCGCCGATCCGGTGGTGGGGATGTCCGTGACCACCGCGACACCGGGGGCCGGCCTGCCGGGCTTCGACGGGCGGCTCCGCCAGTACGGCCGGATCGCCATGGACGCGTCCGACACCGAGGTGCGCGTCGTCCTCTCCCTGACCGACCGCAGGAGCGCCGCCGCGCGTCGCAACGCCCTGGTCGTTGCCCTCGATGAGTGGGTCCGGGAACTGGACGCCGTAGTCGTCGGTGTCGGGCCGGTGGTCCCGGACCTGGCCGGGGTCGCCACGTCGATGGAGCTGGCAGTGGCGTCGATGCGGCAGCGATCCGCCTACGGCCCCGGGTCGGTCGTGGACGCAGTCACCACGATCGTCGAGACCCTCCTGGACACCGACGACGCGGTCGCCGCGCGGTCTCGCTTCGTCCGCGGCCAGCTCGCGATGCTGCTGGCGCTCCGCGCGAACGAGGGCGATCTCCTCTTGCACACACTGGAGACCTATCTGGACTCCGGCTGCAACAAGACCCGCACCGCGGAGCTGTTGCACCTGCAGCGGCAGTCGCTCTACGGGCGCCTGGACCGGGCCTTCGGGCTGCTCGGCGGTGACCCGACCGGCACCTCGCGCGCGCTTGCCCTGCATCTGGCGCTGCGCTTGCGCCACTCCGAGCACCTGATGGGCCGGTAGGCGGTCCGGTCAGCGCATCGATCGCTCAGCCGGGAGACGAAGCCTCGCGTCAGACGCCGCCGAGGCGAGAACTCACCTGCTGAGCAGCGGCGGTGACCGCCTCCACGAGCACGGAGAGCTGCTCGGTGGAGATGCGGAATCGGGGCGCCGACAGCAGCACCGCCGCGACGACCTCGCCACGGTGGTCGACCACGGGGGCGGCCACGCCGACCTCCTCCAGGGAGGTCTCCCCGTAGTTGACCGCGCAGCCACGGTCGGCGACCTCGCGCAGCCTGACCAGATACGCGTCCAGCACGGCCTCGGTGAGACCGGGGAGGTCGATCGCCCCCTTCATCACCAGACTGCGGACGGCAAAGGGCTCCAGTTGGGCGAGGAACACCTGGACCGACGAGCTGGCCGCCGTGTCGTAGCGGGTCCCCAGCGGCGTCGTGTGCTTCACCTGGTGCTGGCTGGGCACTTGCTCGACGCAGATCGCCTCTCCCCCGTCCCAGACCATCAGCGCAGCGGTCTCCCCGGTGCGCCGGCTGAGGTCGTGCAGCACCGGGTACGCCACCCGGCGCACGTCGAGGTCGGCCAGCAGCGGTCCGGCCATCGCGATGACCCCCAGGCCGAGCCGGAAGCGGCGGGTGGACGGATCACGCTCGACGAGGTCCTCGAGCTCGAGGGTGGCGAGGATGCGCGAGACCGTGCTCTTGTGCAGCCCCACGCGGGCGGCGATCTCGGACACCCCGAGGAGCGGCTCGTCCACCGTGAAGGCCCGGAGGACGGCGAGACCGTTCTTCAGGACCGAGATCCCGCGGGCCTCGCCGTTCTCGGGGAGGTCCTCGGTGAGGGACCGGCCGTCGGTGGTTGTCATCGGGCTCCCCTGTCGTCGTTCGCGTCGTCGACGATGCCACGTCGCGGACGGTGGACCCCGCGACGTGGCATCGGCGACTTGCCCGGGACGCCGGCGTTCAGACGCCCAGGATGTTGTGCTCGGGCCCGAAGGGGAACTTCGTGATGTTTTCGGCCCCGCCCTCGTGCACGACCAGGATGTCGTGCTCCCGGTAGCCGCCGGCTCCGGGCTGCCCCTCGGGGACCATGATCATCGGCTCCATGGACACGACCATGCCCGGCTCCAGGACGGTGTCGATGTCCTCCCTCAGTTCCAGGCCCGCCTCCCGTCCGTAGTAGTGGCAGAGGACGCCGAAGGAGTGCCCGTAGCCGAAGGTCCGGTTGGGCAACAGACCGTGCTCGATGTAGATCTCGTTGAGCTTGTGCGCGATCTCGGCGCAGGTGATCCCGGGCTTGATCAGGTCCAGGCCGGCTCGGTGCACGGCCACGTTGATCTCCCACAGTTTCAGGGAGCGCGTGTCGGGCTCGCCATAGAAGAGCGTGCGCTCGAGAGCGGTGTAGTAGCCCGACGTCATCGGGAAGCAGTTGAGGCTCAGGATGTCGCCGCGCTGGACGCGGCGGGTGGTCGGCCAGTTGTGCGCCCCGTCGGTGTTGATGCCGGACTGGAACCACACCCAGGTGTCGCGGATCTCGGTGTGCGGGAAGGTGCGGGCGATCTCGCGGACCATGGCGTTGGTGCCGGCCAGCGCCACCTCGAACTCGGGCACGCCCTCGGTGATCGCCTCGCGGATGGCCGCACCGCCGAGGTCGCCGATGCGCGCGCCGTGCTTGATGAGCTCGATCTCCTCGGCCGACTTCACCATGCGCTGGCGCATGGCTGCCTTCGAGATGTCCACGAGCACGGCGTCGGGGAACGCCGCCTCGAACTTCTGCCGCATCTCCAGCGGCAGGGTGTCGTCCTCGACCCCGATGCCGCTGGGGTTGATGCCGCGACTGTGCAGGCTCTCCCGGATCACCCACACGTAGTTGTCGCGGTGCCAGTCGGTGTAGACGACGTTGTCCCCGAAGGTGCGCCGCCAGGGCATGCCCGCGTCGATGTTGGCCGAGACGGTGAACTGGTCGTCCTGCGTCACCACGTAGGCGTACGGGCGACCGAAGGACGTGTAGAGGAAGTCCGAGTAGTACTTCACGTTGTGGTACGAGGTGAGCAGGGCGATGTCCACTCCCTCGTCGGCCATGGTCTTGCGCAGCGCCGCCAGGCGCCGCTCCATCTCCTCGGCAGAGAAGGTCTGCTGCTCCTTTTCGCCGTTGTGGATCACCTTCAGCCGCTCGAGGTCAGCAACGGACACGGTTCTTCTCCTTCTGTCGGGTGGGACGGGAGTCAGGCGGGGTCAGGACTCGCGCAGTGGCGTGCGGGCGGTCTCGCGGCTCATCAGGACGGCGCCGGCGGACACCGCGGCCGCGGCCACGAGGTACCAGGCCGGGGCGACCGTGCTGCCGGTCTGGGAGATGAGCAGGGTCGCCACGAAGGGCGCGGTGCCGCCGAAGACGGCGTTGGCCAGGTTGAAGCTGACGGCGAACCCGCTGTAGCGGATCCGGGTGGGGAACATCTCCGCCAGGAAGCTGGGCAGCGTGCCGTCGTTGAGGGTCAGCATCCCTCCGAGCAGCACCTGGATGAGGACGACGACCAGGAACCCGGCGCCATCGAGGAGGAGGAAGGCCGGCACCGTGAAGAACACGAACAGCGCTGAGGCGGTCAGCAGGACCGACCGGCGGCCGAAGCGGTCGGAGGCCATCCCGGTAAGGAAGATGAAGCCGATGTAGGTGGCCAGCGCGATGGTCGTGGCGAGGAAGGACTCCGTGTCGCCGAACCCGAGCTCCTCGGACAGATAGGTCGGCATGTAGCTGAGTAGCACGTAGAAGGCGACGGCGTTGAGAAGGGCCGCGCCCAGGGCGAGCACGAGCGGGCGGCGGTGGGTGCGGAACATCTCGAACACCGGCGCCCTGGCGACGTCCGCCTGATCCTCCAGAGCGCGGAAGGTAGGCGTGTCCTCCAAGCGGTACCGGATGTAGCGGCCGATCAGGCCCATGGGTGCGGCCAGCAGGAACGGCAGTCGCCATCCCCACGAGTGCATCTGAGCGTCGGAGAGGACGCCGGTCAGCAGCGCGGCGAGCAGTGAGCCGAACAAAAGACCCGCGGCCGTGCTCGCCGGTACGACGGCGGCGTAGAGCCCTCGGCGGCGCGCCGGGGCGTACTCCACGAGGAACGAGGACGCACCCGCGTACTCACCAGACGCGGAGAAGCCCTGCACGACCCGGACCACCAGGAGGAGCACCGGCGAGAGGAGCCCCACGGCCGCGTAGGTCGGTAGCAGCGCGATGGCGAACGTGGCGATCGACATGATCAGGATCGAGTAGGACAACGCGCTCCGTCGCCCGACCTTGTCGCCGATGTGCCCCCACACGAGCCCGCCGACCGGCCGCACGAAGAACGAGATCGCGAAGACGGCGAACGTCAGCAGGAGGCCGGTGGTCCGGTCGGTCTCCGGGAAGAAGACCGTGGAGATCGTGGCCGCCAGATAGCCGTAGACGGCGTAGTCGAACCACTCGACGAAGTTGCCGATGAAGCTCGCGGCGACCACGCGGCGGCGGACCCCGCGGTCCACGGCCGTAGGGGCCGCGCCGGGATCGGAGACGGTGGGGGCGTGCTGGCTCATGGCGGCCATCCAAGGGGCTCAAAGTTTCGCCTGAGGTCGGCCCGTGTTGCGTTAACGGCAACTCGGTTGCAGTGACCGTAGAAGTGGCGCGCATCACTGTCAACCTGCGGAAGGACACAGTGCTCGCAGTTCCATGCACTCCCCCGCTCCCATGCAGGCCGCTTGACGGTGTAGCGCGTCACACCTAGGTTGCTCGTCAAGCAACGCCGTTGCGCTTTTGCAGACGAAGGGACCTGCTGTGGCCGACATCCTCGACCTCGAGCTCGCGAGCCTCGACCCCGACGTGCATGCCGCGATCACCGCGGAGCTGGAGCGTCAGCAGTCGACACTGGAGATGATCGCGTCGGAGAACTTCGCCCCCTCGGCGGTCATGCAGGCGCAGGGCTCGGTGCTCACCAACAAGTACGCCGAGGGCTATCCCGGCCGTCGGTACTACGGCGGCTGCGAGCACGTGGACGTCGTGGAACGGCTGGCCATCGACCGGGTCAAGGACCTGTTCGGCGCCGAGGCGGCGAACGTGCAGCCGCACTCGGGCGCGCAGGCCAACGCGGCTGTGATGTTCGCGCTGCTGGACCCGGGCGACACCATCCTCGGTCTCGACCTGGCCCACGGTGGGCACCTGACCCACGGCATGCGAATCAACTACTCCGGCAAGCTCTACGACGTCGTGCCGTACCACGTGCGTTCATCCGACCTGCTGGTCGACATGGATCAGGTGGAGCGACTGGCGCTCGAGCACCGGCCGAAGATGATCGTGGCCGGATGGTCGGCGTATCCCCGGCACCTGGACTTCGCGGAATTCCGTCGGATCGCCGACCGCGTGGGGGCCTACTTGCTCGTCGACATGGCGCACTTCGCGGGCCTCGTCGCGGCAGGGCTGCACCCCAATCCCGTGCCGCACGCCCACGTGGTCACCACGACCACGCACAAGACGCTCGGCGGCCCGCGGGGTGGCGTCATCCTGAGCACCGCCGAGCTCGCCAAGAAGATCAACAGCGCTGTCTTCCCGGGCCAGCAGGGCGGTCCCCTCGAGCACGTGATCGCCGCCAAGGCCGTGGCCTTCAAGGTGGCCGCGAGCGAGGAGTTCCGCGAGCGCCAGCAGCGCACGCTCGACGGCGCGCGCATCCTCGCCGGGCGGCTGCTGGCCGACGACGTGCGGGAGGCCGGCATCTCGGTCCTCACCGGTGGCACGCAGGTCCACCTGGTCCTCGTCGACCTGCGCGACTCGGCGCTCGACGGTCAGCAGGGCGAGGACCGGCTGCACCGCATCGGGATCACCGTGAACCGCAACGCCGTCCCCTTCGACCCGCGCCCGCCGATGGTCTCCTCCGGGCTGCGCATCGGCACCCCGGCGCTGGCCACCCGTGGCTTCGGCGTCACTGAGTTCCGCGAGGTCGCCGACATCATCGCCGAGGCGCTCAAGGGCGAGCTCAGCCACGAGACGGCCGCCGAGCTGCGCGGCCGCGTCGAGAGCCTGGCAGGCAAGTTCCCCCTGTACCCGAACCTGGACGGGGAGCTGTGATGAGCGCGCAGACCGATCCGCGCCATCTGCCCGAGCACCCGGACTGGCTCTGGCGCAACCCCGACCCGAAGCCCTCCTACGACGCCATCGTCGTCGGCGGCGGCGGCCACGGCATCGCCACGGCCTACTACCTGGCCAAGAACCACGGCCTCGCCAACGTCGCCGTCCTCGAGAAGGGCTGGCTGGCCGGCGGCAACATGGCCCGCAACACCACGATCATCCGGTCCAACTACCTGTGGGACGAGAGCGCGGGCATCTACGAGTTCGCGCTCAAGCTATGGGAGCAGCTGCCCGCCGAGCTGAACTACGACTTCCTGTTCAGCCAGCGCGGGGTGCTCAACCTGGCGCACACGCTGCAGGACGTCCGAGAGGCCACCCGCCGGGTCAACGCCAACCGGCTCAACGGCGTGGACGCCGAGTGGCTGAATGCCGACGAAGTGGCGAAGATCTGCCCGATCCTCAACGTCTCCCCCGACATCCGGTACCCCGTGCTCGGGGCGACCTTCCAGCCGCGGGCCGGCATCGCCAAGCACGACCACGTCGCCTGGGCCTTCGCCCGCGCCGCCGACCGGCTGGGCGTCGACTTCATCCAGAACTGCGAGGTCACCGGCTTCCTCAGGGACGGCGACCGGGTGGTGGGCGTGGAGACCACCCGCGGGCCGATCTCCGCCGGCGTCGTCGGCCTGGCCGCCGCCGGGCACAGCAGCGTGCTGGCCGAGCGGGCCGGGTTCCGGCTGCCGGTCCAGTCCCACCCGCTGCAGGCGCTGGTCTCCGAGCTGTACGAGCCGGTGCACCCGACGGTGGTCATGTCCAACCACGTGCATGTCTACGTCTCGCAGGCGCACAAGGGCGAGCTGGTCATGGGTGCCGGGGTCGACTCGTACAACGGCTACGGCCAGCGCGGGTCGTTCCACGTCATCGAGCACCAGATGGCTGCCGCGGTGGAGCTGTTCCCGATCTTCGCCCGGGCGCACGTGCTCCGGACCTGGGGCGGCATCGTCGACGTCTCCCCCGACGCCTCGCCGATCATCGGGGCGACCCCGGTGGAGAACCTCTACGTCAACTGCGGCTGGGGCACCGGCGGCTTCAAGGCCACGCCGTCGGCCGGCTGGACGATGGCGCACACGATGGCGACCGGGGAGCCGCACCCGCTCAACTCGCCGTTCGCGCTGGACCGGTTCAGCACCGGTGCGCTCATCGACGAGCACGGCGCCGCCGCCGTCGCCCACTGACCCGGAAGTCCGAGAGGAGCCAGCGTGCTGCTGCTGACCTGTCCCTGGTGCGGGCCCCGGGACGAGACCGAGTTCTCCTACGGGGGTCAGGCCCACGTCCCCTACCCCGCCACGCCCGCCGACCTGACCGACCAGGAGTGGGCGGAGTACCTCTTCTACCGCGACAACCCCAAGGGACCCTTCGCCGAGCGCTGGGTGCACAGCACGGGGTGCCGGCGGTGGTTCAACGCCATCCGCGACACCGCCACCTACCAGGTGCTGGCGGTCTACCAGCCCACCGACCCCCGCCCCGCCG
>NZ_NVPT01000180.1 GCF_002802985.1 Geodermatophilus chilensis | reverse complement strand
CGGGAGAACCGTCGTACCCCGACACCAGAATCACGCCCCAGCGGCCCATCGAGGCCCCTCTCGATGATCATTGGCTGCCAGATGAAAGATCCGGGCTAGCTTCGCCGTCGTCACGCACCCTCAGGTGCACTTGGTCGTGTGCGGCGGTGACATCGACCGTGACGCGGGTCGCGTGTACCGCGTGGCGGGTCGCGTTGATCACCGCTTCCGCGGCGATCCGGTGCAGGGCGGTGCCGACCGGTCGGTCGACACCATCGAGGCCGCCGGAAAGGCGGACGTCGACGCGTGGCCCCTCGCCGTCGTGGCAAGCAAGCCGTGCGATGTCAGCGACACCCCCCCGTGGGGCGAAATCTGGTTCCGTCCCATCGCGTAGGACGCCGACGATGGCGCGCATCTCCTCAAGCGTCCGGGACGCCGACTCCTCGATGGTTTCCAAGGTGGCCAGCGCTCGGGCCGGGTTCGTGGCCGACAGGGCGCGCCCGGCCTGCGCTTGGACGGCGATCGCCGAGACGTGGTGGCCGACCGTGTCGTGCAGCTCCCGCGCGAGCTCGTTGCGCTGGCGCAGCTTCACCTGCTCGATTTCGCGCAGGCGGCTGCTGGCGTGGAAACGAATAGCGGCACCCAGGGCGGCGGAGAACAGAAAGAATCCGTAGCCAGCGACCACCTCGGCCGGCGCGGTCGGGTCAGCGACGTGGGTGACGGCGAGCCAGACGAGGATGATCCCGAGGCCTCCCGCGGCCTCGCGGCCTGCGCCCCAGCGCAACAGCGCGTAGGGCAGCACGAGCAGTGCGGCGATGCTCAGCAGCCCCGTTGCGTCGACTGCCAGGATCCTCGCGACATCGAAGGCTATGAGCGTCCCGAAGGCCACGGCGACCGCGGCCAGGGGATGGGTGCGCCGCCACAGCAGACAGGCAGTGACGACGATGCTGACGGTGAGCACGACCGGCCACCACGTCCGGTCCTCGCGCAGCAGCGCTTCCGCGATCGACCACACCACGAGTACCCCGACGAGCGCCCAGTCGCGCCACACCCGCACGGGCGGATGCGGAGGACGAGGCTCTGCCCATAGGGCGCCGAGCACGGTTCCCACCATCGACCACAGCGTAAGGAAGCCGCGCTTCGAACGGATCGGCCGAAAGAACGAACTCTGCCCTATTCATACGGCCAGGGCAGCTGGAGCCCGTCGACGGATGTGTCCGTCGAGGTCCCTCGCCATCGTGACGCCATCACAGATGAATCGGATCCGAGCCCTGTCGTGGCTCGGCCTTCAACGAGGAGCGATCATGCGCAGAAGGCATTACCCCACCGGCCCGCTGGAGGACCGGCAGGTCCCGATGCAGTCCAAGCTCGCCGCCTGGTGGGTGAGCTTCATGTTCCTGTACGTCTACGTCGACATCCTCGGCTTGTACATGCCGGGGGTCGTCGACGACATCCTGGCCGGAATCGTCTGGGAGCTCGAGATCAGCCAGACATGGGCCTTCGGTGCGCTCACGCTGATGGCAATCCCGATCTCGATGGTGGCCCTGTCGATGACGCTGCCCGCCCGCGCGAACCGCAGGGCCAACCTCGTCGTCGCGCCGCTCTACGTCGTCGTCTCGGTCGCGAACGGCATCGGGGAGTCCTGGACGTACTACTTCGCAATCGCGATCGGCCTCGAGGTGCTGGTCCTCACCATGATCGTCCGCTGTGCGTGGACGTGGCCGCGGACGGCGCGCCACACGGCCGTGCCCTACGAGAGCGATCGGATGCAGAGCGCATGACGACCGGCGGCTGGACGGCGAGCGAGGTCATCATCGGGAGGTGGTGGAGCCAGCCTTGCTGCAAGCCGTCGGGGATGAGATCGCGCCCGAACTCGAACGCGTCCCGGTAGCGGCGGCGCATCGCTTCGCCGCCCGCTGGACGGCTGACCGGCAACGAATTATCACGCGGCACCAGGCCATCTCCACGTTCAAGACGCGAACACCCCGGGCTCCTGACCCGTAGGAACACCGAGGTGAGGCTGTGTCCGAGGGGGGACTTGAACCCCCACGCCCGATAAAGGGCACTAGCACCTCAAGCTAGCGCGTCTGCCATTCCGCCACCCGGACAGGTGGGCCGCTCTCGCGAGCGCCGGGAGCCAGCATAACCGAGCCTCGACCGGGGGTCGCACACCCCCGGTGGCACGATCGTCGGCATGTCCGAGACGACTCCCGCGCCCCTGTCCCGAGCCCAGGACGAGGTCGCGGAGCTGCTGTCCGACCTCATCCGCATCGACACGACCAACACCGGCGACACCGCCACCGGCAAGGGCGAGCGGACGGCGGCGGAGTGGGTGGCCGGCAAGCTCGACGAGGTCGGCATCGACAGCGTCATCCACGAGTCGGAGCGGGGGAGGGCCAGCCTGGTCACCCGCATCGAGGGCAGCGACCGCACGAGGCCCGCCCTGCTCGTCCACGGTCACCTGGACGTCGTCCCCGCCGACCCGGCCGAGTGGAGCGTGCACCCCTTCTCCGGCGAGGAGCGTGACGGCTACGTCTGGGGCCGCGGCGCGGTGGACATGAAGGACATGGACGCGATGACCCTGGCGGTCGTCCGCGACTGGGCACGCACCGGCACGAAGCCGCCGCGGGACGTCGTCCTGGCGTTCGTCGCCGACGAGGAGGCCGGCGGGAAGCTCGGTGCCCGCTACCTGGTCGAGGAGCACCCCGACCTGTTCGAGGGCTGCACCGAGGCGATCAGCGAGGTCGGCGGCTTCTCCATCACCGTCCGCGACGACCTGCGCCTCTACCTCGTCCAGACCGCCGAGAAGGGCCTGGCCTGGATGCGGCTGACCGCCGGCGGGAAGCCCGGCCACGGCTCGTTCGTCCACGACGACAACGCCGTCACCCGGCTCTGCGCGGCCGTCGCCCGCCTCGGCTCGGCCCGGCTGCCCACGACGCTCACCCCGCCGATGCGCCAGTTCCTTGCCGCCGTCGAGGACGCCTACGGCATCGAGATCGACCCCGACGAGCCCGAGCAGGCACTGGCCCGGCTCGGCAGCATCAGCCGGATGATCGGCGCGGCCCTGCGCAACACGGTCAACCCGACGATGCTCGCCGCCGGCTACAAGGCCAACGTCATCCCCGGCACCGCCAGCGCCACCGTCGACGGCCGCTTCTTCTACGGGCAGGAGGAGGAGTTCGAGCGCCAGCTCGCGTCGCTCATCGGCGAGGGCGTACAGCGCGAGTGGCTCGTGCACGACCAGGCCGTGGAGACGACGTTCGACGGCCCGCTGGTCGACGCGATGGTGGCCGCGCTCGAGGCCGAGGACGACGGCGCCCGCCCGGTGCCGTTCACCATGAGCGGCGGCACCGACGCCAAGAGCTTCGAGCGCCTGGGCATGCGCTGCTTCGGCTTCTCCCCGCTGCGGCTGCCCCCGGACCTGGACTTCGCCTCGCTGTTCCACGGCATCGACGAGCGGGTGCCGGTGGAGTCGCTGCGCTTCGGCATCCGGGTCCTCGACCGGTTCCTCCGCAGCGCGTGATGTGATGCCGGGGTGACCGACACCACTCCGCGCCCGGGCTCCGTCGCACTGATCACCGGAGGGACCGGCGGCTTCGGCCGCGCCCTCGCCACCAAGCTGCGCGAGCGGGAGGTCACCGTCGTCCTCGCCGACCTCGACGGCGAGCGGGCCCGCGCCACCGCCGCCGACCTGGGCGCGGAGTTCGAGGTCCTCGACGTCACCGACCGTGCGGCCAACGCCGCCCTGGTCGAGCGCATCGAGGCCCGGCACGGCCGGCTCGACGCCGCCTACCTCAACGCCGGCATCTCCGCGGCCAAGTCCGACGACGAGCTCGACCTCGACGAGTTCCTGCACGTGGTGGACGTCGACCTGTTCGGCGTCGTCTACGGCGCGGTGGCCGCCCGCCCGGCGATCCGGCGGGCCGGCGGCGGCGCGATCGTCGTCACGGCCTCCCTGGCCGGGCTCTCGCCGATGGCCACCGACCCCGGCTACAGCGTCGCCAAGGGCGGCGCCATCGCCTTCGTCCGGTCGATGGCGCCGCGCCTGGCCCGCGAGGGGACGACGATCACCGCGATCTGCCCGGGCTTCGCCGACACCGCGATCATCGACCGGATCCGCGACCAGTTCACGCAGGCCCGCTTCCCGGTGCTCTCCGCCGAGGAGGTCGCCGACGCGATGCTCATGGCCTGGACGTCGGGGGAGCCGGGTGCGGCCTACGTCGTCCAGCCCGGCGTGGGCACCGTGCCCTACCGGTTCAAGGGCGTGCCCAGCGCGAAGACCGCCACCGGCGAGACGGCCGTCGTCCCGGAGGCGCTGCGCCCGCCGTCGATGCGGTGAGCGTCAGGCGGGGTCGGTGCGGCAGGCGTACAGGAACGCCGGCGGCACGTTCCACGGCGTGATCTTCTGCTGCACCGACGGGAACCGGCGGCGCAGCTCGCGCAGGATCAGCGGCGAGTACTGGATCACCAGCAGCACGCCGCCGGGCGCCAGCGCGACCGGCAGCAGGTCCAGCACCCGGCGGCGCAGCCCCGCCTCGAACGAGGTGTAGGGCAGCGCGGAGACCAGCACGTCGGCCCGCTTGCCCCCCAGGTGCGCGTCGAGGTTCTCCGCCGAGTCGCAGACCACCTGCAGCCGGGGATCGTCGTAGCGCTCGTCGAGCAGCTTGGCGAGGTCGGGGTCGATCTCCAGCGCCACCAGCCGGGCGCCCGGGGCGAGCCGGGCGAGGATCTCGCCGGTCTGCACCCCGGTGCCCGCGCCGAGCTCGACGACCAGGTCGGCGCGGGAGAGGTCGGCCAGGTCCAGCATGTCCCGCACCGCCCAGCGGGAGGTGGGCAGGATCGCACCGACCTGGCGTGGATTGGCCACGAAGGCGCGCAGGAAGCGGAACCGGTCGGTCAGGGTGTCTCTCATGCCGTCCTCCCCGGCCGCCTGGGGCCGGCAGCCGATCCCATGACCCTGACACGCCGGGGCCGCGCCAGCGACCGCAGGCGCCGGTTCCGCGCCCTCGCGGGCGGGCGTCCCGGAGGTCAGGCGCGGGCGAGCCCGCCGCCGCCGGCCAGGGACTCCACCTCCTCGACGAGGGCGCTGCTGGCGGCGTCGGACCGCAGGCGGGCGCCGAGCGTCTCGGCGGCGCGGCGGTACGCGGGGTCCTCGAGCAGCCGCCGCACCCCGGCCGCGATCCGGGCCGCGGACGCCGTCGGGCGCAGTCCCAGGGCGGCGCCGTGGCGGGCGGCCCGGACGACGTTGTCGCCTTGATCGCGGCCCATCGGCAGGCACAGCGCGGGGACGCCGGCGGCCAGCGCCTTGATCAGCGTGCCGTGCCCCGCGTGGGTGACGACGACGTCGGCACTCGCGAACAGCTGCGCGTGGGGCGCGGCACGGACGACGGCGATGCGGCCGGTGCCGGGCACGTCCGCGGGGTCGGCCGCCGGGCCGGTGGTGACCACGGCGCGCACCGGCAGGCTCGCCAGCGCCGCGACGATGCGGCGCAGCAGGTCGGTCTGCTGCTTCATGTAGGTGCTGGACAGGCCCACGACGACGAGCGGTTCGTCCCCGGCGGGGACCTCGACCGGCTCGGCCCACACCGGGTCGTCGAGCACCGGGCCGACGTAGCGCACGTTGGCCGGGAGCTCGGCCGGGAGGTCGAACGCCGGAGAGGTCAGGACCAGCACCCGGGCGGCGCGGTCCCACTGCGCCCAGGTCTCGCGCAGCGGATCGAGCCCGAGGTCCGCCCGCGCGGCGTTGAGGTCGGGCAACCCGTGGTTCCACAGCGCCGTGGCCAGGGCGTTGAGCGCCCGGTCCCGTCCCCGCCCCAGCGGCCCGCGCGCGGGGGCCAGCCCGGAGCCGAACGGCGGCATGCCGGGAGCCGGCCGCGAGTAGATGTTGGAGGACAGCGCCACACCGGGGACGCCTGCGGACTCGGCGCCCATCAGGGCGCCCAGCAGCGCGCCGTTGGCGACGACCGTGTCGGCGGGCCGGGCGGCGAGCGCGGCGTGGACGTCGGCGGCGAACTCCGCGGCGGGCCCGGTGATCAGCCGGTCGCTGAGCCGGCGGAGCAGCTGCACCGGCGTCCGGCACTCCCAGTCCCGCAGGAGGTCGTCCTCGAGCGCGGGGGACCTCCGGTGCGGGGCGCGGGTCCAGCTGTGGAACTCCGCGCCGGTGTCGGCGACGTCACGCTCGATCGTCGGGTCGCCGAGCACGGTGACGGTGTGGCCGCGGGCCAGCAGCCGGCGGACGACGCCCAGCTCGACCGGGACGGTGCCCCCGCCGTCCCACAGTGCCGCGAGGTGGTGCATGGCGGTGCCTCCTCAGGGGATGGGGGCCGCCAGCGCGGCCCGGAGCAGGGACTGCAGGACGACGGTGGTCTCGGCGCGCGAGTGGCCGAGGTCGCGGCGCAGGAGCTTCCAGGTGCCGACGTCGGTGACCGCGTAGAGGGCCGCCAGCGTCCGCCGGCGCTCCCGCGGGTCGGCGGGCAGCTGCTCGGCGAAGGCCTCCTCCAGCCAGGCGGCGTGGCGCGCGCGGGCGGTCTCCACGCCGCCGGCCAGGGCCGGGATCCGCTCGGCGGCGGCGGCCAGGCGCACGTTGGCGTCCCCGAGCGCCTCGTACTGGCGCACCAGCCCGCGGACGAAACCGGCGACGTCCCCCGGCACGACCGGTCCGCGCAGCGCCTCGATCTCCGGTCCCAGGACGTCGACGAGGGCCAGCAGCAGCCCCTCCTTGGAGCTGAAGTGGTTGAGCAGCGTCTGCTGGGTCACGCCGGCGGCGGCGGCCACCTCGGCCAGCCGCACCTCGTCGTAGGGGAGGCGGACGAAACGCTCACGGGCGACGGCGAGGACGCGCTCGCGGGTCCGCTCGACGGCCTGCGCGCGGGCGCGCATCCGGTAGCTGCGGGTCGCCTCGGTCACAGGGACAGCGTTCGGGCCGGGCGCACCCGGGTCAACGGTTCACTTGACGAGCACTCAAGCGAAGTACGCGTCAGCGGCGCGTCACGGCAGCCCGCAGGGAGCCGGTGACCGGGGGTCCGGCAGGGCAGGGCGGGGCGCCGGCGCCCCGCGGCTCAGATGTGCGGCTTGGGCAGGTAGGACAGCCGGGCCCGGCGGCGCAGGATGACCTTGCGCGTGCCGTCGGCGTGCAGCTGCAGCCGGGCGAGTTCCCAGCCGCCGGTGTCCGCCTGCAGGCTCAGCATGGTCGCCGCTGCGGACCGGGACGTGCCCGGCGGGATCCGCAGCGGCGCGAACTCGTACTCCCCGGCGACCGCCTCCACCCGGCCGATTGTGCCCTCTGGACGCGCGCCGGTCATGTGACCGTCACCTCCGGACTGCCCGGCGGGGGACCGGACGGCAGGATGGGACCGACCCCATCCCCTACGACGACACGGAGGACGACGTGACCGCTCCCGGCAACGACGTACCCGACGCCGACCGCGCCGAGCAGGAGGCCCTGCTCGACCCACCGGCCGTCGCCCTCGCCGGTGACGCCACCCCACCGGGCGAGGGCGTCCCCGAGGCCGACGCCCTCGAGCAGCAGCTGGCCGCCCGCCCGGGCGAGGCCGGCAGCCCGCTGCGTCCGGTCGGCGACCGCGAGGCCGACCCCGCCGACGTCCTGGAGCAGGAGGCCGACGTCCCCGTCGACGACGACGAGGCCCCGCTCTAGACCCGCGGCGCGGGCCCGCCGGCGGTGCGCCGGCGGGCCCTGCGCCGGTCAGCCGGCGAGCGGGACGGCCAGGCGCTGGGTCGCCGTCGATGCCTCGACCGGCACGTCGGTCGGCGCGACCACGGGCACCTCCTGCTGGCACACGGTGCCCGCGGCCGGCAGGGCGCCGTCGACCAGGTAGGCGTCGGTGACCGAGTCGATGCAGGCGGAGTTGCCGCCGTAGGCGGTGTGCCCGTCGCCCTCCATGGTCAGCAGCCGGGCGTTGCCCAGGGCCTCGACCATGGCGACCGACCCCGAGTAGGGCGTCGCCGGGTCGTGGGTGGTCCCGATGACCAGCGGGGTCGCGGAGGTCCCGGGCAGCTCGTAGGGCCCGGTGAAGGCGTCCTCGTCCTGCACCGGCCACAGCCCCCACGGGATCTCGGAGTAGGCGAAGCTGCCCCAGAAGTGCGGGAAGGCGGCCCACTCCGCGGCGCCCCGCTCCAGGTAGGCGTCGACGTCGGTCGGCCACTGCTGCTCGCCGGCCGAGATGGCGAAGAACCGGTCGGTCGACGCGGGGTCGGCGTACACGATGTGGTCGGCCAGCGCCCGGATCGCCGAGGCGTCCCCGTCCTCCGCAGCGGCCAGTGCTGCGGCGAGCAGCCCCCACAGCTGCTTGGCGTAGAGCAGGGTCAAGGTCACCTCGCGGATCTCGTCCGCGGTGACCGGGCGCGGGTCCTCGGGGTAACCCGGGGCCGGGATGGGCGCCGCCTCGGCGGCCGCCAGCAGCCGGTCGTAGGCCAGCAGCGGGTCGGGGCCGCCGAAGCCGGAACAGGCGGGCTGGTCGACGGCGCACGCCTCGGCGAACCGGTCGAGGGCGCGCTCGAAGCCGGCGGCCTGCGCGGTGCTCAGCGACACCGGGTCGGTGAGGTACTGCTCGGGGTCCAGGGCGCCGTCGAGCACCAGGGCCCGGTAGCGGTCGGGGAACAGCGCGGCGTAGGTGGCGCCGAGGAACGTGCCGTAGGAGAACCCGAGGTAGGTCAGCCGCTCGTCGCCGACCGCCGCGCGCAGCAGGTCCATGTCCCGGGCCACGTTGGCGGTCGAGAGGTGCTCGAGGACCTCGCCGTTGTTGGCCAGGCACGCGTCGACGTACTCCTGGGCGCTGGCGACCAGCGCGGCCGGGTCGACGTCGAAGGGGGTGGGCGCGGGCGGCGAGAAGAACCCCTCGGACTGCGGGTCGAGCCCGCAGTCGACCGCCGGGGTGCTCTGTCCGACGCCGCGGGGGTCGAAGCCCACGATGTCGAATCGCTGGTTCAGCGCGGCGAAGACGCCCGGGCCCGCGGCCTGCAGGTAGTCGACCGCCGGACCGCCGGGGCCGCCGAAGTTGAAGAACAGCGACCCGATGCGGTTCGCCGGGTCGGCGGCCGGGACGCGCGCGACGGCGATCTGCACCCGTGTGCCGCCGGGCTCGGCGTGGTCCATCGGCAGGTCCGCGGTCGCGCACTCCACGCCGGCCGCCGTGGCCTCTGCCGTCGTCCCGCAGCCCGCCCAGGTCAGCTCGGGCACCTGCGGGGAGAGCGGTTCGGCGGCCGGTGGGGCAGCCGCCGCGACCGACGTCCGGCCGCGAGGGCCAGGGCGGTGAGGGTGCTGAGGGCGGCGACGCGACGGCAGGCGTTCACTCGCGGCTCCCGGAGGCTGACTCTTATACACATCCCGAGCCAACGAGACCGTACTAGCACTTGTATGACGTCTTCTGCTTGGAAACAAACATAAGCGACAGCAAGTTGTATCGACAT
>NZ_NVPT01000018.1 GCF_002802985.1 Geodermatophilus chilensis | reverse complement strand
GACCCGCGCATATGAGAGTGACCACGCGTCGATCACCGACACGCTCGTCACCGGCCCGCATCAACGGTCCAGAGGCAGCCCCTCGAGCGACGGCTGGAGAGGCTGCCTCACCCTGCCCCTAGAACGGGCAGCCCCCATATGAGAACGGTGGTGGATCGTCGTCGCTGGGCGACGCGTGCGGCGGCGGGTCACCGGCCGGCTCGGGTGGATCGGGCGCGGGTGCGGGGCCGGGTGGTGGTCGCATCCCGGGTGGTCGGGTGGTGCGGGTGACGCCGGAGGGCGTGGTGACGTGCAGGGTGCCGTCGGGGTCCATGACGAACCGCCAGCCGCGGGCGTGGGTCTTCAGCCGGTGGTGGCTGCGACACAGACAACAGAGGTTGGCGCAGTCGGTGGCCCCGCCGCAGGCGTGCGGGATGACGTGGTCGCGGTCGGCCCAGCCGGTGCGTTGGCCGCAGTTGGGAAAGCGGCAGGCCCGGTCGCGGGTGGTGAGGAAGGCGTGCTGAGCCTCGGTGGGGTCGTGCGCCTCGGTGGGCGGCGGCCGGTCCAGCACCGGGCAGCCGCAGTCGCCGGTGCGGTGGTCGGGGCAGCCGCGGCGCGCGGCCCGGGCCAGCTGCTCGAGGGTGGCCGTCGCGAGCAGCCGCCCGTCGGCGTCGGTGAGCGCGCAGGTCAGCGAGCCGCCCTCGGGGGCGCGCAGGCCCAGCGCGCCGAGGCGGGCCAGCAGCTCGCGGACGTGCCCGGCGGTGATCGGCAGGCCGTTCACCGATCCCGGCGTGGCCGCGGTGCCCTCCAGGGCGTCCAGGGCGGCGGTCACCGTCACGTTCGCCGTGACGCCGGGCAGGCCGTGGTCGGCGGGGCGGCGCAGCAGCAGCGAGCAGACCTCGGCCCGGATCTGGCCGATCGGCCGGTCATCGCCGTCGGCCTTGGCCATCCGGGCCAGCTGGTCGATCAGGTCGAAGGCCTCGGCGGCCTCGTCGGCGGGCAGCTCCGCGGCCAGGGTGGCCATGCCCTCCAGCTGGGAGGGATAGGTGCGCACGTCGGCTTGCCGCTTGGCGTCCTTGCGGCGGGCGTCGACGGCGTCGGCGTCCAGTTTGAGTAGCAGGGCCAGTGCCTTGGCCTTGAGCCGGCCGGTCGACAGGTCGGTGGCCTCCGCGAGGACCTGGGCCTCGATCTGCCGGGCGAGCGCGGGCGAGGTCAGGCCGAGCACGTCGGCGAGCACCTTCGCGCGCGCCTCGTCCAGCACACCGGCGGCCAGCGCCGCCCAGGTGGCGGGCAGGTGCTGCCGGTAGGTCCACGCCCGCTGGGCCAGGTTCGCCGCGCTGCGGCGGCCGCAGTTGAGCACCACCGCCAGCTCGGCGGAAAAGAACTGCGCCACCCCGGGCAGCTCGGGCTCCGGCGCCCACGATCCCCGCCGCGCACCCGGCTGGTCCGCCGGCGGATCCAGGGTGTCCGGGGTGTCGTCGGCCAGCCCCAGCACCAGCTCCGCCTCGTACGCGGCGTCCATCGCCCGGCGGGCCTGCACCCGCTGCAACTCCGCGGCCTTCTGCTCCCGGGTCAGCAGCGACACCGGCAGCCGGCGGTCGGGCAGCGGCTGGGCCACCGACCAGTCGACCAGCAGCTCCTCCACCGCCTGCTGACCCCGCATCCGACCCATGACCCGAACATACGTACGGGGTCCGATAGTTCCGGGCGGCCGAGCAGCGCATCTGCATCTGACCGGCCGGGACCAGCGGATCGAGGTCACCGCCGACCGGAACTGTCAGACCGTCCGGGCAGGATCGGCGAGACGCCACACGCACTCCGGGGAGGGACGCGGTGATCCTCGAGCCCAGAGCGACCGATCTGGACCTGGTCGACATCGAGAGCGCCCTGCTGCGTGCCGCGGTCGGCGACTACGCCGCCGAGGCCGCGGTGCTGCTGCTGGCCAACAGTGGGCACTGGCTGGCCCAGCTGCAGGGTGCCGGCCTGATCTCCGTCCTGGGGGACGTCGACGGCGACGGGCTCTGGGCGCAGGTCGCCTGGCCCGACCTCGACGCCGCGCTGCGCGCCGGCACCATCGGCGGCAGCGGGAGCCAGCTGCGCCTGCTGCGCGCCGCGGCCTCGCTCGCCGACGGGCAGCCGGTCGACCTCGGCGACCTGGCCGCCGGCCTGGACCGCGACGGCCTCACCCTCGTGCTGGCTGCCGTCGCCCACGCCGGGGGCAGCCACGGCGACGACCAGCCGCCGCTGGCCGCCTGGCCCGTGCGCAGCTGAACCCACTGGTCGCCTGGCCCCGCCGCGACCGACCGTCCAGGCGCACCGCAGTGCACGCACGCCCCGGAGCCCGCTCAGGCGCGGGCGGCGGCCCGGCGGCGGTGCGCGGCCACCAGCGCCGGGCGCTCGCGCAGCAGCAGGTGCCGGCCGAGCACGATGACCAGCCCGCCGACGACGGCGAGGGCGGCGGTCGCGGTCCAGGCGACGGCGTAGGAGCTGACCGAGAGCAGGCCGCCGAACGCCAGCGGCCCGAGCGCGGCGCCCAGGCCCATGCCGCCCTGGGTGATCGACGTGGCCTGGGCAGCCATGCCGTGGTGCATCCGGGTGACGGCGTAGGTCGACAGCCCGGCCCACGCCCAGCCGGTGCAGTAGCCGACGACCGCGCCGATCGCGATGAGCGCCTCGACGCCGGTGCCGAGCAGCGCGTAGGACAGCCCGCCCACCGACATCTGCGCGGCGACGACGAGCAGCCAGCGGGTACGCACCCGGTCGGCCAGCCACCCGAAGAGCACCCGGGCCAGCGCGCCCACGCCGCTGGCCACGGCGGCGAGCACGCCGGCGGTCGCGGGGGCGATGCCGCCGGCGACGGCGGTGCTGACGGAGAAGGCGCCCAGCGCGTTGCCGGTACCCGCGCCGAGCGCCAGGCCGGCGGCGAGCACGTACAGCGGCGCGCGGCGGAACGGCCCGGCCGCCTCCGACGGCGGGGACGACGACCCGGCCGACCCCAGCCGCCGCGGACCCGGCACGGAGAGCACCACCAGCAGGGCCAGGACGGCGCCGAGGCCGAACGCCGTGCGCCAGCCCAGCGGGATGGCGACCAGCGGGACCGCCACCCCGGCCAGCAGCGTCGACAGCGGGATCGCCGCCTGCTTGAGGCCGTAGGCCAGGCCCTGCCGCCCGGCGGACACCGAGCGGGCGATGAGGTCGTTGCTCGCCGGCTGGCCGACGCCGTTGCCCCACCCGGCGACGACGAGCGCGGCGACCAGGACGGCGGGATGGGCGGCGGCCAGCGCCACCACGAGCATCGTGACCGCCGCGGTCAGCCCGGAGAGGCGCACAACCGGCACGGTGCCCAGGCGCCGCACCAGCGCGCCGGCGGAGAGCGCCGCGACGGCCGAGGTGGCGAAGAACGCGGCGACCAGCAGGCCGAGCAGGGAGGTGCTGAGGCCGAGGTCGGCGCGCACCTGCACCCACAGCACGCCGACGAGGTAGGCCGGGAGCACGCCCGCGGTGGTCACCGTGACCGCCGCGGTCGCCGCACGGGCCGGGCCCGCGGGCCGTCCCCGGCCGCCGCTCACGAGGCCCGGCTCACGGCCGGCCGTCCTCGGCCAGCAGCACGCCGACGAGGTGCTCGGCGATCGCCAGCGACGACGTGGCGGCGGGGGAGGGCGCGTTGCGCACGGCCACCACAGCGCCCCGCCGGGTGATCCGGAAGTCGTCGACCAGGCTGCCGTCGGACTCCAGCGCCTGGGCGCGGATCCCCGCGGCCGCCGGCACCATGTCCTCGACGGTCAGCTCGGGCACGTAGCGGCGGGCCGCCGCGGTGTAGGCCCGCTTGGACAGCGACCCGCGCATCTCCGCCAGGCCGGTGCGCCAGTGCTGCCTCGCGAAGCGCCGGAACCCGGGGAAGCGGGCGATCGCGGCCAGCTCGGCGGGGGAGACGTCGCGCCACCGGTAGCCCTCGCGGGCCAGCGCCAGGACGGCGTTGGGGCCGACCAGCACCTCGCCGTCCACCCGCGGGGTCAGGTGCACCCCGAGGAACGGGTAGCGGGGGTCGGGGACCGGGTAGACCAGGCCGTTGACCAGGCTCCGCTTCTCCGGTGTGAGCGCGTAGTACTCGCCGCGGAAGGGCACGATCCGCGGGGCGTCGTCGTCCCCGGCCAGGCGGGCCAGCCGGTCGACCTGCAGGCCCGCGCAGAGCACCACCCGGTCGGCGACGACCTCCTCGCCGGACGTGCCGCCGACGACGACCTCCCCGTCGGCGGACCGGAACGCGGCCACCTCGAAGCCGGTGCGGACCGTCGCCCCGGCCGCGCGGGCGTCGGCCGCCAGCTGCTCGGTGACCGCGACGTAGTCGACGATCGCGGTCGTCGGCGAGTGCAGCGCGGCGATGCCGCTGACGTGCGGCTCGAGCTCGCGCAGCTCCCCCCGGTCGATCACCCGGACGCCGGGGACGCCGTTGGCGCGGGCCCGCTCGGCGATCGCGCCCAGCCGCCGCTCCTCGGCGCCGTCGAGCGCCACGAGCACCTTGCCGATCTCGTCGTAGGGCAGCCCGTGCTCGGCGCAGAACTCCTTGAGCAGGGCGACCCCGCGCCGGCACAGCGTGGCCTTGAGCGAGCCGGGCTCGTAGTAGAGGCCGGCGTGCACGACGCCGGAGTTGCGGCCGGTCTGGTGGGCGGCGAGCCGGGGCTCCTTCTCCAGGACCGTCACCTCGGCGTCGGGCCGCTCGGCGAGCAGCCGGCGGGCCACCGCCGTCCCGATGATCCCCCCACCGACCACGGCGTATCGCTGGACCGGCATCGTCCTCCGTCCTCCGGGTGCCGCCGCGTCACCGCGGGGCAGGCCTGGGGACCCACGGCCCGGCGGCTACGGTGACCGGTGTGATCCCCGTCGCCCTCCCGGCCCGAGGCCGTCGTCCCCGTCCGCAGGGTAGTTCCCGATGACCGCGCTCACGGGTGTGCTACCGATCACACTGACCCCGTTCACCGACGACGGCGAGGTCGACGAGGGCAGCATCGACACCCTCGTCGAGGACTACCTCGGCGCCGGGGCGCACGGGCTGACGGTCCTCGGGATCATGGGCGAGGCCGCCAAGCTCCTCGACGAGGAGCGCGAGCGGGTGCTGCGCCGCTACCTGCAGGCCACGGCCGGCCGGGTGCCGGTCGTCGCCGGCGTCTCGGCGCGGGCCACCCGCATGGCGCTGGACTACGCCCGCCGCGCGGAGGACGCCGGCGCCGCGGCGGTCATGCTCGCCCCGCCGGACAACACCCGGAACCTCAACCTGGTCTTCGAGCACTTCCGGCTCGTCGCCGAGGCGGTGTCGGTGCCGGTCGTCGTCCAGGACGAGCCGGTGAACACCGGGGTCGTGATGCCCGCGCCGTTCCTCGTGCGGCTGCTCGACGAGATCGCGGGCTGCCGCTACCTCAAGCTCGAGGAGACGCCGACGCTGCCGAAGATCACTGCGGTGAAGCAGCGGGCGAAGGAGCCGGTGGGCGTCTTCGGCGGCCTCGGCGGGCTCTACCTGTACGAGGAGCTGCTGCGCGGCGCCGACGGCATCATGACCGGCTTCGGCTTCCCGCAGGTGCTGGTCGGCACCTACGAGCGGTTCGTCGCCGGCGACCGGGCCGGCGCGCAGGAGTTCTTCTTCCGGTATCTGCCGCTGATCCGCTACGAGGCCCAGCTCGGCGTCGGCGGGGTGACCATCCGCAAGCAGGTCTTCGCCCGCCGCGGCGCGATCGCCTCGCCGCACGCCCGCTTCCCGGCGCCGCCGGTCGATGAGCTGACCCTCGCCGAGCTCGACGACCTCATCGCCGCCGTCGGCCTGTAGCCCTGCCGTCCCACCCACCGCTCCGGTGCCGCGCTGCCGCGCGCCCGGGGTCCCGCCTGCGAGAGGACACGCCCGTGCGACTGACGACGCTGCGACTGGACGGCGCCGAGCCGGGGGCGCTGGTGCGCCCCGGTGGCGCGGTGCCGCTGACCGCGCTGAACGACGCCTTCGGCACCGACTGGCCGGGGACCGTGCAGGAGCTGCTCGAGCGCGGCCGGGTCGAGGAGCTGCGCGACTGGGTGGCCGGCCAGGACGCCGCCCGGCTCGACGGGCTGGTCCTGCCGCAGGAGCAGCTGGTGTACGCACCGCTCTACCGCCGGCCGCGCAAGATCTGGGGCATCGGGCTGAACTACGTCGAGCACGCCGCCGACCTGTCGGAGAAGGCACCCTCGACCGAGCCGGCCAGCTTCCTCAAGCCCGACACCGCGATCATCGGCCCCGGTGACCCGATCCGGATCCCGCCGCAGTCGCAGCGCACCACCGCCGAGGGCGAGCTGGGCGTGGTCATCGGCCGCGAGTGTAAGGACGTCGACGAGGCCGACGCCCCCTCGGTGGTCGCCGGTTTTACCACGATCGTCGACATGACCGCCGAGGACATCCTCGAGAAGAACCCGCGCTACCTCACCCGGTCGAAGAGCTTCGACACCTTCTTCAGCTTCGGCCCGGAGCTGGTGACCGTCGACGAGGTGGACGACGTCGACGCGCTCGAGGTCGCGACGGTCCACAACGGGCAGGTGCACCGGCGCAACGTCGTCTCGAACATGACCTTCCGGCCGTGGTGGCTGGTCGCCTTCCACTCGCGGGTCATGACCCTGCTGCCCGGCGACGTCATCTCGACCGGCACGCCCGGAGCGGTGCACATCCGCTCCGGCGACACCGCCGGCGTGCAGATCACCGGCTTCCGCGAGCTCATCAACCCCGTGGCCTGACGGCCCCCCAACCGACGGAGCGCATCCGATGGACCTCGAACTCACCGGCCGGGTCGCCCTGGTCACCGCCGCCTCCAAGGGCCTGGGCCGTGCCACCGCCACCCAGCTGGCCGCCGAGGGCGCGCGGGTGATGATCTCCAGTCGCGGCGCCGACCAGCTGGCGCGGACGGCCGCGGAGATCGCCGACGCGACCGGCGTGCAGGTCGAGCACTGCCCGGCCGACGTCTCCGACGCCGCCGACCTCGACCGGCTGCTGCGCGAGACACGGGAGCGCCTCGGCGGCGTCGACGTGCTGGTGAACAACGCCGGCGGGCCCCCGCCGGGCGGGTTCGACGCGCTAGACGACACCCAGTGGCAGCAGGCCTTCGAGCTGAACCTGCTCTCCACCGTGCGGCTGTTCCGCGGCGTGCTGCCGCACATGCGCGAACAGGGCTGGGGCCGGATCGTCACCGTCGCGTCCTCGTCGATCAAGCAGCCGATCGAGAACCTCACGCTGTCCAACACGTTCCGGGTGGGCCTGCTCGGGCTGGCCAAGAGCGTCGCGCTCGAGGTGGCCGGGGACGGCGTGCTGGTCAACACGATCGGCCCCGGCCGGATCGCCACCGACCGCGTCGCCTCGCTCGACGCCGGGCGCGCCGAGAAGACCGGGCAGTCGGTCGAGGAGGTCCGCGCGCAGAGCGAGAAGAGCATCCCGCTGGGCCGCTACGGCACCGCGGAGGAGTTCGGCAAGGTGGCGGCGTTCCTCGCCTCGGGCGCCAACACCTACGTCACCGGTCAGAACTTCCTGGTCGACGGCGGCATGGTCCGGGCCATCTGATGCGCATCGCCCGCTATGAGCCCGTCGCCGGCGGCCCGGCGTCGTACGGCCTCGTCGAGGGAGACGGCGGCGACGCGGTCGTCGTCCGCCTGGAGGGTCCGCCCTTCGACGGGATCCGGACGACGGGGGAGCGCACCCCGCTGGCCGAGGTGCGGCTGCTGGCCCCGGTCGAGCCGAGCAAGGTGCTGTGCCTCGGCCGCAACTACGCCGAGCACGCCCGCGAGCTGGGCAACGAGGTGCCGGAGATCCCGGTCGTGTTCGCCAAGTTCTCCACGTCGGTCGTCGGCCCGGACGCCGAGATGCCCTACCCGCCGGACACGGAGAACCTGCACTTCGAGGGCGAGCTGGCGGTCGTCATCGGCCGGGAGTGCACGCGGGTCCCGGCGGAGGGGGTGGCCGACGTCGTCCTCGGCTACACGGTCGCCAACGACCTGACGATGCGGGACATGCAGCGGGCCGAGAAGCAGTGGACCCGCGCGAAGGGCTTCGACCGGTCCTGCCCGCTGGGGCCGTGGGTGGAGACCGACGTGGACCCGTCGGCGCTGCCGCTGCGGACGACGGTGAACGGCGAGGTGCGCCAGGACGGCACGACCGCGGACATGCTGCTCGACGTCGCCGCGTGCGTGTCCTGGGTCAGCCAGACGATGACCCTGCTGCCCGGCGACGTGGTGCTGACCGGCACCCCGGCCGGTGTCGGTCCGCTGCAGGCCGGCGACGAGGTGACCGTGAGCATCGAGGGCATCGGTTCGCTGTCCACCCGCATCGTCGCGAGCTGAGCCCGGGGAGGCCGGTCCTCCGGGTACGGGCCCCGTTCCTGACAGACGTCCTCGCCCGGGAGAGTCAGCCCGTGCTCACAGGTGGGAGCAGCGGCTGACCCTCCGGGGGACAGGTCGGACCGTGCGGGAGCGGTGCGTCGCCGGCAGGTGGGACGGCCTCACGGATGCTCCACCCCTGCCCCGCACGGTGGGCAGGGGTGGAGGGAGGAGGGAGCTCCTCACCGGCATCCTCAGCACCTGCCCCGCATCGTGGGCAGGGCCTGAGGATGGCTGGATGTCCTCGTCTCACGCGCTCAGCCCTTGCCCCGCATGGTGGGCAGGGGGTGACCGTCAGCGGGGCAGGTCGGTACGCCTCGGTCAGCTGCGCACCGGGAGACCCAGGGCCTGGGCCCACAGCCGGGTCAGGGTGGCGACGAGCCGCTCCTCCTCGAACTCACCGTCGAGCACCAGCCAGTAGTGCACCGCGCCGTTGACCATGGCGACCAGCGCGTGGGCGGCGTACTCGGCGTCGAGGTCGGCGGCGACCAGGCCGTCGCGCTGGAGCTGCTCGATGCTGTGCCGCACCCGGCCGACGTTGCGCTCCCGGGCCGCCTGCCGCTGGGCGCGGACCTCCGGGTCGAAGGTGGTCACCTGCTCGAAGAGCGCCATGAGCGCGGTGTTCTGCCGGTACATGGCGACGAACCGGCGGTTGGCCTGGTCGATGCGGTGCACCGCGACCTCGGCGGGGGACCCGTCCGGCGGACCGGCCTCGCCGCGGGTGGCCATCGAGGCGTAGAGGTCGTCCATCGTCTCGGCCACGAGCGCCCGGAAGACGGCGGTCTTGGAGCCGAAGTACGTGTAGAAGCTGCCGTGCGCGGCGCCGGCCGCCGCCGAGATGTCGGTGACGCGGGCCTCGAGGAAGCCGTCGCGCTCGAAGACCTCTCGGGCTGCGGCGAGCAGCCGGGCCCGCATCCGGCGGCCGCGCTCGGTGGTCGGCACGGCCGGGGGAGCGGTCGTGCCGGCGGACGGGTCGGCAGCAGGCACGGGCTCCTCCGGGCGCACTCGTTGACATTGACGTCGATGTCAACTTAGCTGCGATCAGCTGCCCTGTCGTGCTCCCGAGGAGGCGTTCCCCCGATGACCGCGTCCACGCCGCCCCCGGACGACGACGGGTTGCAGGCGCTGCTGCGGCCGCGCGGGATCGCGCTGCTGGGCATCTCGGGCCGGTCGGAGAACCTCATGTCCCGGCCGCTTCGCTACCTGGTCGAGCACGGCTACGAGGGCGGCATCCACCCGGTCAACCCGAACTACGAGGAGCTGGTGGGCCGGCGCTGCTACCCGACGCTGGCCGACGTCCCGGGCCCGGTCGACCTGGTGCTCGTGCTCGTCGCCGCCGACCGGGTCGAGGACGCTATCCGGCAGGCCGCCGCGGTCGGCGCCAAGGCGGCCGTCGTCTACGCCTCCGGGTTCGCCGAGGTCGGCCCCGAGGGCGTGGCGCTCCAGCAGCGGCTGACGGCGGTGGCACGGGAGACCGGCGTCCGCGTCGTCGGGCCGAACTGCCAGGGCTTCCTCTACGCGCCCACCGGCGTGGTGGCGACCTTCACGGCCGCCGCCGACCGGCCGCTGACCTCGGGCAGCGGTGTGGCCTACGTCGGGCAGAGCGGTGCGGTCGGCGGCTCGGTGCTCGACCTCGCCACCGACATGGGGCTGGGCCTGGCGGCGTGGTTCAGCACCGGCAACCAGGCCGACCTCGACCTGACCGAGGTCTCGCTGCACCTGCTGGCCGACCCGACGGTGCGGGTGCTGATGCTCTACGTGGAGGCCACCGGCGACGGCGCCGCCTACGCCGAGCTGGCCCGCCGCGCCCAGGAGGCCGGCAAGCACCTGGTCGTGCTGCGCTCCGGGCGGTCCAGCGCCGGGCGCCGGGCCGTGGCCAGCCACACCGGCTCGATGCTCGGCGACGACGTCGCCTTCGTGCTCACCTCCCGGCGATACGGCGTGGTGCTCGTCGAGGACATCGACGAGCTGCTCGCGGTCGCCGCGGTGCTGGCTGCCGGGAAGCCGGCGGAGGGGCCGCGGGTCGCCGTCGTCACGACCTCCGGCGGAGCCGGCAGCCTGGCCGCCGACCAGTGCGAGGACGTCGGCCTGCAGCTGCTCGAGCTCTCGGCCGCCACCCAGGCGCGGCTGCGCCCGCTGATCCCGCCCTTCGGCGCGCTGGCCAACCCGGTCGACGTCACCGCGCAGCTGTTCAACCGGGGCGCGCACGCTTTCGGCGACGTCTGCCGGATCATCGCCGAGGACGACGCGGTGGACGTCGTCGCCGTCCTCGTGACCATGGTCGTCGGCGAAGCCGGCGCCCGGCTGGCCGAGGACCTCGTTGCCACGGCCGCCAAGCTCCCGTGCCCGCTGCTCGTCGGCTGGATCGCCGGGCAGGAGCTCACCGTCGAGGGACGACGGGTCTTCCGCGAGGCCGGCGTCCCGGTGTTCGGCTCGGTCGGCGACCTCGCCCGGGTCGCCGCCCGGCTGGCCCCGCAGCGGCACCGCGGCACCCCGCCGCCGCTGCCGCCGGTGCCCGAGGTCCCGGCCGCGGAGGTGCGCGCGCTGCTCGAGGCCCCGGTGGTGGACGGCGCGGCGCTGCTGCGGACGGTCGGCATCGCGCAGCCGTCGTCCACGCTGGTGACCACCCCCGAGGCGGCGCGGGAGGCGGTCGCCGCGCTGCCCGGCCCGGGCGTGCTCAAGCTGGCCGCCGGGGACCTGGCGCACAAGAGCGAGGTCGGCGGGGTGCGGGTGGGCGTGGGCCCCGACGAGGCGGCCGCCGTCTTCACCGAGCTGCTCGACGCCGCGCGGGCGCACCACGTCCCCGGGGTCGAGGGCGTGCTCGTGCAGGAGCTCGTCCCGCCGGGCACCGAGCTGATCCTCGCGGTGACCGCCGGGCGCGACGGCTTCCCGCCCGTGGTGACCGTCGGCCTCGGCGGGGTCACCACCGAGCTGTACCGCGACCTCGCCTCGGCGCTGGCGCCGGTGACCCCGGAGGAGGCGTGGGCGATGCTGCGCAGCCTGCGGGCCTGGCCGCTGCTGGCCGGCTTCCGCGGCGCCGAGCCCGCCGACGTCCCGGCCGCGGTGGACGCCGTCGCCCGGCTGGCGCAGGCCGCGCTCGCCGCGGGCGACCGGCTGACCGAGTTCGAGGTCAACCCGCTCATCGTCGCGCCGCGTGGGCGGGGCGCCACCGCCGTCGACGTCCTCGTGCGCACCACCGGCTCGCGGGAGCCCGTGGGCGAGTAGGCATCCTCGGCAGACCACCCCCCAGCAGAGAGGCAGGACACCCAGCGTGGGACAGATCCAGTTGGAGCGGCACGGCGGCGTCGCCGTGTTCACGGTCGACTCGCCCGACGTCAAGAACGGGCTCACCCCGGAGATGGGGCTGCAGCTGTCGGAGCTGTGCGACGAGGTGGACGCCGACCCGGCGATCGGCGCGGCCGTCGTCCGCGGGGCGGGCGGCACGTTCTGCTCGGGCGCGGACCGCCGGCGGTGGACGCCGGGTAGCGACCAGGCCGAGGACAAGACCTACAAGGAGCTCGGCGCGGTCTACACCGCCTTCCGCCGGGTGGGCACGCTGCAGGTGCCGACGATCGCCGCGGTGCGCGGTGCCGCGGTCGGCGCCGGCATCAACCTGGCGCTCTCCACCGACCTGCGCATCGTCGCCGAGGACGCCCGGCTGCTGGCCGGCTTCCTGCGCATCGGCCTGCACCCGGGCGGCGGCTACTTCACGATCAGCAGCCGGACGGCGGGCCGCGAGGCCACCGCCGCCATGGGGCTGTTCAGCGAGGAGATCGACGGTGTCCGCGCCGCCGAGATCGGCCTGGCGTGGAAGGCGGTGCCCGACGACCAGGTCGAGGACCTCGCCCTCGAGCTCGCCGGCCGCGCGGCCAAGGACCCCGAGCTGGCCCGGGAGGCGGCCCGCTCCTTCCGCACCGAGGCCGGCCCGCCCGGGATCGGCTGGGAGGCCGCGCTGCACTTCGAGCGGGCCACCCAGATGTGGTCCCAGCGGCGGCGCGAGACCGCCTGACCCGACCCCCGCCGGGCCGGCAACGGCGCCGGCCCGGCGGGGCCCACCCCCAGGAGGGACGCCGTGCAGTTCGCCCCCACCGTGCTCAGCCCCGCCGAGGAGGCGCTGCGCGCCGAGGTGCGCGCGTTCCTCGCCACCGAGCTGCCACCGGACCACCGGCCCGCGCTCGGCTTCGCCGGCCGGCACGACCCCGAGTTCTCCCGCACGCTGGCGAAGCGCGGCTGGGTCGGCATGGCCATCCCGCCCGAGTACGGCGGGCACGGCCGCAGCGCGGTCGACCGGTTCGTCGTCGCGGAGGAGCTGCTCGCCGCCGGCGCGCCGATCGGGGCGCACTTCGTCGCCGACCGGCAGACCGCGCCGGCGCTGCTGCACTTCGGCACCGAAGAGCAGCGGCGGAGGTTCCTGCCCGGCATCGCCGCCGGCGAGGTCTACTTCTCCCTCGGCATGAGCGAGCCCGACTCCGGTTCCGACCTCGCCTCGGTGCGTACCCGCGCCACCCGGGTCGAGGGCGGCTGGACGGTCACCGGCACCAAGGTGTGGACCAGCGAGGCGCACAACAACCACTACTTCGCCGTCCTCTGCCGGACCTCGCCGATGGAGGAGGGCAACAAGCACGCCGGGCTGTCCCAGCTGATCGTCGACCTGCACGCGGACGGCGTCCGCATCTCACCGATCCCGTACCTCGACGGCTCGCACCACTTCAACGAGGTCGCGCTCGAGGACGTCTTCGTACCGGACCACATGGTGCTCGGCGAGCTCGGCTCCGGCTGGAAGCAGGTGACCAGCGAGCTGGCCTACGAGCGCTCCGGTCCGGACCGCTGGCTGTCGACCTTCCCGGTGCTGCGCGCGTGGCTGCGCGAGCGGGGGCCGGCCGTCTCCGGCGAGGAGGCCGCCGTCCTCGGCCGGCTGGCCGCCCGCGCACGGGCGATCCGGCACCTGTCGCTGTCGGTCGCCCGCGCGCTCGACGCGGGCGAGGCGCCCGCGGTCGAGGCGGCGCTGGTCAAGGAGGTCGGCACCCGTTTCGAGCAGGACCTCGTCGAGGCGCTGCGCGAGGCGGCGGAGTCCGAGCCGGACCAGGGCTCGGACTCGCTGTTCCAGGCGCTGCTCGCCGAGGCGGTGCTGACCTCGCCGTCGTACACGCTGCGCGGCGGCACCACCGAGATCCTCCGCTCCGTCGCCGCGAAGGGGCTGGCCGCATGAGTGACGACCGGCGAATGCTGACCGAGGTCGCGACCGGCCTGTTCCGCGACCTGTGCACGCCCGAGGACGTCGTCGCCGCGGAGGCGACCGGCTGGAGCGGGCGGCTCTGGGACGCGCTCACCGAGGCCGGCTTCCCGCTGGTGTCGGTGCCCGAGGCGGCCGGCGGCTCCGGCGGGGACGTCGCCGACGCCTGCGCGCTGCTGACCGTCGCCGGCCGGTTCGCCGCCCCGGTGCCGCTGGCCGAGACCGGGCTGCTCGCCGGCTGGGCGCTGGCCGCCGCCGGGCTGGAGCTGCCCGGGGGCCCGCTGTCGGTGGCGGTCGGCCGACCCGACGACGTCGCGGAGCTCACCGGGCGGCGGTTCTCCGCGCGGCTGAGCCGGGTGCCGTGGGGCGGGCGCAGCACCCGGGTGGTCGCCCTCGCCGAGAGCGGCGGGCAGCGGTTCGTCGTCGCGGCGCCGATCGACGCGGCGACCGTCACGCCGGGCCGCAACCTCGCCGCCGAGCCGCGCGACACCCTCGTGTGGGACGACGTCGAGCTCGCCGACGCGGACATCGCCCCGGCCCCGGACGGGGTGGACACCGCGGCGCTGCGGCTGCGCGGGGCACTGGCCCGCACAGCGCAGATCGCCGGCGCGCTGGCCCGGGTCACCGAGCTCACCGTGCGCTACACCGGCGAGCGCCAGCAGTTCGGCCGCCCGGTGGCCCGCTTCCAGGCGGTGCAGGCGCACCTGGTGACGATCGCGGAGGAGGCCCAGCTGGCCGGGCTCGCGGCGCAGGTCGCCGCGCTGAACGCCCGGCCGGACCCCGCGTTCGACGACGTCGCGGCGGCCAAGGCGGCGGCCGGCGAGGCGGCGACGGTCGCCGCCCGGGCGGCCCACCAGGCGCACGGCGCGATCGGCATGACCAAGGAGTACGAGCTGGGCCAGCTCACCCGCCGGCTGTGGTCGTGGCGCGACGAGTTCGGCGGCGAGCGGTACTGGAGCCGCGAGCTGGGCCGCCGGCTGGCCGCCGAGGGCGCCGACGCGTTGTGGCCGCACATCTCGAGGGGGCTGGTCGCGTGAACACCGACTGGGACGTCGCCGTCGTCGGCGCGGGGATCGCCGGCCTCACCGCCGCGCGGACCGCCGCCGAGCGCGGGTTGCGCGTCGTCGCCTACGAACGGATGAGCCCGGGTGGGCAGTTGGTCAACCTGACGACGCTGCACGACCACCCCGGCGGGACCGGTCCCGAGCTGACGGCGGCGCTGACCGCGGCGGCCGAGGGCGCCGGTGTGCGGATCGCCCACACCGAGGTCACCCGGGTGCACCCCGGGACGCCGGCGCGGCTGGAGACCGCCGACGGCGAGGTGGCCGCCGGGGTGGTCGTCGTCGCGGCCGGGCTGTCCGCCGGGCGGCTGGGACTGCCGGGGGAGGAGGCGCTCGTCGGCCGGGGCGTCTCCACCTGCGCGGGCTGCGACGGGCCGCTGTTCCGCGGCCGCGCGGTCGCCGTGGTCGGCGACGACGAGTGGACGGCGGAGGAGGCGCTCGAGCTGGCCGGCTTCGCGTCGGCGGTGACCGTGCTGGTGCCGGGCGCGCCGCGCTGGTCGCCGGATCGCGCGGCGCGGCTGGCGGCGGCCGAGCCGGTCGAGGTGGTGACCGGTGCGACCGTCACCGCGCTGCGCGGCGAGGGCGTGCTGTCGGGGCTCGCCGTCCGCACGGCCGACGGGGAGCGCGAGCTGGGGGTCGCGGGGGTGTTCCCGTTCGTGGGCCGCCGCGGCCCGGAGGGCCTGGTGGCCGGGCTGTCCGCCGACGCGGAGGGCCGCGTGCTGCCGGGGGACGGCGTGCTCGTGGCCGGCGACGCGGGCGCCGGGGCGGAGCAGTCGCTGGCCGCGGCCGAGGCCGACGGTCGCGCCGCCGGGGAGGCCGCGGTGGCAGCGCTGTCGGCCGCGGCCGGGTCGCTGCGCATCGTCGACCCGACGTACGGCGTGCTGCCCGAGGACGACGCCGGGCCGGTGGACACCGCCGCCAGCACGGCGACGTGGACCGACGTCGCGCTGTTCACCAACTCCAAGCCGAACGCGACCGAGCTGCTGCGCGGGCTGGGTGCGCGGCTGCAGGCGCACTGGGGCCTGCCGGAACTGGGCTTCGCGGCCAAGGAGAGCGCCTCGATGCCGGCCGAGGAGGACCAGATCGACTGGCTGTCGCAGCGCTTCAAGATGGTGCTGGTCGCGGTCGCCGACTAGGGCTCGTGCTCGTCGTGGAGTCTCCACGACTCGGTGGAACTGGAGAAGCGCGGCGTCGTGGCACCCCTGGTGGTGACCGAGACGTTCCTGCCGCTGGTGCAGGCGCAGGCCCAGGCGCGACGGGTGCAGCCGCGGCTCGTCGTCGTCCCGCACCCGGTCGGCGGGCTGAACGCCGATGAGCTGGCCGGGCGGATCGACGGTGCGGCGGCCGAGCTGCTGCGGATGGCCGACGAGGCGAGGGGTCTGTCGTGAGTGCCGTGCTCGACCTGCCCGGGGTGACCGAGGAGAGCTGGCAGGAGGAGGCGTACCGCCGCGGCTGGGGTGACGGGCTGCCGCTGGTGGCCCCGACGCCGGCCCGGGTCGCGGCGGCGCTGGCCGCGCTCGACGGCATCGACCTGGAGCTGGGGCCGCTGCCGCCGTCCGGGCTGGTGCCGACCCGGGAGAGCCTCGCGGCCAACGGGGTGATGGCCGGGTGCCGGCCGGCGGACCTGCCGGTGGTGCTGGCCGCGGTCCGCGCGCTGCAGGCGCCCGAGTACAACCTGCACGGCGTGCTGGCGACGACGCACCCGTGCGCGCCGATGGTCGTGGTGAGCGGCCCGGTGCGCGCGGAGCTGGGCATCAACTCCGGCAGCAACTGTCTGGGCCAGGGCACCCGCGCCAACGCGGTCATCGGCCGGGCGGTGCAGCTGGTGACCACGCACGTCGGCGGGGCGCGGCCGGGCGTCATGGACCGGGCGACGCAGGGCGGGCCGGCGAAGTACACCTTCTGCTTCGGGGAGAACGAGGAGGAGAGCCCGTTCCCGCCGTTCTCGGTGCGCCGCGGCTTCGCGCCGGGGGAGTCGGTGGTGACCGTCGCGGCGACGGAGGGGCCGCACAACGTCAACGACCACGGCGGGACGACGGCCGAGGACCTGCTGCTCACCATCGCCGGGACGATGGCCCAGCCGGGGTCGAACAACGTGTACGTGAAGGGCCCGCACTTCCTGGTGCTCGGCCCGGAGCACGCAGCGACGTTCGCCCGCGACGGGTGGACGGCCGACGCGGTCCGCGACGCGCTGTGGGAGCGGGCGCGGATCCCGGTGTCGAGGGTCTCGGAGGCCAACCAGCGGCAGTTCGAGGACTGGGGCGTGCTGCCCGACGGCGACGCGTACCCGGTGAGCACCGGCCCGGAGAGGCTGCACGTGCTGGTGGCCGGGGGAGCGGGGAAGCACTCGGTGTGGATCCCGTCGTTCGGAGCGACGGCGGCGGTGTCGCGCGCCGTGCCCGCCCGTTCCTGAACCGTGTCCGACCTACCGCTGTCCGCCCCGGACGCCGACCCCGCCGCGGTGGCGGCCGAGCTGCTCGCCGCCGGGCACGGCGACGGGCTGCCGGTGGTGCCACCCACCGCCGCGCGGCTCGCGGCGATGGTGGACGACGCGGCCGACCCGGACGCCGTCCTCGGGCAGGTGCCGCCGCTGTTCGGCGCGCTCACCGTGCGCGCGGTCGCCTGGTACGCGGTGCTGGGCGGGTGCCGGCCGGCCGAGCTGCCGGTGGTGGTGGCCGCGGTGCGCGCGGCGCTCGAGCCGCGGTTCAACCTGCTGGGCATCGCGACGACGACCGGGTCGCCGGCGGTGGCGGTGCTGGTGCACGGGTGCGCCGGGCTGGGACTGTCCGCCGCCGGCGGGCTCGGTCCGGGCGCGCGGGCCAACGCCTGCGTCGGGCGGGCGGTGTCGCTGGCGCTGGCCGGCATCGGCGGTGCCCGGGCCGGGTTGACCGACATGGCGACGATCGGCTGGCCGGGCAAGTACACGTGCTGCACCGCGTCGCTGCCGGAGCCCTTCCCGCCCCTGGCCGACGGCGACGCGGTGACCGTCGTCGGGGCCGGCGGGGTGCTCGAGGTGCTGCCGGCGTCGGGCTACCGGACGCCGGCCGAGGTGCTCGCGCCGGCCGCCGCGGCCCTGGCCGGGGTGGCGCTCGCCGCCGGCGACCCGGGCTGCTCCCGCGGCGGCGAGCACTTCCTGCTGCTGCCACCGGAGCTCGCCGGGTTCCTGTCCTCGCGCGGCTGGGACGCCTGCCGGGCGGCCGCGTTCCTGTTCGACGAGGGCAACGCACTGCTCGCGGCCGGCGCGGCGCGGGTGGCCGGGGTGTCGCCGGTCTACGCGGCCGGCGACCTGCGAGTGGCGGCCTCGGCGGACGACGTCCGGGTCGTGGTCACCGGCGGGCCGGGCGTCAAGATGGCGCTGCTGCCGACGTGGATGGGCGGCACCCGCTCGGTCACCGCCGCCGTCCGCCCGCTCTGAGGCCGGTCAGGCCGCGAGCCGTCGGGCGAGCCGGTCCCGGCCGGGGCCGGTCAGCTCGTCGGTGACGGTGCGCCGACCGGCGACGGCCATGAGCAGCGCCTCGGCGGTGCCCCGGACCTCGGGTCCGCGGCCGAAGGACCAGTCGACGTCGGTGGCGACCAGCCGCACGTCGCGGACGCGCACCACGCCCCGCAGCGTCGGGGCGAACAGCGCCGTGCGCAGCGCGGGCACGACCCGATCGGCCGGGACCTCGCGGGGCAGGCCGAGCGGACGCCGGATGTCCTGGTGGTGGACCAACCCGTCGGTGAGGGCGATCGCGCCGCCCAGACCGGCGGTCAGCCCCGTGGGCGTGAGGTGCCGGCGGAGCAGGTCGACCAGCTCGGCGGGCGTGCGGACGGCGTACTCCTGCAGCCCGACGGCGTTGACGCGGTCGAACGCGAGCAGGCCGCGGGTGAAGCGGGCGGCCAGCTGCCGCGGGCCCAGTTCCTCGTAGCTGAGCACGTGCGCGACGACGTCCTGCACGCTCCATCCCGCACACAGCGACGGCGCCCGCCACTGCTCCGGGCTGAGCGTGACGAGGAGGTCGAGCAGGTCCTCGCGCTCGGCGCGCGCCAGTGCCATGACGTCCATGCGTGCCCCCGCGGTCTCGGATCGCGTCGGCAGACGGTAGATGACGACCTCGTGTCGGTGTCGTCGTCCCGGCATGGCGGCCGGCCTCGTGGGCAGCCCCGACGGGAGTCCGACGAGGGAGGAGCGGCATGCGCAGGACACGACGGTGGCTGACCGGGACCGTGCTGGCGGTGAGCCTGGGGGTGACCGGCTGCTCGGGCAGCGCGGCGGGTGACCCGGCCGGCGACGCGGTGCCGAGCGAGGAGGCCGACAGCTCGAGCGACCCGGATCCGGTGGACGGCGGCGAGGAGGACCCCGACGGCGTCGACCCCGGCACGGGCGGCATCGACGATGACGACGACACCGACGACCCGACCGGCAGCGACACCCCCGGCGACTCGGACGACGACGCGGGCTGACCCCCGGCCGCCCGACGTCCCCTCCGCGGACCTCGACCCCCTGCTGCCAGGTGGGAGCAGGGGGCGAGGTCGCGCGGGGAGGTGTCGTGCTTCGAGGTCAGCCGGTGCCCCGCACTGTGGGCAGGGGCGGAGGCTGCGTCAGGCCGTGCCCTCCGCGGCGATCAGGTCGGCGACCGCCCGTGGCCGGGTGGAGCAGTCGTCGTCCGAGGCCGGCCGGCCGACGTCTCCTCCGCGGACCTCGACCCCTGCTTCCGGGTGGGAGCAGGCGTCGAGGTCAGCCGGTGCCCCGCACTGTGGGCAGGGGCTGAGGCTGCGTCAGGCCGTGCCCTCCGCGGCGATCAGGTCGGCGACCGCCTGCGGTCGGGTCGAGCAGTCGTCGTCCGAGGCCGGCTGGTCGCTGGCCAGGCCGGTGATCCCGGCGTCCTCGACCGGCTGGAACCCGAGGCGCTCGATGTGCCGCGGCACCCGGTTCTGCGCGTTGATGACGTGCGAGCGGGAGAGCCAGCCCTGACCGTCGGCGACGTCGAAGTCCAGGCCGCCGCCGGGCGCCCGCTGCACGTGCCCGGGGGAGGGCAGCAGCCCGACGATCTGCACGGCCTGCCCGACCGGGAGGTCCTGCGGCGGGCGGTCGAAGTAGTACCAGCTCGCCGCGCAGACGCCGTACAGCGACGGCCCGAACTGGGCGTAGTTGACGTAGAGCTCGAGCATCCGCCGGTCGTCGACCGCCAGGGCCAGCTCCGCGGACAGCCCGGCCTCGACCGCCTTGCGCCAGGCGCTCATCTCCTGGTTGAGGAAGAGGTTCTTGGCGACCTGCTGGGGGATGGTCGAGCCTGACGGGTCCTCCTCGCCGGAGAGGTGCGCCTGCGCGCGGCCCAGCATCTCCGCCCAGGTGAAGGCGCCGGCGCGGTAGGGCAGCTTGGCGTCCTCGTGCGCGATGACCGCGGCCAGGAAGTTGCGCGACACGTGCTCGACCGGCACCGACTGCTGGATCGCGCCGTTCGGGTTGGCCGCCATGAACGCCGTCGTCGGCGGGTCGACCCAGCGCAGCGACACCATCACCAGCAACTGCAGGACGAAGCCGACCGCGACCACCTTCGCCACCCGCCCGGCGAGCTGCCGGCGCGAGCGGGACCGGGGCCGGTCGGGTCGGTCGTCGCGGTCCCACCGCCCACCACGGGGACGCCGCTCGTCGGGGTCGCGGCGGTCGGAGCGGCGTGACCGGCGTCCGGGGTGCTCCTTCGGCGGGGGGCCGTAGCGGTCGGCGACGTCGTCCCACGGCGAGCGCGGCGGAGGGACCGGAGCCGAGTCGTTGCCGTACCCGGACCAGTCGTCCGCGGGCCGGTCGGCGGTCGTGGTGCCGCGGCCACGACGGCGACGGGTGGGCCAGCGATCCGACGGGGCGTGCGGCATGGGGCGGTGTTCTCCCTGGGGGACGCGGACCGTCATGGTAAGTCGGCGGAGGGTGAGGACCGCGGACCTCAGCCTGTGAGGTGCGCGAAGACGATGACGTTGTCCGCGTAGTCGCCGGTGTCCTCGTCGAAGGTGCCGCCGCAGGTGATCAGCCGCAGGCCGGCGTGGTCGAGGTCGCCGTAGACGGCGTCGCTGGGGAAGGCGTCCTTGGCGTGCTCCTCGACCCGGTCGACGCGGAAGACGGCGGTGCTGCCGTCGGCGCGGTCGACCTCGACGGTGTCGCCGGGCAGCAGCTCGTCCAGCCCGGCGAAGGCACCGGGCTCGCCGGCCCAGTCGACGTGCCCGGCCAGGACGGCGGGCCCGAGCTGGCCGGGGGTGGGGCTGCGGTCGTACCAGCCCACCGGGTACGCGCCCGGCGGGACCTCCATGGCGCCGTCCCGCCGCAGCCCCAGCTCCATGACGTCGGAGCTGACCCCCAGGGCCGGGATGCGGACCGCGGTGGGCGGGCTCGCGGGCAACTGGCGGACGACGGCGACCGGCGCGACGGCCGCGGAGGCCGCCCGGGCGGGCTGCTCCGGCGGCAGCTCGGCGGGCGCGGCGACGACGCGGTGCACGGGCGCCTCGGCGGGGGTGGGGCCGAGCACGAGGAGGCCGGCGCCGGTCACGGCGAGGACGACGGAGGCGGCGGACCAGGCACGGGCGGCGCGCGGTCCGCGCCGCCGGTGCCGGCCGTAGCGGGTGACCCGGGGTGGCCGGGCGAGCAGCGCACCGACGTCCGCCGGGACCAGCGGCGGCGGGTAGGCGCCGACGATCCGGACGTCGCCGTCGGGGTCGTCGCGCAGCCGGACGGCGAGCGTGCCGGTGCCGGGCGCGGCTCCGCCCGCCCCGGTCGCGGACGGACCGGGGCGGGCAGGAGGCGGACGCTGCGGCACGGCCCGCCGGGTCAGGCGGAGGCGCGGAAGCTGCGCCGGGCCGCGACGGCCGCGCCACCGGCGGCGGCCAGGGCCGCACCGCCGAGGACGTAGGGCAGGGTACTGCCGTCCTCGCTCGCGCTGCCGTCACCGGCGGCGACGGCGCCGGCCGGCCGGGTGGAGACCTGCGAGCTGCCGGTGCCGGTCTGCCCGCTGGTCGACGAGGCCGGCGCGTACTGCTGGTCCTCGCAGGCGATGCCGTCGTCGTCGGCGTCCAGGCGCTCGGGGTCGCCCGGGACGGCGTCGAAGGCGGCCTGCGCGGCGGCCTGGCTGGCGAAGTCGGGACAGTCACGGTCGGTGGCGGCGCTCGCGGTGCCGGTGACGCCGAGGCTGAGGACGGCGGTGACGAGGACACCGGCGGCGGCGGTGGTGCGGCGCATGGGCTCTCCCGGGGAGGACGGCGGTGGGGGGACCACCATCACCCATCCGGAACGGGTCGGGCACGTACCGACAACACCGAGACATCAACGTTCCGTTCGTCGAGAGTTGCCGTTGCGACACGCGCCGACGCGCCGGTGACTCCCCGGGCGCCGGGCGGTCTGCCTTCGCAGGGAGACGCCACGGCTGCACCTCACCCCGCCGATGCGTAGCCGGGCAGCCAGTGCCGGACCTCGGTGTCGACGGCGACGGTGGCGTCGAGCGAGCAGAGGACACCGACCAGCCCGCTGGCCACGCGTTGCAGCAGCAGGTGGCGCGGCGGGATGGTCAGCCGGCGCTGGGTGCGGGAGGCGGCGCTGAAGGGGTCGGAGGCCCGTCGGGTCTGGTCCTGCAGCCAGGCCCGCGTGAACCGGTACGTCGGGCTGCGCAGCGGCTCGAGGTAGGGGTCGAGCAGCGCCAGCAGGGCAGGTGCGGTCACGTGGTCCGGCCGCAGCAGGTCCGCGGAGGCGGCGATGCGGTGCAGGGCCGTTGCGTCGCCGTCCCGCCCGGCGGCGAGCAGCGGGCCGAGCCGGGCCGGCCAGCCGTGCGGCATGTCCTCGGTGGCGCCGAAGTCGAGGACGGCGAGCCGGCCGTCGGGCAGCAGCCGGAAGTTGCCGGGGTGCGGGTCGCCGTGCAGCCGGCGGGCGCGCACCGGAGCGGAGGCCAGCAGGCGCAGCAGCAGGGCGCCGGCGTGGTCCCGGTCGTCCCGGGTGCCGTCGGCGATGACGCGGGAGAGCGGCGTCCCGTCGACCCATCGGGTGACCAGCACGCGGTCCTCGGCGGCCAGCACGTCGGGGACGACGATGGCGGGGTCGTCGCGGTAGGCGTCGGCGAACGCGGTAGGCGTCGGCGAACGCGGTCTGGGCGTCGGCCTCCTGGACGTAGTCGACCTCCTCGACGAGCCGCGCACGCAGTTCGGCGAGCAGCTGCCGCGCGTCGAGGCCGGGCGCGGCCGCGGAGATGACCGGCGCCAGCTTCTCCAGCACCCCCAGGTCGGCGACGAGGGCCTCACCGGCGCCCGGGTACTGGACCTTCACCGCCACCGGGGTGCCGTCGGACCAGGCGGCACGGTGCTCCTGCCCCACGCTGGCCGCGGCGACCGGCCGGTCGTCGAAGTCGCGGAACAGCTGCCGCCAGCTCCTTCCGAGGGCCGTGTCGAGCTGCTGGTGGACCATCGACACCGGCATGGCGGGGGCGGCCTCCTGCAGCCGGATGAGCGCCTCCCGGTAGGGGCCGACCAGCTGCTCGGGCAGCGCGGCCTCCATCGCGGACATGGCCTGGCCCAGCTTCATCGCGCCGCCCTTGAGCTGCCCGAGCGTGGCGAACAGCTGCTCGGCGGTGCGCTGCTGCACCTGTGCGGCGACCAGTTCGGCGGGGCGGCCGCCGATCCGCTTCCCGATGCCGACGGCGGTGCGGCCCGCGTGGGCGGCCGGCAGCGCGGCGAGCCGGGCCACGCGCGCGAGGCGGCCGCGGGTCGGTCGGCCGTCCTCGGGCTGGTCCACCGTCGGACGGTAGCGCCGCCCGCAGCCGGGTCACGCCGGTCGGCGCGCGAGGTCCTCGATCGGTCCGGACCAGGCGGCCGGCGCCGTCCAGACGAAGCTGTGCGCGCCGGGCACGGCACGGAACCGCCCGTCGGGTGCCAGCTCGGCGAGCTCCCGCGCCCACTCCTCCGTGCAGAGGCGGTCCTGGTCCCCGCGCAGCACGAGTATCGGTACCTGCACCTGCGGGACGACGTCCTCCAGCGCGTCGGCGAGGTGCGCCGAGAGCGCGTGCCGGACCCGGCGCAACCCGGCCCGCTGTCGCTCGGAGGTGTGCTCCGCGTCGAGGCTCGGCGGCTCCAGCGCGTGGTTGCGGCGCCAGGCCAGCAGCACCCGGCGCAGGCTGCGGTAGCGCGGGTCGATGGTCGGGCTGGCCAGGACCAGCGCCCGCACGGTGTCCGGACGGCGCACCGCGACCCGCGCGGCCACCTGCGTGCCGCTGGAGTGCCCGGCGAGCACCACCCGGTCGAGCCCGCTGGCGTCGAGCCACTGCACGACGGCGTCGGTGAACTGCGCGACGTCCAGCGGGTGCGGCGGCTCCCCGCTGCCGGAGAAGCCGGGCAGCTCGACCAGGTGGGCGCGGGTCCAGGCGGCGAGCTCGTACAGCGCCGGCTGCAGGTAGTCGGCCACGGCCAGGCCGGGGACGACGACCACCTCCGGGACGCCGTCGTGCGGCGTGCCGACCGTGCGGCTGCGCATCACGCCCCAGGTGGTGGGGCGGTGGGCGAGCTCGACGTCGGGCGGCGGGTGTGGACCCACACCGGGGTCGGCAACCATGGCGTGACGGTAGCCACCGGCGTCCTGCGAAGGGGCGGCGTTGCTGGTTGACTCCCGGCAGGCGGTGAGCCGAGCCGTCCGTGCTGGTCCATTGGGGGTGCGCCATGGCGACGACGGTCGCGGGGATGTCGAAGCAGCAGCTGGCGAGGGCGCTGGGCGCCACGGGGGCGGCTTTCGGGTTGGCCAGCATCGTCGCGCCGAGGGCGGTCGCCGGGACGTACGGCGTGCCGGTCACCGCGGCGGGTCTGCAGCTGCAGCGGCTGTTCGGCAGCCGGGCGCTGGCGATCTCCGTCCTGGCGCTGACCGCGCGCACCGACGAGGAGGTCGACCGCGGGCTGGCCGTGGTGGCCGGCATGAACGCGATCGATGCGCTGACCGCGCTCGCGGCGGCTGCGCAGGCCGGCCGGGCGACCACGCTGCGGGCGGTCGCCAGCTCGGTGGCCTACGGCGCGGCCGCGCTGGTCGTCCGGTCGATGAAGGGCTGAGCCGCGCCCCCCTCCGTGTTGATCACGGGGTCGTTGTCGCCGACACCCGCGGACATGCCGTGCAGGCCGGCAACAACCGCATGGTCACCGCGGGGAGACGTGGCGGTGGGCCTCAGCCGACGAGGAAGGCGGTGGCCTGCGGGCCGTCGCCGTCCACGCACGAGCCGGTGGCGACCAGGCCGGCGTCCCCGTCGAGCGGGGCGACGTCGCCCAGCACGGCCGCGCCGGCGCACAGCGACACCGTGGCGACCCGCTCCCCGCTGGCCAGGTCGATCGTGACCAGCTCGGCGGGGTAGGAGAGGTCGGCCTGCGGCAGCCACGCCGAGCGGCCGTCGGGGGAGACGACGACGTCGAGCGCGGAGTCGCCGACACCGTCCAGCTCGGCCGAGGTCGCGACCGCGCCGTCCACCACGGTGACCAGCCGGCCGAGCCTGCGGCCGTCACCGACGTGCAGGGTGGCGACCACGGTGCCGTCGGCGGTGACGTCCACGTCGGCCGGCGCGCCGACCGGGGCGTCGGGCGCGAGGTCGACCGGCTCGCCGACCGTCCGCAGGTCGGCGTCGTACGCGGTGAGCAAGGCCCGCCCGTCGCCGGTCTCGACCAGCGCGACGACGCCGCCGTCCGGGTGCGCGGAGAGCGCGGTGACCGTCCCCTCGGGGACGACCGGTGCGGTCATCGTGATGACGCCGGCGGACAGGTCGACGGTGAGCAGCTGGGCCGAGGCCGGGGCGGGGAGGGCGAGCGCGGCGAAGAGCGTGCGCCCGTCGGCGGAGAGGGCCGTGGCCGCACGCTCCGGGCGCAGGCCGAGGGCGGTGACGGTAGCCTGCCCGTCGGGCGGGACGGTGAGCAGCTGGTACCCGGCGGTCGGGCTGGTGTTGGCGACGAGGAACGAGCCGTCGTCGAGGACGGTGAGCTCGGCGTCGTCGCCGACGGCGGGCAGCTCGAGCAGCGTCGTCGCCGTCGGGCCGTCGTCCCCGGGGCCGACCGCGACCAGCCAGCCGCGCGTGTCCCCGTCGCTGAGCAGCGCCACCGGGTCGTCACCGGGGTGAGCGGCGAGGTCGAGCAACCGGGCGTCGCCGCCGACTGCCGCGTCGAGGTCGACGGTGCCCAGCAGGGCGGGGCCGCCGTCGGGTCCGGTGCGTGGGGCGGGGCCCGCATCGCCGTCGGTCGTGCAGGCGGCGGTCGCCAGGACGACGGCGAGGGCCGCGACGGTGCAGCGGACGCGGGGCATGACGGCTCCGGGGTGGGCAGACGACGAGCGTCCACCGGGCGGGACGGCGCAGCAACTCGGGCGGGCGGCGCCTGTCGCGGCTGGGGCGGATGTGACTGGCTCGTCCGGACGCGCCGGTTGAGTGCCGATGAGCCGGGGGAGACGACGGACTGATCTCTACCCCCGTCGTCGCGGGAGTGGCTCGATATGACGGCATGGCAGCGACGACTCGGGGACGGCCTGGCGGTGCTCGGAGGCGCCCGCCCCGACGTGCTGGAGGCTGCGCCCGGTGCGCGGCCGCGGTTCGTGGCGCTGGGCGGTGTCCTGCTGAGCACCGGCGGGCTGGCCGTCGTCTCGATGGCGTTCGCCGTCGCGATGGCGCTCGGTGTGTGGTGGCCGCTGGCGCTGCTGGTCGGCCTGGGCTGGGGCGCGGTCGTGGTCAACCTCGACCGGATGCTGCTGGTCGGGATGGCGCACGACGCCTCGCTGAAGCGGAACCTGGTGCTCGCCGTCCCCCGGGTGGGGCTGGCGCTCATCCTGGGCGCGGTGATCGCGACCCCGCTGACGCTGCAGGTGTTCTCCTCCGAGATCGACACCGAGGTCAAGGCGATGCAGGCCGAGGCGGCCGACGCCTACCGGGAGTCGCTGGAGACCGACGCCCGCTTCGCCGGGCTGGCGGAGCTGCGCGAGGAGGTGGCGCTGAGCGAGTCGATCGTGGCCTCCGGTGGTGTCGCGGACCCGCAGTTGGCGGTCGTGCACGGCGACGCGACGGCGGCGCAGCAGGCCTACGACGCGGCGCTGGCGACCCAGCGCGAGCTCGAGGCGAAGGCGCAGTGCGAGTTGGACGGCACCTGCGGCACCGGGGAGGCCGGCACGGGTCAGGCGTACGTCGAGGCGCGGGCGGCGGCCGACGCGCAGGCGGCTGTGGTGGCGTCGGCGCGGTCGGCGCTCGACGCCGCGACGGAGGCCGCCTCGGCGGCGGAGGGGCGGGCTGCGCAGCTGGCGTCGGCGTCGCTGGAGACCGACCGGGCCGAGCTGGAGCGGCTGACCGCGGAGCAGGTTCGGCTGCAGACGGCGTTCGACGCGACGGTCGAGGACGCCGACGGGATCCTGGCGCGGCTGGAGGCCCTCGACCGGCTGGGCGACCGCAACGCCACGCTGGCCGCGGCGCAGGTGATGCTGTCGCTGCTGTTCATGAGCATCGAGATCCTGCCCGTGCTGATGAAGCTGCTGCTGAACTTCGGCCCGCCCTCGGCCTACGACAAGCTCGCGGCGCTGCGGGACTCCGGCGACGTGGAGATCGAGGAGCTGCAGAAGGAGTCGCGGCTGACCGTGGCCGCAGCCCGCGAGGAGATGCTGGTGATGGCCGAGCAGGAGCGGATCGACCGGCAGAAGGCCGCGATCGTCGCCCGGCGGGAGGCCGCCGAGGCGGCCGCTGCAGCCGAGCGGGCGGCGGCTGCCCGCGCGGCGGAGCGTGCTGCTGCGGCGGCCGAGGCGCCGCTGCCGTCGGCGGTGGAGACGCTGCGGCCCTGGGAGACCGGCCCGATGCGCCTGGCCCGCACCGTCCTCGGCGCCCGCCGTCGCCCGGCCGACCGCGTGCCCGCCGGCGTCTGACGGACCAGCACGAACACCCCGGCGACCACGGTCGCCGGGGTGTTCTGCGTTCCGGACCTCGGCCGTGCGGGCCTTCGGCCGGTCCCTGTCGGGCACGGTGCGCAGCGGCGTGAGCGGGCCATCGCCCCGGACCTCGCCGGCGGTGGACATGGCGGCGTCTCGACAGGTCGACATGTCGGCAGGAGCGGGGTCGTCGCGGGCGGTGGATGAGCCGGTCACATGCGGAGCGGATCAGGTGGGGAGAGGTCGTCGAGCCAGGGCGGGTCGGGTTCGGGATCGTGGCACCAGCCGGACGGGCGGGTTGTCCGGGAGACCCCCGACGGGGTGCTGACGACGAGCCGGCCGTCGGGGAGCAGGGTGAAGGACCATCCGCGGGCGAAGGTCTTGATTCGGTGGTGCCGTCGGCAGAGGCAACAGAGGTTCCAGCAGGCGGTGGGACCGCCGGCGGCGAACGCCTGCCCGTGGTCGATGTCGTAGCGGCCGGGACGGCGGCGGCAACCGGGCATGCGGCAGTGCCTGTCGCGGGCCGTGACGAGGCGGCGCTGGGCGGCGGTGGGCCGGTACCTGCCGGTTGGCGGCGGAGGGCGCAGGCCGGGTCCGTCACCTGTCCCGCCGGCCGGGGGCGTCCCGCCTGCTGCGCCGGCGTCGCGCTCGGTGCCCACGGCGGCGCGGCTGCTCTTCTCTCGGCCGCGGCGGCGGATGCGGCGTCCCCGGCCGGCGGCGCGGCGGAGCTCGGCTCGGGTGGCCACGGCGATGGTCTCGCCAGTGGCGGGATCGTCGATCGCGACGTGGACCGACCCGCCCGCAGGAGCCGACCCGAGGTTCAGCATGTCCAGCGAGTGGAGCAGCTCGCGGCACTGGGCGGCGGAGATCCACTGCCCGTCCATCTCCGCCGGGGCCGCGCCGGCCGACGCGTCGGCCCGCAGCGAGGGCAGTGCGGCATGGATGTGGAGATGGGCGGTCACGGGCGGGCGGCTGGTGTTCCAGGGCCGCAGGATCAGGTCCAGGGCGGCGGTGGAGCGCAGCACGCCGATCGGGCGGTCGTCGCCGTCGGCGCGCATCGACCGCGCGTACTGGTCGACCGCGTCACGAGCCGCGTGCACGGCCGGCAGCGGCCCCTCCACGACCAGCCGGCCCAGGTCGTCAGCGGTGCGCTCGACGTGCACGTCGGCCTTGCACTCGGCCTCCTTCCGGCGGCGCTCCTTGGCGTCGGCGTCCAGCCGGTACAGATGGTAGCGGGCCCGGTCGCCGAGCCGGCCCGGCGGGCAGTTCTCGGCACCCGGGAGCACCCGGGCCTGCACCCCGGCGGCGACGCCGTCGTCGGCGTCGCCGAGCAGATCGAGCAGGATCCGCGCCTTGCGCACCGTCAGCCGCCCGGCGTAGAGCTCCGACCAGGTCGCGGCCAGCTTGGTGGTGAGCAGCAGCGACTCGGCCGCCAGCCGGCCGGCCTCGGCTTCCGAACAGTGGCGGATGAGCGCGAGCTCGGAGACGAAGTCGTCGGAGACGCCGGCGAGTGCGGCCGGGCGCATCGCCCGGGAGTCCGGTCCGGGCCCGCCCCGGGCGCCGAAGGCGGTGTCCCGCTCGGCCGAGCGCCTGCGCGCCAGCTCGGCGATGGTCGCCGCCTGACGGGCGTGCTCGCGGGCCATGTGCGCATCGGCCGACCAGATGTCACAGACCAGCTCGAACTCACCGATCTGCGGCGAGACCACCTCCGAGGGCAGGACGGGGAGCGGTTCGCCGGCCTCCGGCGGCCGCGGCACCCCTTCGTCCTCCATGCCCGCACCGTAGCGAGCAGCACTGACAGTTCTCGCAGCTCAGCGAGGGCTCGCGGTCAGTCCTCGTCCGGTTCGCGCACGGCCGCGAGGAAGGCGCCCGCGGATGCGTCAACGGCAGCCAGCGCGTCGTCCGTGAGTTCCTGCCGGAGGCCACGCTCGGCGTGCCCGAAGCGGATCAGGTCGCGGAGCAGGTCCGGTGCGCGGTCGGGATACAGCGTCTCGGGGGAGAGGAGCAGGAGCCGCGGATCGAGCAGCCGGTGCACGTTGTGCGGGCTCCACACGAGCGGATCACCGATGCCGTTGGCGCAGCCGGCCACCAGCACCTCGTCGAGCAGCGGACGCAGGTCGTCGCCCGACCACGGTGCGCCGGTGGCGAGGAAGCGGCCGGCGATCTCGTCGAGCTCGTCCTCCGACAGCTCCTGCAGCACGTCGTCCCGACCGCCCTCGGGCAGCAACGACAGCATCCACTCGACGAGCGGGCGCGACTCGGCCCAGTTCTCGGAGCCGAGCCGCCCGGGACCGAGGTCCAGCTCCTGGAGGGCCGCGGTGATGCGGGCGCGGGCGTCGGCGGGGGAGACGTCGCGCACGCGGACGTCCGGGTTGTCCTCCTCGACCAGCAGGGGGACCACCGAGGCGAGCGGGGACTCCACGACGTACCCGTCGGTCGCGACGGCGCCGAGCTCGTTGTCGATGCGCACGACGGCGGTGAGGGGATGGCCGCCGGGCACGGTGACCCCGACGAGCACCTCGTCGTCGTCCCGGAACACCGTGCTGATCTCGACCGCCCGGTCGACCGGCTCGGTGCGGTCGAGCTCGGCGAGCCAGCGGGGGAGCACGTGCCCGCGTTCGGCGATCTCGCGGCGCACCCGTCGCCGCAGGTCGGCCTCGACGGTCAGCGTGGCGATCGCGAGCAGGGCGGCCGACGTCTCGGCCCGGTCCACCGCGGAGAAGCTGCGGACGAGGTCGTCGAGGGAGGCGGCCGGGTCGTCGCCGCCCGCGGCCACACCGAGCAGCAGACCCACGACGCCGAGCAGCGGACCGGGAGTGGGGCTGTCGACCCCGGCGGCCAGGGCGTCCATCAGCTCCGTCTCGGGCGACGTCCGGCGCTGACCCGGACGGCGGCGGTTGGCTCGCTTCTTGCTCTTCGGCATCGCCGGCAGACGCTACTGCGGCCCTCCGACGCGATCGGCTCTGCCGGCACGAACGCCGCCCGGCCGGCTGTGGACGAACGGTTCCCGTGACACTGGCCGCGGTTAGCCTCGGACGGGTGCTGGACGAGCTGCAGCCGACGCTCACCGACTCCGTCATCCGCCGTTCGGTCGGCCATGACGCCTTCCGCCGCGGCGCGGCCTACGCGGGCGAGGGCCGCGTCTCGGACATCGCCTGCTCCCGCACGCTCGGCCAGTTCGACGCCACGGTGATCGGTAGCGGGGGACGCCGGTACGAGACCATCGTCGCCTACGACGCCGAGAGCGCCCGCTGGTGGGGGGAGTGCAGCTGCCCGGTCGGCGCGGACTGCAAGCACGTCGCCGCCGTCCTGATCACCGGCCGGGAGTTCCTGGACGACGCGCCGCCGACGGGAGCTGCCCGCGCTCCGGACTGGGAGACGGCGCTCGCCGACCTGGTCCCCGCGGCGCCGTCCGGCTCCGGCACGGGCACCCCCATCGGACTGCAGTTCGACGTCGAGAACGCGGCGAACCGCCGCGCCGCCGCGTCCGGGGTGTCGGTGCGGCTGCGCCCGGTCGTGCCGGGCGCGAAGGGCCGCTGGATCCGCTCCGGGGTGTCCTGGCGCGACCTGCAGTACGACTACCACGCGCAGCGCGATCCGGCGCACGCCGCCGCGCTGCGCGCACTGCACCGCACCCACCAGGCGGCCGACGACGGCCCCGGGTACTACGGCTACGGCTACGGGGACGCGCCGGTGCGGCTCGAGGAGTTCGGCCCCGCGCTGTGGCCGGCCCTGCAGCAGGTGGTGGACGAGGGGGTGACCCTTGTGACCACCCGCGGCGGCCCCGTACGGGTGGCCCCGGAGCCGGTGTCGCTCGCCGTGGACCTGCGCCGGGACGGCGATCCCGATGCCGGTCCCGATGCCGACCCCGATCTGCGCATCGAGCCGGTGGTCGACCTGGGCTCCGGCGTCTGCGTCCCCGCCGCGGCGGTGGGCCTGCTCGGCAGCCCGCCGCACGGCGCCGTGCTGCTCCCCGGCGACCCGGCGCTGCCCCCGGACCTCGTGCCGGAGCGGGGGCTGCTGCTCGTGCCCGTGCAGCCGGTCCCCCGGCGTGTGGAGAAGCTGCTCACCGCCGGGTCCCTGCGCGTGCCCGCGGGCGACCGCGCGCGCTTCCTGACCGGGTTCTACCCGGCACTGCACCGCGCACTGCCGGTCCGCTCCTCCGACGGGTCGGTGGAGCTGCCGGAGGTGCTCCCTCCGCGGCTGTGCCTGCAGGTCGACCACGCCGGGGACCACCGGGCGCGGCTCACCTGGTCGGTGCAGTACCGCACTGGCGAGGACGTCCGCCGGCTGCCGCTGGCAGGAGAGGACGGCGCCGCCCCGGACGCCGGCCGCGACGTCGCCGCCGAGGAGCGGCTGGTGCGGTCCCTGCCGCTGCCGACGGACCGGTTGGCCCGGCTCTGGCAGAACGGCCCGGAGCGGCGGCTGGCGCCGACCGCGGTGCTGTCCGGTATGGACACCGTCGTCCTCACGACCGAGGTGCTGCCCCGGCTGGCGGACGCCGGCGTGCTGGTGGAGGTGACCGGGGAGCCCGCGGACTACCGGCACACCGACGCGGCCCCGGTCGTGCGGGTCTCCGCCACGGACGGGCCGGACGCCGACTGGTTCGACCTCGGCGTCACGGTCACGGTGGACGGCGAGGACATCCCGTTCGCGCTGCTGTTCACCGCGCTGGCCGCCGGCGACTCGCACCTGGTGCTGCCCAGCGGGACGTGGTTCGACATCCGCCGTCCGGAGTTCGACCGCCTGCGCCGGCTGATCGACGAGGCGCGGGCGCTGCAGGACGCCGAGCGGCCGGGCCTGCGGATCAGCCGCTACCAGGCCGGGCTGTGGGACGAGCTCGTGGAGCTCGGGGTGGTGGCCGAGCAGAGCGAGCGGTGGGCGCGGGACGTCCGGGCCCTGCTCGACGTCGACGACGCCGTCCCGCCGGTGGCGCCCGAAGGGCTGGCCGCGCAGCTGCGCCCCTACCAGCTGCAGGGCTACCAGTGGCTCTCGGTGCTGTGGGACGCCGGGCTCGGCGGCGTGCTCGCCGACGACATGGGTCTGGGCAAGACGCTGCAGGCGCTGGCGCTGGTGTGCCGGGCGAAGGAGGCCGGCGAGCTGACCGCGCCGGTGCTCGTGGTGGCCCCGACCAGCGTGGTGTCGAACTGGGCGCGCGAGGCGGCGCGGTTCGCGCCCGGCCTCGTCGTCCGGACCATCGAGGCCACCGGCCGCAAGCTCGGCATGCCGCTGGCCGAGGCGGTCGGCGGTGCCGACCTGGTGATCACCTCGTACACGCTGCTGCGTCTCGGCGAGGACGACTACTGCGAGCTGCCGTGGAGCGGGCTGGTGCTCGACGAGGCGCAGTTCGTGAAGAACCACGCAGCCAAGACCTACGCCGCCGCGCGGCGGCTGCCGGCCCGGTTCAAGCTCGCCATCACCGGCACCCCGGTGGAGAACGACCTGATGGACCTGTGGTCGATGCTGTCGATCGTGGCGCCCGGGCTCTTCCCGAGCCCGCAGAAGTTCACCGAGCACTACCGGACGCCGATCGAGAAGGGCGGGGACGCCGACGTGCTGGCCGCGCTGCGCCGCCGGATCCGGCCGCTCATGCGCCGCCGCACCAAGGAGCAGGTCGCCGCCGAGCTGCCGCCCAAGCAGGAACAGGTGCTCGAGGTGGCGCTCAACCCGAGACACCGCAAGGTCTACGACACCCACCTGCAGCGGGAGCGGCGCAAGGTGCTCGGCCTCGTCGACGACCTCCAGCGCAACCGGTTCACCATCTTCCGGTCGCTGACCCTGCTGCGGCAGCTGGCCCTGGACGCGTCGCTGGTGGACGAGGCCTACGCCGGGATCCGGTCGAGCAAGGCGGACGCCTTTCTGGAGCACTTGCAGGAGGTGGTCGCCGAAGGGCACCGCGCGCTGGTGTTCAGCTCGTTCACCGGCTTCCTCGGCACGGTCCGCCAGCGGCTGGACGCCGCAGGGCTGCCGTACGCCTACCTTGACGGGCGCACGCGGGACCGGCAGCGGCGGATCGACAAGTTCCGCAGCGGGCGCGCCCCGGTCTTCCTGATCAGCCTCAAGGCCGGCGGGTTTGGGCTCAACCTGACCGAGGCCGACTACGTGTTCGTGCTGGACCCGTGGTGGAACCCGGCGGTGGAGGCGCAGGCGGTCGACCGGGCGCACCGGATCGGCCAGGACAAGACGGTGATGGTGTACCGGCTGGTGGCCGCGGGCACCATCGAACAGAAGGTCCTGGCCCTGCAGGAGCGCAAGCGGGACCTGTTCGCCCGCGTGCTGGACGACGACGGCGGCGCCCTGTCCGGTGCCCTGACGGCCGAGGACATCCGCGGACTGTTCGCCTGAACTCCGACCGGGTAGTGGTGTCGGAGGACATGGAGCTCGCTTCCGGCCGAGGACCGACCTCCACTTGATATCTCTATCTTTGATAGTAGCCTCCATCATTGTGAGAACTGCGCCGCCGCTCGTGGCACCCCTGTTCCGCTCGGACGGACAGGCCCGCCTGCTGGCCGAGCTGTTCTTGTCCGGGGCGGACGAGCTCAACCTGAACGAACTCGCCACCAGGGCTGGGTTGGCCTACGGCACGGTGCATCGGGAAGTGCGCCGACTGCTCGAGGCGGGGCTGCTCATCGAGCGGCGGGTCGGTCAGGCCCGGCTCGTCCGGCCCAACCCGGAGTCCCCGCTGACCCAGCCGGTCCGAGACCTGCTGCTGGTCTCTGCGGGGCCGGTCCCGCTGCTGGCCGCCGAGCTGCGCGACATCGACGGCGTCCAGGCCGCGTTCCTGTACGGCTCGTTCGCCGCCCGGATGCGCGCCGAGCCCGGTGAGGCACCCAACGACATCGACGTCATGGTGGTGGGCACCCCCGATCCGATGGCGGTCTACGAGGCATGCCAGCGGGTCGGTGACCAGGTCGGCCGTGAGGTCAACGCGACGATCATGACCCCCGAGGAGATGCAGGAGCACAGCGGGTTCCTCGCCCAGGTCCGACGCAGCGCGACCGTGCCGATTATCGGAGACCTGCCGTGGCAGTGATGCTCCTGACGACCGCGCAGCAGCGCGCCGTCGAGGCGCTCGTGGCGGCGCGCCGGCTCGAGCGGGTCCCGGTCGACGAACAGCGCTGCGCGGCGTTCCTGAGTCAGGCCGAGACGGCGCTGAGCGACCTGCCGAACGTCACCCATGCGCAGAACACGTACAACCTCGCCTATGACGCCGCGCACGACGTCGGCGAGGCCATGCTCGCGGCGTACGGCTGCCGCACCAGACACGGCCCCGGCCAGCACGACGCCCTCGGCCGATTCCTGGCTGCCATCTTCGACTCCCCGCCGGAGAACGCCGCGTCCCAGCACTACGACCGGATGCGTCGCGACCGCAACAGGCAGCGCTACAACGCCCAGCCGATCACCACGGCGGCGGCTACCGCCGCCGCTGACGCGGCCACGACACTGTTCCGGGCCGGCCGTAGTCGAGTCCAGACCGTCGTCTGACCGATGGGCCGGCTGCTGCCCGCGGCCACACTGAGCAGCAGGCCGACGACGCCGAGCAGCGGACTGGGGGTGGGGCTGTCGACCCCGGCGGCCAGAGCGTCCATCAGCTCCGTCTCGGGCGACGTCCGGCGCTGAGCCGGACGGCGGCGCTCGGTTCGCTTCTTGCTCTTCGGCTCGCCGACAGACGCTACTGCGGCCCTCCGACGCGAGCAGCCGATCAGCCGACGAGGCGCTGTCCCGAGGGCGGTCTGACGTCCCGCAGGCTCTCCGGCCCCGGGGTCGTCCCGGGGAACTCCTGCTCTGCCCACCACGGTGGGCAGAGCACGATTGCCCACGGAGGTGCACCGGCCCGGCGCTCAGCGGACGCCGCTCCGGCGTGCGGCGGGCAGACGCCGCTCGAGCTCCGCCACCAGCTCGGCGATGACCTCGGCGGCCGGACGGATGTCGGTCACCGAGCCGACGGCGGCCCCGGCGTACATGGCCATCGCGTCCAGGTGGCCCTCGGCACCGGCAACGGGCGGGACGCCGGACCCGCGCGGCACGGGGACCTGCGTACCGCCCATGGTCGCCGTCCCGACCACGTCGTCGTCCAGCTCGGCGACCCTCTCCACCGCAGCCCGCAGCACCCGGGCCCGTGGGCTGGTGGCGCAGAGGGGACAGTCGGCGAAGGCGTCGGTGATGACCGTGGCGTCACCGGCAGCGTCGACGACGGCCTGCTTGTACGCCGGGTGCGCGCCGGACTCGACGGTCGCGATGAACCGGGTGCCGATGCGGGCACCGGCCGCACCGGCCGCCAGCACCTCGGCGAAGGACCGTCCGTCCGTGATGCCGCCGGCCGCCAGCACGGGGACGTCGACCGCGTCGAGCACCTCTGGGAGCAGGCGGCGCAGTGGCGTGGAGCCCCGGACGTGGCCACCGGCCTCGACTCCTTGGACCGTGACGACGTCGCAGCCGGCGTCCTCCGCGGCGCGCGCCTCCGCGACCGAGCCGACCTGCCACCCCACGAGCGCCCCGGACCGGTGGACGAGCTCCACGATCCGCGGCGACGGGTCGAACCAGAAGAAGTCGACCAGCCGCACCCGCTCGGCGACGTCGACGACCAGCTGCTCGCCGACCTCCTCGCTGACGACGTTGGCCGACAGCACGCCGGACGTGCGCCGGCGCATCTCGTCCAGGCGCCGGACCAGGGCCTCCGGAGCAAGGCCCAGCGCGGTGACCGTGCCGACCCCACCGGCATCGGCGACCGCCACGGCGAGGTCCGGCGAGGAGATCGTCCCCATCGGAGCCTGCTGGACGGACACGGAGCAGCCGACCAGCTCGGTGAAGCGCGTCTGCATGCCGGCCTCCCCTCGGGGCCGGAGCGCATCGACGATCTCGCCGGGGGAGGCCTCCGTCAAGGCGTCGGGGCGAGGCGGCGGTGTCCTTCCAGGCTCCCCCTGAGAGTGGACCTCGACCGGAGGTCGCTTGTCATACCCGGTCCTAGCCTTCACTCTGGGTGGGCGAGGGGGAGCGCAGTGAGCACAGCCGTCTGGGCCTTCATCGGCGTGGTGGCCGGCGGGCTGCTCACGGTCGCCGCCCAGGCCACGGCCGAGTCCCTCAGGGCCCGCGCGGCGGCGCGGGCACGACAGGACCAGCGCGAGCGCGCGTCGCGCGAGTTCGAGCGCGAGACCCTGATCGAGCTGCAGGCCGCCATGGCCGACTACCGGGCGGCGCTGGTGCGGGACAGGAGCCAGATCCTGCCCTCCCGCGCCACGGACATGCAGCTCTCGGCCGCCCGGTCGAGGTACCAGATGCTCGTGCACCGCGTGTCGTCGTCCCCTGCGCGGGAGGCCGCGCTGGCCTGGGAGACGGCCGCACTGCCCTGGTTCCAGGGCGACGACTCCGGCACCGCCGCGGCGGAGGCCGAGGCGTGGGCGACGGCGATGCGGGTGACCGGCGAGGCCGTCCGCGTCACGGACTGAGTGCCGTCAGACGGTCTTCAGGCGCTCCGCGACGCCGTGGTCGCGGGCGGCCTCGACGAGGTACTCGCCGAACTCCCGGGTGACGTGTTCCGCGCGAAGCAGCGCGGCGCCACCGTCGACCAGCACGCGGGTGACCAGCTCGTCGGCGAAGGACGGCGTCCCGGCGACCATGCGGCGGAAGTCGACCACGATGGTGGCGCCGGCCATGCGGTCCGCGAGGCCGTCGACCAGGGCACGGGCGCGCTCGCGGCCGCCGCTCAGCTGGGGGACCTCGATCGGTGGGAGGACTGCAGGCACGGTCATCGACCTCCTCACAGGCTCAGGCGCACGTGGGCGAGCGTACCGGGATAGGACGCCGGGAGATCGGTCAACTCGGGATCCGGCTGACCCCTCCGGAAGGTGCCGCTGGCCGCTCCGCTCATCAGCGTCACGCTCCCGCGGTGCTCGCCGGTGATGCCGATGACCCGGCTGATCCCACGCCCGCGCCCGGGGCGGCCGATGGAGGTGACGTGCACCTGCGCCGCGCGCACGACCGCCGTCCGGTCGTCGGGCACGGGGATCGCTTCGGCGAGCCGCGCACGCAGACCGATGCCGCTGTCACCGACGGCGAACGAGATGTCCCTCCTGTTGTCGTAGCGCTGCAGCGCCACGTAGCCGTGCGTCCGGGTGCTGTGCTCCAGGACGTTCCGGGCCATCTCGTCGAGTGCGGCGTACAGCGGCTGGATGAGCTCGGGGTGGTCGTCGACGTAGGTCTGCACCAGGGCGGCGGCGACGGTGTCGAGCCCGGCCTCCCCGTCGAACCGGCGCAGCTCGACGAGGCGGTGGCCGAGTCGGCGCTCCCGCACCGCCGGCAGGTCGTGGACCACGTCGAGTCCGGCGAGCTGCTCACCGAGCCGCATCCGGGTGAGGTAGTTGGCGACGTCGCCACCCTCGGGCTTGCGGAAGCGGATGGGACGGCGCAGGAGCGTCGCCCGCTCGGCGATGACGGCGAGGCTCACCAGACCCGCCGGGTCGATGAACCTGAGCCTGGTCAGGTCGATCTCGACGGGTCCGGGGCCCGCAGGGCGCAGGTGTCCGCCGATCTCGTCGTACGTCAACACGCCGTTCGTGCAGAGCGTGATGTCGACGCAATCGGTCCTGGTCATCTCCGTTACATCATCGACGAGGGTGTGACAGACGGCTGAGTGACGGTGCGGTCCCCGTGCGTGACCAGCGGAGACGGTCGGTGGCCGGAGAACCGCGCCCCGTCAGCGCCGGGTGCCCGGGCGCTGGTGGGAGTCGTAGCCGGGCAGCCACCGCCGGAGCTTGGCGTCGACGGCGACCGTGGCGTCCAGTGAACAGAGGACGCCGGCCAGCCCCGCGGCCACGCGCTGGAGCAGCAGGTGGCGCGGCGGGATGGTCAGCCGGCGCTGGATGCGGGCGGCGGCGCTGAACGGGTCGGAGGCGAGCCGGGTCTGCTCCTGCATCCAGGCCCGGGTGAACCGGTAGGTGGGGCTGCGCAGCGGCTGCAGGTAGGGGTCGAGCAGCGCCAGCAGGGCGTGGGCGGTGACCTGCTCCGGCCGCAGCAGTCCCGCGGAGGCGGCGATGCGGTGCAACGCAGCGGCGTCGCCGTCCCGGCCGGCGGCGAGCAGCGGTCCGAGCCGGGCGGGCCAGCCGTGCGGCAGAGCCTCGGTCGCCCCGAAGTCGAGGACCGCGAGCCGGCGGTCGGGCAGCAGCCGGAAATTCCCGGGGTGCGGGTCACCGTGCAGCCGGCGGGCGCGCACGGGTGCGGAGGCGAGCAGTCGGACCAGCAGCTGACCGGCGCGGTCCCGGTCATCCTGGGTGCCGTCGGCGATGACCCGTGACAGCGGTGTTCCCTCGACCCAGCGGGTGACCAGGACCTGGCCTTCGACGGCCAGCACGTCGGGGACGGCGATGTCCGGGTCGTCGCGGTAGGCGTCGGCGAACGCCGTCTGAGCGTCGGCCTCCCGGACGTAGTCGACCTCCTCGACGAGTCGGTCGCGCAGCTCGGCGAGCAGCCGGCGGGCGTCGAGGCCGGGCACGGCCGCCTGCACGATCGGCGTCAGCGTCTGCAGCACTTGAAGGTCGGCGACGAGCGCCTGGGCGGCGCCCGGGTACTGGACCTTCACGGCCACCGGCGTGCCGTCGGACCACGTAGCGCGGTGCACCTGCCCCACGCTGGCCGCCGCGACGGGCCGGTCGTCGAAGTTCTTGAGTTGCTGCGGCCAGTCGGGTCCGAACGCGGTGTCGAGCTGCCCGTGCACCAGGGCGGTCGGCATGGCCGGCGCCGCCTCCTGCAGCCGGACGAGCGCCTCTCGATAAGGGCCGACCAGCTGCTCGGGCAGCGCGGCCTCCATTGCCGACATCGCCTGGCCGACCTTCATGGCGCCGCCCTTGAGCTGGCCGAGGACGGCGAACAGCTGCTCGGCGGTGCGCTGCTGCACCTGCGCGGCGACCACCTCCGCGGGGCGGCCGCCGAGGCGCTTGCCGATCCCGAGGGCGGTGCGGCCGGCGTACGCCGCGGGCAGCGCGGCGAGCCGCGCCGTCCGGGCGAGGCGGCCCCGCGGCGGCCCACCGTCCTCGGAGGTCACCGGCGGACCGTAGCGCCGACCAGGGCGGTCGGTGGCCGGCGCGCTCCTGCCCCGGCTGGCGAGTCCCGGCTCGGCAGTGGCGGCCGGGTCAGGACCGAGTGTCGAGGACCTGCAGACCTTCGTGCTGCCAGGCCGCGAGCAGGTCTCGATCACCGGCCAGGGCAACGGTCACGCGCTCCAGCAGCGGGTGGCGCGGGCGGCCGCCCGACGGCTCGTGATCAGTTCCGCGGCACGAGGCCGGTCCGCATCGTCCTCGTCTCGTTCGCGCGCGGCCGCGAGGAAGGCGCCGGCGGATGCGCCGACGGCCGCCAGTGCGTCGTCCGTGAGTTCCTGCCGGAGTCCGCGCTCGGCGTGCCCGAAGCGGGTCAGGTCGGCTCACCTCCGGTGCTGCAACCAGCTCGCGACCTGCCGGACGAAGTCCGCCAGGTCCCGCTGCGCCACGGGTACGGCCGCAGCGACGATCGAGAGGTCGGCACGGGCGTACTCGTGCACCAGGATGTTCCGCAGGCCGACGGCGGCCACCAGCGACCCGGCCAGATCGGTGCTGATCAGGCCGTGCTCGGCCGCAGCACGGACGGCGTCGCGGTACGTCGTCGGAACCGTCGTCGTCTCGGCGGCCAGCACATGGCTGCACACCGCCACGATCAGGTCGACGGCCTGGGTCAGGGCTCGCTCCACCGCCAGACGGAGCAGCACGTCGTGCTCGAGCCGGGCGGAGTCCACGTCCCCGACCAGGCGCAGCGCACCGACCAGCTCGTCGAGCGACCGGAGCTTGGCCTGCACCGAGGCGACGTCGACCGGGCGGGGCGTCACGAGGTCGCCATCCGCTGCAGGTCGAGGTCGCGCAGCCACGCCGTCTCGTAGAACTCGAGGGCCGCAGCCATCTGCGTTCGTGCGAACAGGCCGGCCGATGCCTCGTACAGCGGTCGCGCGCCGACCAGTCCGGAGAACCGTGCCGTCGGGGAGGCGTCGTCGAGGACCAGCACGTCGACGTCGTCACTGGCGGTCAGGTCGGCGAGTTCTCCGACCAGCGCCAGCAGCCCCTGCGTTCCTGCGGGGAGGGACACGGCGACGTCGAGGTCACGGGCCCGCTCCGGGGTGCGGATGGCGCTGCCGAAGACGGTGATCAGCGCGATGCCGTGCCGACGGGCCAGATGGTCGAGCCGCCCGTCGTCGGCGGCGGCGCGCAGACGGTTGAGTGAGTCGGCGACGGACACGGCCCGAGAGTAGGAGACGGGTGCGTCACCGGGGAGCCGCATGGAGTGATGCCAGCCGTGTGGCGCCTCGCGACCTCGGCACCGACGACGCTGGGACGGCTGATCACTCCGCCGGACGCCCGAGGGCCGCTTCCACGACCTCAGCAGCCGGGGTCAGTGGACGGCGCGCTTCTGCCCGGCCCAGGACGGCTTGCGCAGCTCACGCTTGAGCACCTTGCCGACGGGGGAGAGCGGCAGCGCGTCGACGACGTCCGTCGACCTCGGCGTCTTGTAGCCGGCGAGCCGGTCGGCGCAGAAGGCGCGCAGCTCGTCGAGGGTCACGGCGGCGCCGGCCGCCGGGACGACGACGGCGTGCACGCGCTCGCCCCAGGTCTCGTCGGGGATGCCGATGACCGCGCAGGTCGCCACCGCCGGGTGCTGGGCGAGGACGCTCTCCACCTCGACCGAGTACACGTTCTCGCCGCCGGAGATGATCATGTCCTTGAGGCGGTCGGTAGGACCGGCCGGTCGTGCCGCCGGTGTAGAAGATGCCGGCGAGCTGGTCACCGCCGCGGCGGGCGTCCTCGACCGGCTCGTGCGCATGGACCAGCTCCTCGACGGAGAGCATGCCATCGGGGGGAGGTCCGTCACCGGAGTGGACGACGTGCTGCAGCCTGCTGTGCGCTGACCTGATGCCGTCGACGCACGCCGTGAAGACGTCGTCGACGACCAGGACCCGGGCGTCGACCTCGGCGAGCGAGTCGGCGATCTCGGGGACGCTCCACCGGATGTTGACCGGGACGACGACGCCGCCGGCCCACAGCCTGGCGGCGAGGAACTCGTGGTAGCGGTCGGAGTTCAGGGACAGGATGGCCGCGCGCTCGCCGTCCCGGACCCCGAGCTGCCGGAGAGCGGCGGCGAGCCGGGCGATCCGGTCGACCGACTCGGCATGGGTCCGGGTGCGACCGGTGCAGACGGTGGCGGTCTCGTCCGGGGGTTGCTGGACGTGGCGGTGCAGCCCCTGGGTGAGGTACACGGCGACTTCCCGATCCGGTGGTCCGGATGGGAACCGTGCGCTCGGCGACGTCCGCGTCGCCAGAGGCGGACGGCTCTGCGACCGCCCGCCCCTGGCGGGTGCGGGTCAGCCGAGGGCCGTCGCCCGCTCGGCGGTGCGGGCGGAGGCGATGAACTCGCGGACGACGGGGTAGATCTCGGCCTCCCAGCGGGACCCGCTGAAGACGCCGTAGTGGCCCACCCCGTCCTGCAGGTGGTGGCGCTTGCGCTCCTCCGGGATGCCGGTGCACAGCCGGTGGGCCGCCTCGGTCTGGCCGGGGGAGCAGATGTCGTCGTTCCCGCCCTCCACGGTGAGCAGCGCGGTGTCGCGGATGGCGCCGGGGTCGACGCGCCGTCCTCGCCAGGTGAAGCGGCCGAGGGGGAGCTCGTGCTGCTGGAAGACGCGGCCGACCGTCTCCAGGTAGAACTCGGCGGGGACGTCCATGACCGCGCCGTACTCGTCGTAGAAGGCGCGGGTGGTGGCGGCCGCGGCGGCGTTGCCGGCCGCGAGGTCGCGGTACATCCGCATGTGCGCGCTCACGTGTCGCCGGGGGTTCATCGACATGAAGGCGGTCAGCTGGACGACGCCGGGGTAGACCCGCCGTCCGGCGCCCGGGTACCGGGCCGGCACGGTGTCGACGACCCGGCGCTCGAACCAGGAGAGCGGCTTGGTGGTGGCCGAGTCGTTGACCCGGTTGGGGTTGATCCGGGTGTCGATCGGGCCGGCCATGAGCGTGACGCTGGCGGGCTGGGCGGGGTCGTCCGCTTCCGCGAGCAGGGCGACGGCGGCGAGCACGGGGACGGCGGGCTGGCAGACGGCCACGACGTGGGTGTCGGGGCCGAGGTGGCGCAGCGCCTGCATGACGTGGTCGATGTACTCGTCGAGCCCGAAGGGCCCGTGCTCGGCGGGGACGTCGCGGGCGTTGTGCCAGTCGATGGCGTAGACGTCGTGGTCGGACAGGAGCGTGCGGATCGTCGGCCGGATGAGCGTCGTGAAGTGGCCGGACATGGGGCCGACGACGAGCACGCCGGGCTGGCCGGTCACCGAGGGCTTGGCGAAGTGCAGCAGGGTGCCGAAGGGCGTGGTCAGCGCCGGGCGCTCGAAGACGTCGGCCTCGCGGCCGTCGACCGGCACGGTCGGAATGCCGAACGCCGGGCGGTCGTGGGTGGGCCGCGCCTTGGCGAGGATGTCGCAGGCCGCGCGCATGTGGCGGACGGCCGGTGCCTTGGCCAGCGGGGTGGGCAGGGCCTGCAGTGCGCGGGCGGTCAGCTCGGACGCCGCCACGACGGGCGCCCCCACTCGGCGGTTCATCTCGTAAGCGGTGTAGAGCATCGGCCTGCCTGTCGCGGAGTCGGATCGTTAACGGTGACCTAGGTCACTTGCCAGACACGTTAACCGTTGTGTACGGCGGCGGCGCGGCGACCCTCGGACGGCGACGTGGTGGGCGCGTGTCGGCGGCACCGGCGTCTCGTGAGCATCAGCGGGCACTCCAGCACCGGTCCGAACCGGGAACGTCGCGGCGGTGGCCCTCGGGGCTCGCCCCTGGACGTCACGGTGGCGGCCGCCTCGGCGGCGGAACGTCGCAGCTGGCGCGCTGCGCGACGCCGGGGACGGCGGGATGGGGAAGCTGATGGAGGAGTCGCGGCTGACCGTGGCGGCGGCGCGCCCTGCGGAGCTGGCGGCTGCGCCGTCTGTCGAGCCTTCCGCCGAGGACCCGCTGCGGCGGCGGGACACCGGGTCGATGCGCCTGGCCGGGCCGTCCTCAGCTCCGCCCGTCGGCTCCCGGCCGACGGCGTGCCTGCCGGGGTCTGACGACCGCGCTTGGCCCTTGCCCAGGTCGAACAGGTGCGCATCAACTGCGATGCGGTGCAGCGTGACGGCGTCGCCGTCCCGACCGGCGGCGAGCAGCGAGGCAGGAAGTCTCGCGGGAGAGAAGTGTGTGCGTCGGGTGACCGATCAAGCCGCTACTGCCTATGGACTCGGAGGGGTCACGGGTCCGACTCGATGAGTGGCAGACCCGCAGACGATCTAAAGATCATTAAGGGCGGTTGTTATAGGAACGATCCGAACTCCAAGCCGGTGCTGGCCAGGAAGCCGACCAGCAGTCCGGGGCGGTACTGCATCCGT
>NZ_NVPT01000179.1 GCF_002802985.1 Geodermatophilus chilensis | reverse complement strand
CGGGTCATCAGCGGCCCTGCTCCGCGGAACGTGGGGGTGACGCGGTCAGGGACGTATGCTAGGCGGGGAGCGACGGGGGAGGTTTTTTTCGCAAGGAGAGGACAGCGTACGACATATAGTAAGGTCTCGTGGGCTCGGAGATGTGTGTAAGAGGCAGCGTCGGGGTGCCGGACGACCCGGGGAGGCCCCGGCGTCCGGCACCCCGACGTCCGGCACGCCGACGTGGGCTCCGCCGGCGTCGGACCCGTCGGCGGAGCCGAGGGCCAGCAGCGCGCCGATCACCTGGGTCCCGGTGAGGACCGGGCGGACGGCGACCGACAGGGGAGTCCCGAGGAAGGGCACGTAGACCCGCGTCGACCCGCGCCAGCGGGGGTCCTGCCGGGCGCGTTCGGTGACCCAGCGGACCAGTTCGGGCACCCCGGGCACCTGCGGGGTCCACCGCTGCGCCGGGGCGTACGCCGGGGTGTCCGCGGGGGTGCCGATCAGGACGGCGGCCTCGCTGTTGGCCAGCACGACCTTCCCGGCCGTGTCCACGGCGGCCAGCGGCGTCGCGGACGGCAGGCGGGCGTCGGCGAAAGCGGCGGCCAGGAGGGTGCCGGTGTGCCGCGCCCGCTGTCGCAGCTTGGCCTCGGTGGCCGCGGCCACCCTGCTCAGCCACGGCACCACGGCATCGGGTGGCGGCGTCCGCCAGCAGGAGACGTTGAGCACGGCGAGCGGCTCGTGCGTGACGACGTCGCGCACCGCGACGCCGGCACACGTCCACGGGTCGAAGTTCTGGCACCAGTGCTCCGGGCCCCTGACCAGGACCGGGCGCTGGCTCTCCAGCGAGGTCCCCATGCCGTTGGTGCCGCTGGTCCGTTCCGCCCAGAGCGACCAGGCGGCGAGGTTGCTGTCCGCGGCGAGGTGGAGCAGCCGCCGGCTGCCCCAGGAGGCCAGGACGCGGCCGTCGCAGTCGGCCACGGTGACCAGGCCGTCGAGGCCCTCCACCTCCCCGGCGGCGCAGGCCGCCGAGCCCCCGAGCTCGGCGAACACCACGTCGTGCCCCATCGAGTGCACGCTGCCCTCGGCCGCGGCGGGTGCCCGCTCCAGGTGGGGGTCGACCTCGTACTCCTCGCGACACCGGTACCAGGACATGAGGATCTCGGGCCGGACCCCCTGGACGGTGTCCGCTCCGGCGGCGAAGCGCTCGCGGGCGGTGGCGATCCGCTTCAGGTTGTCGTCGGAGAGCGCGGCCCCGTTCGTCGCGGGGAGTGCGCCGTTCGTGCGAGCTTTCGCGCCGTTCATCCCGTTCCCCTTGGGAAGTGGGGCGAAGCGACCCAGGCTCGGGCCGCGGTCGAGGAGCAGCACGCTAGCGGTCCCGGCCCGGTTCCAGAACGCAGACGGCAGCCGGAGGGGGGTGGGCGGCCATGCGGGCGGTGGTCTACCGGGCGCCCTTCGAGGTGGCCGTGGAGGAGGTCCCCGACCCCCGCATCGAGCAGCCGAACGACGTGATCGTGCGGATCACGTCGACGTGCATCTGCGCGGCCGACCTGTACGTGTACGAGGGGCGCACGGGCGCCGAGCCGGGCACCGTGCTGGGCCACGAGAACCTCGGCGTCGTCGAGGAGGTCGGCGCCGGCGTCACCGCCCTGGAGCAGGGGGACCGCGTCGTGCTCCCGTTCACCGTGGCCTGCGGCTTCTGCCGGAACTGCCGGGCGGGCTCCACCGGCTCCTGCCTCACGGTCGCCCCGGCTCCGCGCGCCGGCGGCCAGGCGGAGTACCTGCGGGTCCCGTTCGCGGACGTCAACTGCCTGCCGCTGCCCGCCGGCACCGACCGCGAGTCCGACTACGTCCTGCTCTCCGACGTCTTCCCCACCGGGTATCACGGCTGCCGCCTCGCGGGCCTCTCGCCCGGGGAGACCGTCGCCGTCTACGGCGCCGGACCGGTGGGGCTGATGGCCGCGTACTGTGCGCTGCTCTGCGGCGCGTCGGGCGTCTTCGTGGTCGACTCCCGCCCCGAGCGACTCGCCATGGTGCGCGACATCGGGGCCGTCGCCGTGGACTCCTCCGCCGGTGACCCGGCGCAGCAGATCGCGGACCTGACCGGTGGTGAGGGCACCGACACGGGCGTGGACGCCGTCGGGTTCCCGGCCCCCGGGACCGGCGAGGGTGAGGAGTCCGCGGCGGTGCTGGACCAGCTCGTGCGCACGGTGCGGCCCACCGGTGGGCTCGGCCTCCCCGGCCCGTGCGTGCGCCGTGGACCGGACGGGGCCGTCGCGGACGCCGGGCCCGGCACGCTGCCCGTCACGATCCACACGCTGGTCGAGAAGGGCCTGCGCCTGGGCACCGGGCGGACGGACGTCCGGCGCTACGACCGGCAGCTGCGCGACCTGATCACCGAGGGCCGGGCCAGGCCCAGCTTCGTGGTCTCCCACGAACTGCCGCTGGACCAGGCGCCGGACGCCTACCGCCGATCCGCCCAGCGGGTGGACGGCTACACCAAGGTCCTGCTCAGACCCGATGCCGCCTGATGATCGCGCGGCCGCAGCAGCCAGAGGGAAGGAGGTGCCATGGCCACTCAGGCCCCGACCGAGCGAGGTACGCCGGGCCGACGTCCGGGGGCCTGGCCGTGACGGTCCCAGGCACCGCAGGCACTTCGTCAGTCCGCTTCGACAGCAGAACCGCACCAGGAGGTGAGGTCGATGACCAGCACCGCATCGGAGCGATCCGCGGCGCTGAGCGAGATCGGGTTGGACGGCCAGAACCAGGCGACGATCGGTCGGCTGCTGGCCACGGGGAACATCGGACACGCCGAGGAGGGCGATGACGGCCGGATGCGCGCCCGGATCCGGATCGTGCCCGACCAGCTGATCTGGGATCCCTCGGTCCTGGTCCTGCCGCACGGCGGGCACCTGGACATCGAGTTCGTCAACGACGACCAGAACACGCACTGCGCGCTCGTGCCGAGCAACGGTGACAGCAAGTGGATGTGGCTGCCGAACTACTCGCGCGGGACCATGTCCGTCACCCTCGACGGCCCTGGTTACTACTGGTTCAGCTCCAACATCGGCAACGACGAGGGCCGGGGCCTGATCGGGGCGATCGTCGTGAGGGGCGACGTCCCGGAGTCCGCCCGCCTCGACCGCCCCCAGCAGCCACGACCGTAGACGGGACTGAGTTCATGACCGACATCCAGGACAGGCCTGACATCGAGTACGGACAGGCCCCGCCGGCAGTCGACTTCGGGTCCCTGACCACCGCGGGCGGAACTGCGCCGCCGGTGGCGCAGGACGTCACGTACGAACGCATCCTCGACGCCCGCTCCGAGCCGCAGAACTGGCTCACCTACTACGGCGCCTACGACGGGCAGCGGTACAGCCCGCTCGACGAGATCAACACGGAGAACGTCGTCCGCATCACCCCGGCCTGGGTGTTCAGCTTCTCGCCCCACGGGCTGCACGCGGGCCAGTCGACGTACGCCTTCGAGAACTGCCCGATCGTCGTCGACGGCGTCATGTACGTCTCCGGGTGGGACGGCTGGGTCTGGGCGCTCGATGCCAAGACCGGGCAGCTGCTGTGGCAGTACAAGCACGCGATCCCGTTCGACGTCTCGCTGTGCTGCGGCAACGTCAACCGCGGGGTCGCCGTGGCCCACGGCAAGGTCTTCGTCTGCACTCTCAACGCCCACGTGCTCGCGCTCGACGCGACCACCGGTGAGTGCCTGTGGGACGTCACCAGCGGGGACGTGCGCGCCGGGGAGAGCCTCACGGTCGCCCCGCTGGTCGTGAAGGACCGGGTCGTCGTCGGCAGCTCTGGCGGGGAGTTCGGGGTGCGCGGGCACCTCGACGCCTACGACATGGAGACCGGGGAGCGGGTCTGGCGGTGCTACACGATCCCGAAGCCCGGCGAGCCGGGCTCGGAGACCTGGCCGTCGGACGGTGAGGCGTGGACGCGGGGCGGTGGCAACGGCTGGATCACCGGCACCTTCGACCCGGAGACCAACCTCCTGTACTGGGGGACCGGCAACCCGGCGCCCGACTTCGACGGGGAGGTCCGTCCGGGCGACAACCTCTACACCGACAGCGTCATCGCGGTGGACGCCGACACCGGGGAGATCCGCTGGCACTACCAGTGCACCCCGCACGACCTGTGGGACTACGACAGCAACATGGAGTGCATCCTGTTCGAGCAGGGCGGGCGCAAGCTCCTGGCCCACTTCGACAAGAACGGGTACTGCTTCGTCCTGGACCGCACCAACGGTGAGCGGGTGCGGATCTTCCCGTTCGTCGACCGGATCACCTGGGGCGAGATCAGTCCCGAGGGTCAGGTGACGCCCAGGATCTACCCGGACAAGGAAGGCGAGGACGTGCACTTCTACCCCGGGCCGGCCGGGGCGAAGGAGTGGACCCACGCGTCGTACAGCCCGAGGACGGGCCTGTTCTACGTCCCGGTGCAGGACACCGGCGCGACGGTCGCCCGCCGGCGGCGGGAGTTCAAGGAGAGCATCCCCTACTGGGGCGCGGCGGTCACCGTGGACATCGAGGAGATGGCGGGGTCGGTCTCGGCCTTCGACCCGTCCACCGGCGAGGAGGTGTGGCGCTGGCGCAACGACCTGCCGATGTGCGCGTCGGTGCTGACCACGGCGGGCGACCTGGTGTTCGCCGGTACGCCGTCCGGGCGGTTCGTCGCGCTCGACGCCCGCAGCGGTGAGCTGCTGTGGCAGTTCAACTGCGGCAGCGGCCACCACAGCAGCCCGATCACCTACAGCGTCGACGGCAAGCAGTACATCGCCGTCCCGGTCGGCTGGGGCGCCTGGGTCGAGGGGTTCCTGCCCGGGATGATGGGCGGCCCCCACGGCCAGGCGATGTTCGTCTTCTCGCTGCCCGAGGGCCAGGACTCGTCCGGGGGGAGGTGACGGCGATGGACCAGGACCGCGTCCCCCCGCTCTGCGCGGACGAGTGGGAGACCCCTTCCTTCGAGGAGATCCGGGTGTCCGCTGAGGCGACCGCGTACATGGGCGTCCAGGACGACTGGGACTAGACCGACACGTCCGGGACCGGGCGGAGAGGCGTCGGACGATGCCGTCCGGCGCCTCTCCGTCTCCGCACGGCCGGGAGGACCACCGATCGACATGTGGGTGCGCGTGCTGGGCTCGGCAGCGGGAGGCGGGTTCCCGCAGTGGAACTGCGCCTGCCCCCCGTGCCGCGCGGTGCGCGACGGGTCGCGGCCGGCCCGCCCGCGCACCCAGTCGTCGATCGCGGTGAGCGCGGACCGCCGGCGGTGGTTCCTGCTCAACGCCTCACCCGACGTCCACGCCCAGATCGAGGCCTGTCCCGCCCTGCACCCCGCCGGCGGCCCCGACGGGAGCCGGGGCGTCCCGCTGCAGGCCGTGCTGCTCACCGACGCGGAGCTCGACCACACGCTCGGGCTGCTGCTGCTCCGTGAGGGCAGCGGCCTCGTCGTGCACGCGACCGAGGCGACCCGCGACACGCTGTACGACGGGACGGCGCTGCTGCGGACGCTGGAGGCCTACTGCCCGGTGGAGTGGCGGCCGGTCGTCCCGGGGGTGGACGTGCCGCTGGCCGACGGGCTGTCGTACCGGGCCTTCGACGTCCCCACGACCAAGCGCCCGCGGTTCGGCTCCGGATCCCGGGGGGGGCGGGTCGTCGGCTACCGGCTGACCGACGGGCGCAGCGGCCGGGCGGTGGTCCACCTGCCGGTCGTGCAGGAGCTCACGCCGGCGGTGTGCGCCGAGCTCGAGGACTGCTCCTGCCTGCTCGTCGACGGCACCTGCTGGTCCGACGACGAGCTCCTCCGGCTCGGCCTGGCCCGCCGGACCGCCCGCGAGATGGGGCACCTCCCGATCAGCGGTCCCGGCGGCAGCCTCGAGCGGCTCGCCGCGCTGGGGGTCCCGCGGACCGTCTACACCCACGTCAACAACACCAACCCGATCCTGCTGGAGGACGCCCCGGAGCGCCGCGTCCTCGAGCAGCACGGCATGGAGGTCGCCGTGGACGGGCTCGAACTGGAGGTGTGAGGCCCACCGTGACGCTGACCGACACGGCGACCGACGACTTCGTGGCGACCCTGCGCACGCAGTCCCGGCGCTACCACCACCAGCACCCCTTCCACCGCAGGATGAACGGGGGAGAGCTGGGCCGCGAGCAGATCCGCTGCTGGGTGGCCAACCGCTTCTACTACCAGGTGAACATCCCCCGCAAGGACGCCGCCGTCCTCGCCAACTGCCCGAACCGCGAGGTCCGCCGCCGCTGGCTGCGGCGCATCGTCGACCACGACGGCACCGTCGACGGCGAGGGCGGCATCGAGGCATGGCTGCGCCTCGGCGAGGCGGCGGGGCTGACCCGGCGGGAGATGGAGGACGAGCGGCACGTCGTCCCGGGCGTGCGGTTCGCCGTCGACGCCTACGTCACCTTCGCCCGCACCCGGCCGTGGGTCGAGGCGGTGGCCTCCTCGCTGACCGAGCTGTTCGCGCCGGACCTGATGGCCGAGCGCCTCGCCGCCTTCGAGCGCCACTACACCTGGATCGACCCGCAGGGGCTCGCCTACTTCCGCGCCCGCCTGACGCAGGCGCCCCGCGACTCCGCACACGCCCTGGAGGTGGTGACGGAGCACTGCCGGACGCCGGACCAGCAGGCGGCCGCCCTGGCGGCCCTGTCCTTCAAGTGCGACGTCCTCTGGAGCATGCTCGATGCGATCGACCACGCCTGTGCAGACCGCCAGCGGTGACCGCCCCCGGCTGGCCCGCCACGTCCGGCTGAGGTTCGACCCGGCACGCGGGCAGCACGTGCTGCTGACGCCGGAGGCGGTCACCGTGCTGAACGGCACGGGCGCGGCCGTCCTGGAGCTGTGCGACGGGCAGCGGACGGTGACCGGGATCGTCGCCGAGCTGCGCGGGCGGTACGCCTCCGTGGACGACGCCGAGGTGCGCCGCTTCCTCGACCGGCTCGCGGCCCGGCGGTGCCTCGAGCTCGGGGACGCGGAGGTCGGACGTGCGTAGCGCCGTGGACGGCGCCGTGGACGCGCCCCTGGGGCTGCTGGCCGAGCTCACCTACCGCTGCCCGCTGCACTGCTCCTACTGCTCCAACCCGCTCGACCTCGCCGCCTACGCCGACGAGCTGACCACGGCGGAGTGGCGACGGGTGCTGGCCGAGGCCAGGGAGCTGGGCGTGCTGCAGCTGCACCTCTCCGGCGGTGAGCCGCTGCTGCGCCGCGACCTCGCCGAGATCGTGCAGTACGCCGCCGAGCTGGGCCTGTACACCAACCTGATCACCAGCGCGCTCGGCCTGACGCCCCGCCGCGCCGAGCAGCTGCTGGCCGCCGGTCTCGACCACGTGCAGATCAGCCTCCAGGCCGACGAGGCGGCCCTGTCCGACCGCCTCGCCGGGACACCGTCGTTCGAGCGCAAGCTGGCCGCCGCCCGGCTCGTGAAGGACCTGGGCTGGCCCCTCACGCTGAACGTCGTCCTGCACCGGCACAACGTCGACCGGATCGCCGGCGTGCTCGAGCTGGCCGAGCAGCTGGAGGCCGACCGGATCGAGCTGGCCCACACGCAGTACTACGGCTGGGCCCTGCGCAACCGCGGCGGGCTGCTGCCGAGCCGGGCCCAGCTGGAGCGCGCCCAGGGGGTGGTGCGGGCAGCGCACGAGCGCCTGCAGGGGCGGATGGAGGTCATCTACGTCCTGCCCGACTACCACAGCCGGTACCCCAAACCGTGCATGGGCGGCTGGGGCCGGCGCCAGCTCACCGTGGTGCCCGACGGCGGCGTCCTCCCGTGCCCGACCGCACACACCCTGCCCCTTCCCCGGGCCAGCGTCCGCGAGCACCCCCTGCGGTGGATCTGGGAGCGGTCACCGCTGTTCCAGCGCTTCCGCGGGACGGAGTGGATGCCCGACCCCTGCCGCAGCTGCGACCGCCGCGAGCTCGACTTCGGCGGCTGCCGCTGCCAGGCCTTCCAGCTCACCGGCGACGCCGCCCGCACCGACCCGGTCTGCCACCTCTCGCCCGACCACGGGCTCGTGGCCGAGGCGGTGGCCGCCGCCGACGAGGCGGCGCGGCGACGCGACGCGGTGCTGACCCCCCGGCGGCCGGGTGCCGCCCGGCACCCGGGGACGACGGGACCGCGGGCATGACCTCGGTGTTCGTCTTCGTCTCCGGGGCGACGCTGCTGGTGGTCAGCGCGGAGAAGCTCATCACCCACCTCGTCGGGGCGGCGAGTGGTCTGCGGGTCCCGCTGTTCCTGCTCGCCGTCGTCTTCACCGGTGTCGAGTTCGACGACATCGCGCTCGGCGTCGGGCTGAACCTCGAGGACCTCAGCGGTGTCGCGCTCGGCGTCGTGTTCGGGACGGCGCTGTCGTTCACCGGGATCGTCCTCGCGGTCGCCGCGATCCTGCGGCCGAGCGAGGTCGACATCCCGCGCGACTACCTCGTCGTGTTCGCCGTCGCACCGCTCGTGACGGTCGCGTTCACGCTCACCGGGCCGCTCACGGTGACCGACGGACTCCTGCTGCTCGGTCTGTTCGTCCTGTTCATCACCTACGTCGCCGCGCGGGAACTCCGCAGGAGCGTCGCGGTCTTCCGCGACGTGGAGGTGTACGAAGCCGCCGTCGCAGAGGCCGGAGACGGCACGGACCCCCGACGCGGGGCGCAGAACCAGGTGCGGGAGGACCTGCCGGCCACGGCAGGAGCACGGACGGGTGCCGAGCGGGCGCAGCAGCTCGTCGACGACGAGCCCCGCGCCGAGGCACGTGAGCTGCCCGGCTGGGCCCACCTCGGACTGGCGGTCGTCGCCCTCGCCGGCCTCGTCGTCGGTGCGGCGACCGTGAGCACCGGGACGGAGGGGATCCTGGAGACCTCCGGGCTCGAGGGCACGGTGTTCGGCGCCACGATCGCCACCGCCGTCCTCACCATGGAGGACGTCTTCCTCACGGTGGAGCCCTTCCGCAGGGGCGTGCCGGAGATCGGGGTCGGGAACGTCATCGGCAGTGTCGTCTTCTCGGTCACCGGGAAGCTCGGCATCACCCTGCTGGCCGGCGGCATCGTCGTCGGCCGGGACGTGCTCACCTGGCACCTGCCTGCGCTCGTCGTCCTCACCGCCCTGGCTGCGTACCTGCTCTCCACCGGCCGGCTGACCCGGTGGCACGGCGGCACCCTGCTGGCGCTCTACGTCGGGTACTGGGTGGTCAGCCTCCTCGCGTTCGGTGAGGTCCCGGTCGAGCTGGAATGAAGAAGGACCTCCTGCCCCCCGCCACTCGCAGGCTCGCGGCTGGACCCTGCAGGAGGCCGCCCGTCCTGCCCACCCTTCGCAGGCTCAGGGCGGGGCCCGGGACGGGGCCGGGCGGAACCCTGAAGGGTGGCCGTCTCCAGTACGTCACCAGGCTCAGAGCTGTACCCTATACACATCTGACGCTGCCGACGACTCGTTACGTGTAGCTCTCGGTCCTAGCACTATTAATCAAGAACATACATAATAATCCAATAGATAGA
>NZ_NVPT01000178.1 GCF_002802985.1 Geodermatophilus chilensis | reverse complement strand
CTGCGCCGCCCCCACGTGGTGGTGCGACGTGCACCATCTGCTGGCCTGGATCGACGGCGGCGCCACCGACCTGGACAACGCCGCGCTGCTGTGCGAACGGCACCACACCAAGGTGCACCACGGCTTCCGGGTCGAGCGACAACCCGACGGGCGATGGCGCACCTGGCGCCCTGATGGCACCGAGATCCTCACCGGGCCGGGCCGCACCGGCCCGCCACTGGCCACCGCCGCCTGACCCGGCCGACGACTCACCCGGCAGCCGCGCGTTCCACGTGGAACGCGCGGCTGCCGTGCGTGCGGCACGGTCGTGCGCGAAGCGCGCAGGGTCCCTGCCGGGCAGGCGCCGGGGCAGGCCGAGAGCCGTCAAGCGGCGGACGGCGTCGGTGGCGCAACCTGGAGTTCCTACCCGTGTGGGGGCTGGCGGAGACGGCGCTGCCCACCCGGATGGGGACGACGTTCCGCTGGCTGGTCGGGTCGTCGTGGGTCGGCAACCTCGGCGACGGCATCGCGCTGGCCGCCGGGCCGCTCCTCGACGCCGGCCAGACCCAGGCCCCGTTCCTCGTCGCCCTCGGCGCCCTGCTGCAGCGGCTGCCGTGGCTGCTGTTCGGGCTGCACGCGGGTGTCCTCGCCGACCGGGTCGACCGCCGGCGGCTGGTCATCGCCGTCGACCTGGCCCGCGGCGGCGTCCTCGTCGTCCTCGCTGCCGCCCTGTTCACCGGGGACGTCGGCATCGCCGTCGTCCTCACCGCGCTGTTCGTCCTCGGCGTCGCCGAGGTCTTCGTCGACACCACGGCCGGCGCGCTGCTGCCGATGGTGGTCGCGCGCGCTGACCTCGGCATCGGCAACGCCCGGCTCATGGCCGGCGCGCTCACCATGAACGAGATGGCCGGGCCGGCCCTGGGTGCCGCGCTCTTCGTCGCCGGCACCGCGTGGCCCTTCGTCACCCAGACGGTGCTGCTGGCGCTGGGCGCCCTGCTGCTGACTCGCATGCGGCTGCCGGAGCGGCGACGTCGGGCCCAGCGCGCCCACGTCCGCCAGGACATCGTCGAGGGCCTGCGCTGGACCTGGGCAAACCCGGCCGTCCACACGCTGACCCTTGCCATCGTCAGCTTCAACGTCACCTACGGCGCGGCCTGGTCGGTCCTGGTGCTCTACGCCGACCAGCGGCTCGACCTCGGCCCGGTCGGCTTCGGGCTGTTCAGCACGGCCACCGCCGTCGGCGGCATCGTGGGGACGGCGTCCTACGACTGGCTGGAGCGGCACGTCAGCCTGGCCACCCTCATGCGCGTCGGCCTGGTGATCGAGACCCTCACCCACCTGGCCCTGGCGCTCACCACCACCGCCTGGGTGGGCATGGTCGTCATGGTGGTCTTCGGCGCGCACGCCTTCGTGTGGAGCACGACGTCGCGGGACGGTGCGGATGCGCGCCGTCCCGCTCGGCCTGCAGGGCCGCGTCGGCAGCCTCTACGCGATCGGCCTGCACGGCGGCATCCTGGTCGGCCAGTTGGCCGGCGGCCTGGTCGCCCGGGCCCGGGGCGTCACCGGGCCGTTCTGGTTCGGCTTCGTCGGATCCGCGGTCATCCTCGCCCTCATCTGGCGGCAGCTCGCCCACATTGCCCACGCGGGCGAGGAGAGCTGGCCGAGCGGGTGTGATCAAGGTCGTACCGTTCGGCCATGGGCGTCACGCACGAGGTCACCAACCAGGTCCCGCCGCTGATCGGCCACGATCCGATCGCCGGCGACACCGTCCTGGCCGAGGCCTGCGTCCGGCACGCCGACCTCGCCACCCTCGACTCCCTCAAGGCGCTCGGCGCGCTGGCCGGCAGCGAGCAGGCACAGGACTGGGGCCGGCTGGCGAACGAGAACCCAACGCGCCTGCGCACGCACGACCGGTACGGCCACCGGGCCGACGAGGTCGAGTTCCACCCCGCCTGGCACGACCTCATGCGCACCGCCGTCGAGCACGGCCTCGCCGGCGCACCGTGGACCTCATCCGAGCCGCACGCCCACGTCCGCCGCGCCGTCGGCTACCTCGGCTGGACGCAGGTCGAGATGGGCCACGGCTGCCCGGTCACCATGACCTACGCCGCCGTCCCCGCGCTGCGCGCCGCCCCCGAGCTCGCCGCCCGCTACGAGCCGGGGCTGACCGCGACCGCCTACGAGTTCGGCCTCACCGAGCCGACCGGCAAGCGCGGCCTGGTCGCCGGCATGGGCATGACCGAGAAGCAGGGCGGCTCCGACGTCCGGGCCAACACCACCCGCGCCGTCCTGAACGCCGACGGGACGTACGCGCTGACCGGCCACAAGTGGTTCACCAGCGCCCCGATGAGCGACCTGTTCCTCGTCCTCGCCCAGCTCCCCGAGGGCGTCTCCTGCTTCCTCGTCCCGCGTGTGCTGCCCGACGGCACCCGCAACGTGTTCCGGCTGCAGCGACTCAAGGACAAGCTCGGCGACCGCGCCAACGCCTTCAGCGAGGTCGAGTTCGAGGGGACGACGGCCTGGCTGGTCGGCGAGCTCGGCCGCGGCGTCCCGACGATCATCGAGATGGTCAACACCACCCGGCTCGACTGCGTGCTCGGGTCGGCCGCCACCACGAGAGCCGCGCTCACCCAGGCCCTCCACCACGCCGCGCACCGGCGGGCCTTCGGCACGCTGCTCGTCGACCAGCCGCTCATGCAGAACGTGCTGGCCGACCTGGCCGTGGAGAGCGAGGCCGCCACCGTGCTCGCCGTCCGACTGGCCGCCGCCGTCGACGCGGGCGAGTCCGACCTCCTCCGCCTGGCCGGGGCCGCCGCCAAGTTCTGGGTCTGCAAGCGCACGCCGACCGTCGTCGCCAAGGCGCTCGAGGTGCTCGGCGGCAACGGCTACGTCGAGGAGTCCGGCATGCCCCGGCTGTATCGGCAGGCGCCCCTGAACAGCATCTGGGAGGGGTCGGGCAACGTCATCGCCCTCGACGTCCTCCGGGCGATGGGCCGCTCCTCGGACGCCCTCGCCGCCGTCCGCGCCGAGATCGACCTGGCCCGCGGTGCGGACGCCCGGCTCGACGCGGCGGTCGGCCGGCTGACCGCCGAGCTCGCCGACCCGAGCAGCTCCCGGTACGCGCCCGCCGCATCGCCGGCCTGCTGGCCCTGTGCCCGCAGGCCTCGCTGCTGCTGCGGCACGCCCCCGCGGAGGTCGCCGACACCTTCTGCGCGACCCGACTGGCCGGCGACTGGGGCGCCGTCCTCGGCACCCTCCCCGGAGGGACGCCGGTCCGCGCGATCCTCGAGCGGGCGCGGATCCCCTCTGCCTGAATTGCATCCGTGTGGTTACCCTCGGTCGTGCGTCACGCGCACGACGCCGTCGTGGGGGTGCGACGGAGGGGTTCGACCCCGGGACGACGAGCTGACGTGTTCCGCAGGGAGAGAGAGCGGGCAGGGTGCACCGACACGTTCCGACTGGGCACGTCGCTCCAGCCGACCCCTTCTCCTCCGTCACCGACGGCGTCTACCGGATCGACCGCCGGTGGCGGTTCACCTACGTGAACGCCGCCGCCGAGCGGCTCCTCGGCCGCCGGGCCGACGAGCTGATCGGCCGCCCGGCGTTCGAGTGCTTCCCCGAGGCGCTGGGCACGGTCATCGAGGACGAGTACCGGGCGGTGCTCGCCGACGGGCGGGTCCGCGAGTTCGAGCACTTCTACCAGCCGCACGGCCGGTGGTACGAGATCCGGGCCTTCGGTGACGCCGGCGGCCTCACCGCCTTCCTGCGCGACGTGGACGAACGCCATCGCACCGAGGACCGGACGGCGGCCGAGTTGCAGAAGCTGAGCGCGGTCCTGGAGGCGCTGCCCCCCGCGACGGTGCTGCTGGACGGCGACGGCCGGATCGCGTCGGTGAACCGCCCGTGGACCAGGCAGGGGGAGATCGTCCGCCAGGCGGGGCTCCGTCCCGGCTTGGTCGGCGACGACTACCTGGCCGTGCTCTCCCAGCACCTGTCCCCCGAGGACCGGCGGGTCGTCAGCGCGGGCATCGGCGAGCTCCTGGCCGGCGGGCCGGGCGTCGCCGACCGGCCCTTCATCCACGACTACTCCCGCGAGCTGGGCTCCGGCAGCGTCTGGTTCCGGATGCAGGCCGCCCGCGTCGAGGCCTCGGGCCAGGTCGTCGTCACGCACACCGACATCACCGAGCGGGTGCGCGACCAGCAGGCGCTCGCCTGGCAGGCCAGCCACGACGACCTCACCGGCCTGCCCAACCGCGCCCGGCTGCTGGAGCTCATCGGCGAGGCGCTGGAGGACGGCGCCGGCCGGGCCGCGCTGCTGTTCCTCGACCTCGACGGGTTCAAGACCGTCAACGACTCCCTCGGCCACGACGTCGGCGACGAGCTGCTGCGCCAGGTCGGCGGCCGGCTCGCCGAGCAGGTCCGCCCGGTGGACGCCGTGGGGCGGCTGGGCGCCGACCAGTTCCTCGTCCTCGCCCGCGACTGCGACACCGCCGAGGCCGCGGCCCTGGCCTTCCGGCTGCAGAACTCCTTCTCCCGCCCCTTCCACGCCCAGGGCATCTCGGTGCCGCTGTCGGCCAGCATCGGCGTCGCCACCGCCCAGCCCGGTGCCGAACGGGCCCACCAGCTGCTCAGCGACGCGGACACCGCCGCCTTCGCCGCGAAGGGCGCCGGCCGCGACCGCGTGAACGTCTTCTCGCCGGGGCTGCGCGAGGCGGCGCGGTGGCGGCTGGAGGTGGCCAGCCGGCTGCGCGACGGCGCCGTCGACGAGTTCGTCGTCCACTACCAGCCGCTCGTCCGCGTGGACACCGGAGCGATCGAGGGCGTGGAGGCGCTGCTGCGCTGGCAGCACCCCGAGCGCGGGCTGCTCACCCCCGACGCGTTCCTCTCCGTGGCCGAGGAGACCGGCCAGCTCATCCCGATCACCCGGTGGCTGCTCGGCGAGACCACCCGCCAGGCCGCCGAGTGGGCCGAGCAGGGGCTGCCGCTGCGCATGTCGGTCAACATCAGCGCCCGGCACTTCTCCGCCGAGACGCTGGTCCGCGACGTGCGGGTGGCCCTGCACGACTCCGGGCTGGCCCCGGACAACCTGGTGCTCGAGCTGACCGAGACCAGCGTCGCCGAGGACCCCTCCCGCGCCGAGGACCAGCTCTCGGTGCTGCAGAACTTCGGTGTGCGGGTGGCGATCGACGACTTCGGGACCGGCTGGTCCTCCCTCGCCCAGCTGCTCGCGCTGCCCATAGGCACGCTCAAGATCGACCGCTCGCTGCTGACCGCCGCCGCGCGGCTGGCGTCCGACGGCACCGGACCGGTGCTGGCCGCGATCGTCTCGCTGGCCCGCACCCTCGGGATCCGCTCGGTCGCCGAGGGCGTGGAGACCGCCGAGCACCTGCAGATGGTCCGCGACGCCGGCTGCGACCTCGCCCAGGGCTACCTCCTCGCCCGGCCCATGCCGGCCTCCGACATCCCGCGCTGGGCGTCGCAGGTGCTGGCGGCGGGTGGTGACTCGTGCGCCTTCGCGCTGCAGAGCCGGGGCCGCTGAGCCGTCTCCCGCGGGCCCGCAGGCTGCGCCGCCGCACGCCGCGACGGGCCACCTCACCGGCCGGTCCGCCACGCGCGACAGGTGCGCCGTCCCCCGTCGCAACCCCGGCCGGGCACACTGCCCCCGTGACCGACCTGGACGAGGCCGCGGAGACGGCACCCGACACCGATGCGTTCGACGGGCGGGCACGCCCGGCGCTGGACCTGCTCATCTGGGACGCGCCGAACATCGACATGACCCTCTCGACGGTGATCGGCGCCCGCCCCACCGCCGCCTCGCGGCCCCGCTTCGACGCGATCGCCGCCTGGTTCGTCGAGGGTGCCGGCGACCCGGGTGCACCCGACGCCCCCGAGGTCGAGGCCTGCGTCTTCGCCAACATCCCGCCGGTGGTGGGCAGCCTGCAGCGCTGGGTCGAGGCGCTGCGCAGCTTCGGCTTCGCCGTCTTCGCCCGGCCCAAGCAGCAGCCCGACGACGACATCGACCAGGCGATGCTCGACCACATCGAGGTCCGGCAGCACAGCCACCGGCTGCGCCGGCTGGTCGTCTTCTCCGGCGACGGCCGCAACTTCGCCGAGCCGCTGGAGGAGCTGGCCCGCGCCGGCACCCAGGTCACCGTGGTCGCGTTCAGCGAGGTCGCCGGCTACGCCATCGGCTCGGACCTGCTCGAGTTCATCGACATCGAGGACGTGCCGGGCGCCTTCGCCGTCCCGCTGGACCGGGTGCGCCTGGACGCGCTGCCGCCGGACGGCGCGTGGCTGCGGCCCACCCGCAGCCTGCGGGACTTCGTCAGCTCCTACGTGCGCCGCAACGGCTGACCGGGGTGGCCGACGGGGGTGCCGGGCCGGTCGCCACCGAGGACCTGCTGGTCCCGGGGGAGACCTGCTGGCGGATCGAGCGGGCCGAGCGGCACGCGGTGTTCGTCGACGCGGCCGACTACTTCGCCGCGTTGCGGGGTGCGGTGCTGCGCGCGCAGCGGCGGGTGCTGTTCATCGGCTGGGACTTCGACCCCCGGATCCGGATGGACCCGCGGGGTACCGGGCGGCGCCGGGAGGACGGACGGCGGCCGGACAAGCTGGGCCGGGTGCTGGAGGAGGCCATCCGCGTCAACCCCGAGCTGGAGATCGGCGTCCTGGTCTGGGACTACGGCGTCATCGGCGCACTGGGCCGCGGGCTGGTGCCGGTCGTGCTGCTCGACCGCCGCACGCCCGACCGGCTGCGGATGACCGTGGACACCCACCACCCGGTCGGCGGCGCGCACCACCAGAAGATCGTGGTCATCGACGACTGCCTGGCCTTCGCCGGCGGCATCGACGTCACCACCGACCGCTGGGACACCCCCGAGCACCTCGACCGGCACCTGCTGCGCCGCCGTCCCTCCTCGCACCGGCTCACCGGGCCGTGGCACGACGTGACCAGCCTGGTCTCCGGCCCGGCCGCGCGCGCGATCGGCGACCTGGCGCGGGAGCGGTGGGAGAGCGGCACCGGCCGGTCGCTGGAGCCGGTCGAGGACGTCGAGGCCTGCTGGCCGCCGGAGGCCGAGCCGCTGCTCACCGACGTCGACGTCGCCATCTCGCGCACCCGTCCCGAGCAGGGCGGGACGAGCCTGGTGCACGAGATCGAGCTGCTGTGGCTGGCCGTCATCGCCGGGGCCCGGCGCAGCGTCTACATCGAGAGCCAGTACTTCGCCAACCGCCGCATCGCCGAGGCCATCGCCGAGCGGCTGAAGGAGCCCGACGGCCCGGAGTTCATCGTCGTCAACCCCGAGAGCGCCGACGGGTGGCTGCAGGAGAAGGCGATGGGCACCGCCCGTGCCAAGGTGCTCGCGCTGGTGCGGGCGGCCGACGTCCACGGCCGCTTCCAGCTGTACGTGCCGGTCACCGAGGGACGGCGCCCGATCTACGTGCACGCCAAGGTCACGGTGGTCGACGACCGGTTCCTCCGGATCGGCTCGTCCAACCTCAACAACCGCTCCATGGGCCTGGACTCCGAGTGCGACGTCTCCATCGAGGTCCGCCCGGGCGACCCGCGCGCGGCCGAGAAGAGCGCCGCGATCACCGGTCTGCGCGACCGGCTGCTGGGCGAGCACCTCGGCGTGCCGCCGGCCGCCGTCGCCGACGCGGTGGAGGCCTGCGGCGGGTCGCTGCTGCAGGCGGTGGAGAGCCTGCGCCGTCCGCTCGGCCGCTCGCTGGTGCCCTTCACCCCGCCGGACCTGGGCCCGGTCGAGCAGGCGCTGGCCGACACCGAGCTGCTCGACGCCGAGCGGACACCGAACCGGTGGCAGCGGGTGCGCCACAGCTTCGCCCGCGGCTGGACGGCTCGGTGACCCGCCGGCGCTGACCGCGGGTGTCCCGAGGGCCGTCCCCTCCGCCCGTGTCCGCCGAGACACATGGACTCGTGGCCATCGGGAGCTGATCACCACGAGTTCGTGTCACTCGACGAGTCGCTCGGACCCGGGGCAGCCGGTGTCCCGGGGGGCGCGCCGGGGAAGGACCTGACCGCCGGACGACGAGGAGGGGTCATGGCGGTCTGCGAGGTCTGTGGCAACGACTACGAGATGAGCTTCGAGGTGGTGGCGCAGGGCGCGCGGCACACGTTCGACAGCTTCGAGTGCGCGATCCACAAGATGGCGCCGGTCTGCGAGCATAACGCCCGACAACCAAGGTGAGACTACTTCGCCTCTGACCTGGCCTTTTCCTCTTTCAGGCGCCGAAGCGCGGCCCAGCCGCTCAGCTCACGCAGCATTGGGGAGGTGCAGGCGGGCCGCCACCGGGGAAGGAACGGGCAGGAAGTGAAACAGCCCGGCACGTCGCCCCCGAGGAGGAGCCATGGCGGTCTGCGAGGTCTGCGGCAACGACTACGAGATGAGCTTCGAGGTGGTGGCCGCCGGAGCGCGGCACACCTTCGACAGCTTCGAGTGCGCCATCCATCGGATGGCGCCTGTCTGCGAGCATTGTGGCTGCCGAGTGATCGGCCACGGCGTCGTCGTGGAGGGCCACTTCTACTGCTGCGCGCACTGCGCCCGGCACGTCCACGGGGACACCCCGGTGCGCGACTCCGCTTGAAGCCTCCTAGCCGCACCTGCCGGTGACCTGCTCGCTGGCAGATTGGGGACGAGTCACCACCGCAGACGTGCTAAGGCATGCCTGAAGCTCCTACTGCTCAAGCTCGTGGCTCACGTCCTCCAGCTCGGGCGGCGCTGGCATGAGGTTCGTCTCGTCCAGCTTCCCCATGAAGCGAACGAACGATTTCATCATTGGGTCGGTGAAGGTGGTCAGGTTGTGGATGCGGTTGCCGCTGATCACGCGCTCCACGTCTTGGAGGATGTGGCCGTACTCCTGATCCTTGAGGGCGCGGAGCGGGCCGCTCAGTGAGGTGGACGGAACCTCCTCTCCGAGGGTCTGTGAGACCGCGGTCCGGATGCTGTCCATCGTGGCGTAGTCGCCGTTCAGTGAGGCGATGGCATGAAGGATTTGCCGCCTGTACCGCTTCGGGCCCGTGGTCTCGATCGCCCGGAGGTAGTGTCCGGCCAGCCGACGGCCGTGGTCGTTGAGGTAGTTGCGAACTGCAGTGCGACAGTCATCCTCCGAGATTGAGCCCCGGCCATCGTTGGTGGCGGACTCCGCCGCGTCGAGGCACAGCGACTGCACGATGGTTGGCGCACCGGCGGCCGAGGCCACGAGGCGCTCCGCCAGGTCGTTCTCGATGCTTAGGCCGAGGCGACTGAACCCGACGTCGATGATGAAGCGCGCCTCGTCGTGGGACATGAGGTCGACGGACATCTCCTTGACGTATCGGTCAATGCCGGGGTCGGGCTCGACCAGTCGCTCGGCGTCCATGCTCGTGCCGATCAGGACGAGCCTGAACTTGCTCGGCGGCCCCGTACGAGTGGCCTTGATCCAATCGACCAGTTCCTTGCGGAAGGATGGCGAGGCCTTGTGCATCTCGTCCATCACCACGATGAGTCCGGCGTCTTGGATCAGGGAGATGAGCCCTGTGTCGGTGGGGGACGTGACGACCAGTTGACGCTTGGTCGCCCGGGAGTACTGCCCGCCTACCTTTGCCCTCACGACCTTGGCGTCGAACCCGACCTCACCGGAGCCGCCCCATGTGCCCGTCCGCTCCACCTCGACGGAGTACTCCATGTGCTCCAACATCACCCGAAAGACGTCGGGAAGAGTGAGGCCGGAGACG
>NZ_NVPT01000177.1 GCF_002802985.1 Geodermatophilus chilensis | reverse complement strand
AGAACGTGTTGAGAAAGCGGGCTGACAACTTCGGGGTTGTGGGCCAGGGTGGGCTATGGGCTCTTCCCCGGCCTACCCCTCGGATCTGACCGATGAGCAGTGGGCGCTGATCGAGCCGCTGGTGCCGGTGCTCAGCACCAGTGGCCGCGGCACTCGCGGCGGACGACCGGCGAAGTATCCGCGCCGCCGGATCGTCGACGCGATCTTGTACCTGGACCGGACGGGCTGTTCCTGGCGGCAGCTGCCGCACGACTTTCCGCCGTGGGAGACCGTCTACTACTACTTCCAGCGGTGGGCCGCCGACGGCACCACCGACCGGATCCATGACGCGCTGCGCGACGCGGCCCGGGATGCCGCCGGGCGTGACCCAGCCGCCTCGGCCGGTGCGGTGGACTCCCAGACGGTGCCCGGCGCCGCCACGGTCGGCACAGGCTCCCGTGGCTACGACGCCGGCAAGAAGGTCAACGGCCGCAAGCGGCACCTGGTGGTCGACACCCTGGGTCTGCTCATCGTCGTGCTGGTGACCGCGGCCAGCGTGCAAGACCGCGACGGCGGCATCCGGGTGCTGGACCGGGCCAAGATGGCCATGCCCTCCCTGGTGCTGGTCTGGGCCGATGCCGCCTACAGCCGCCGCACCCAGGACTTCGCCTCGAAGGCGCTGCGCATCCTGGTGCAGGTGGTGGCCAAGCTGGTCGGCCAGCAGGGCTTCGTGCCGCTGCCGCGCCGCTGGGTGGTCGAGCGCACGCACGCCTGGATCACCGGCCATCGCCGGATGAGCCGGGACTACGAACGGCTGCCCGCCCACTCCGAAGCGATGATCAAGTGGGCCATGATCGGGCTGATGGCCCGCCGCCTCGCACCGGCTCCCGGCCGCCGTCCCTGGCAGCCAGCACGAGCTTCCTGAACCCTTTCTCGACACGTTGTCAGACACCGCGCGCGGCCGGAATGGGAGACGAGCGTTACCGGATCCAGGCTACGGTCCGTCAGCCATCAGTCACCGCACGGGGAGAACCACATGACCGAGCCCGCGACCGCCGTTCAGCCGCCACCGGCGGCACCGTCGCCGAAGCCACGGACCTGGCTGCGCTGGGCGATCCCGGCCGCCACTCTCGTCGTAGGGATCGGCATCGGTGCTGCCGCTGCTACCACCGACCCGACCAGCAGCGAGGAGTACCAGGCGCTCGAGCAGCGGCTGGACACGGAGGAGAAGCGCACCGCATCCGCGCAGGAGGCGGCCGAGCGCGCTGGGAACAACGCCGCCGCTGCCTCGCGATCAGCCGCACAACAGGCCACCGAGCTGGCGACCCGCGAACGTCTCGTGACCGAGAGGGAGCAGGCGGTCGGCGCCGTCGAGCAGCGGATCGCGGAGACCTCCATCCCGAACGGAATCTGGACCGTCGGTGTGGACGTCGAGCCGGGCACGTACCGGACATCTGCGGCGCTCACCGGCTACTGCTACTGGGGGATCTACACGTCCGGCACGAACGGTGACGACATCATCGAGAACGACGGTCCCACAGGGGGCTTTCCGACAGTGACGCTGCGCGAGGGGCAGGACTTCGAGAACGGCGGGTGCGGCACGTTCGTGAAGCAGTAGCCCGAGAGCAGAAGAGCCCCGCCCCGAGGCGGGGCGGGGCTCTTCGGGGGGCGCTGACGGAGGCGGGTCAGCGCGCCCGGGCGGGGATGGTCACGGTTCGCTGCCCGCACGCCCCGGTGAGCACGCTGGCCAGCTTGTTGCGCTCGGGGGCGTCCATGGTCAGACGCCACCGGTACTTCACCTCGACCCAGCGGATGGCGTAGTTGCAGTGGTTGGACGCCAAGGGCGGCATCCACTGAGCGGGATCACTGTCCTGCTTGGAGGAGTTGACGTTGTCGGTGATGGCCTCGAGGGAGGCGCCGAAGGCCAAGTCGTTGGCGAAGCGTTGCCGGTCCAGGGCGGTCCAGTTCCGGGCCCCGGACTCCCATGCCTCCTTGAGGGCAACGCGGTGGTCGATGTCCACGTCGCTCGCGAGCGTCCACACCGCGCCGTCGTAGGGGCTGATCCACTGCCCGGACAGCACCGCGCACGCGCGGGTGGTCGTGTAGCGGGGCGTCACGCGGGACTCGGCGATGAGGACCTCGGCGCGGGTGTCCTGGCAGTCGCCGTTGGCGTCGGTCCAGTGCCGGAACAGCGCCCGGTCGTAGGTCGCGGACCCGGCCTCGGCGGCGGACGCGACCATGTCGAGGAGCTGACGCGCCGTGGTCGTGGCGGCCTGCGCCGGCGTGGCCAGGGACGTGAGCACCGAGAGGAACAGCGTCAGGGCGATCGTCACGGCCGTGGAGCGCAGTAGACCCGTTCGCGGGCGGCTCCGGGCGGGATCGGGCATTTGTGGGGGCTCCGTTCGGCAGCACGGGTGTGGGTCGTGGGGCGTCGCAGGAGAGACCCGACCCGAGACAGGGACGGAGCGTAAGTGATCAGCCACTTTCAGTGGCGCAGGCGCGTGCATGCTGCAGCCAGCCGCGGGCGGCGTAGTCGTCCACCGACTGCTGTGACACCCGCGCCTGCCGGTTGTCCAGCTGCGGGTGGTACATCGTCCTGGACACGGTCACCGCGAGTGCACTCCCAGGTCACGAGGTGGTTGAGGTAGTGCCGGGGCGCCGGTGACCGCCGCTGGAGGGCCTCGGGGGAGGGCCGGCATGGTGGCCACCTTCGATCCCGTCAGCGGGAACTGTCCGAACGGACCACCGCGGGTGACATCGACGCCCCGGCAACTCGCCGAGCGGATCGCAGCTGGGTCCTTCTGGGAGGACAACGACCGCGTGTTCTGTCAGGAGAACGGCCGTGCCCTCGAGCCGCGCAGCGACCACCGAGCCTGGCGCGCACTGCTGGCCGAGGCGAGGGTGCGGCCGGCTCGGTTACATGACGCTCGGCACACCGCCGCGTCGCTACGGCTCCAGCAGGGCGTGCCACCCCGGGTGGTGATGGAGATCCTCGGCCACTCGCGGATCAGCCCGACGCTCGGGACCTACTCCCACGTCGTCCCCGAGCTCGCGAAGGACGCCGCTCGTCGCGTGGGACAGGCGCTATGGGGTTGACTGGCCACCACAGCGGCACCAGGAGCCAGGCGTCCACCTCTCCGCGAGGAGCGAAAGCGCAGGTGAACCCGGGTGGGCCCCGTGGGGATCGAACCCACAACCCGCGGATTAAAAGCTCGTCAGAGACACCCGACTGACCTGGGACTCGTTGCCCTGATGCCGCCCTGACGTGGACAAATACCGTTAATCACCGATGGTCGGCAGTGGCAGTTGACGGCCCTTTTGTGGGCGTCGTGTGGGCGCGGTGTGGGTGCGAGCGGGCTCGCAGGGCGGGAGCCACAAGGTCTGGTCAGGACCGGGTCGGTCATGTCCACGGTCCCTAACAGCGACTTCTGGAACCGCCGTCAGTCCAAGAAGGGCTCTGCCCGGGACCCCGACTTGGGACGGCGGGACAACAATGCTGGGGTGGCACAGCGGTCGGTCACGGCATCGAAGCTGACGAGAGCAGTCTCGTCGGAGGTGGTGGGCCGCGCGGTCGAGTTCGCTGCCCTACGGGAGGCTTTGGACGCCGCGACACGGGGCAACGGCAGCCTCCTGTTCCTCGTCGGAGAGGCCGGGATCGGGAAGTCGCGCCTCATCGAGGTCATCGCTTCGGATGCCGTTCGTCATGGGTTGCCGGTGCTGCGCGGGCGCGCGGTACAGAGTCCGACTCCGGCCGCGTACCGTCCCCTGACCGAAGCGCTCTCATCGGCGGTCCGAGCCGGTGCTTCCCCTGATGTAGCCGAACTCGGTCCGTTCGGTGCGACCCTCGGTCGGCTGGTTCCGGAGTGGCGGATCGACGAGCACGCGGGACCGGACGAGTCGCTGCTCGCGGTCGCCGAAGGCGTCCTGAGGTTCCTGGCAGCGACTGCCGGCGACCACGGCGCACTCCTGGTGCTCGAAGACCTCCACTGGGCCGACCCCGAGACGCTGACGATCGTCGAGTACCTGGCCGACAACCTGGCGGAGCAGCGCGTCCTGTGCCTGGTGAGCGTCCGAGACGACGAGCGTTCGCCCGGGCTGGCGCTCGGCTGGTCTCTCCACGCCAGGCGTGTGTCGCGGCTGCTGCCGATCGCGCCCCTCGACGAGCAGGAGGTGGCGGCGATGGTGGCGTCCTGCCTCGGCGCTGCGACCGTCCCCGACGAGGTGGTGGCGTTCGCCGCGCGGGCCGACGGTGTGCCGTTCGTGGTGGAGGAGCTGCTGGCCGCCGCCCTCGCCTCCGGTGCCCTGGCCGTCGAGGAGGGGAGATGGCGCGTCTCGAACAGCGTGGACGCGGTCGTCCCCCTCACGTTCTCGGAGAGCATGCGGCGGCGGGTTGCGCGGCTCGGCGCGCATGGCCGAGCGGTGCTCGTCGCCGCCGCCGTGCTGGGGCGGCGGTTCGACTGGAGCCTCCTGCCGGCGGTGACCGGTCTCGGCCAGGAAGCGGTCCTGGCCGCGCTCCACGAAGCGGTCGACGCGCAGATCGTCTTGTTCGACCGCGGGAACCGGGGCTTTGGGTTCCGGCACGCACTGTCGAGGGACGCCGTGCTCGCCGAGCTGTTCCCGCCGGAGCTGGAGGCCTTGTCGCGACGTGCCCTCGAGGCGGTGGAGGCGGCACACCCGGTCCTGGAAGACGAGTGGTGCGGGCTGGCCGCCGAGCTGACCCTGGGCGCAGGCGACCGCATCCGCGCCGCGACCCTCCTCGTGGTGATGGCACGCCGGGCGTTCCAGCGTGGGGCGCTGGCGACCGCGGAGGCGATCCTCGACCGTGCCCACGGCCTGCTGCCGGGGGATAACCCGACGAGCCTGGACGTGGAGGAGTTCCTGTTGCAGGTGCTGTCCCTCGCGGGCAAGCGGGAACGAGCGGTGGAGGTGGCAACCTCCCTGCTGGCCCGGCTGGGCGGTGACCCGCGGTCGGCGCGGAGGCGGGCCGAGGTTCACCTTCGCCTGGCTCGCGCCGCTGTCGCCGCCACGCGGTGGGAGGAGGCGCACGAGCTTCTGGAGCAGGCTCGCGTCGAGACGGCGGCCGCCCACGACGACGATCTCGAGGCCCGGTTGGACGCTGTGCGGGCCCAGACGGCGATGGGCCGTGAACCCGAGCAGGCTCCGGCGCTCGCCCGGGCGGCGCTCGAAGCGGCCGAGCGGCTCGCCCTCGCGGACGTGGCGTGTGAAGCGCTGGAGGTCCTCGGCCGGAGCCAGCGTCCTCACGACCTGGCCGCCGCCGAGACGACTTTCGCCCGGGCTCTTGCTCTGGCGGAGGCGAACGGCCTGACACTGTGGCGCGCACGTGCGCTGCACGAGCTCGGAGCGATCGACATGCTCCGCGGCCGCGGCGTGGAGCGGCTGGAAGAGGCCCGTGAGCTGGCCCTGGGCCAGGGGGCGCTCGCGACGGCCGCGGTGGTGGACGTGCAGATGGCGGCCGCGCTGGTCATCGGGGAGGACCCGGAGGCCGGCGCCGTCGCCGCTCAGCGCTCGGCCGAGCTGGCCCGGCGGTACCGCCTCGACCAGACGCTGGCCGCAGCGGCGGCGTTGGAAGCGTATGTGCACGCTCGTTCCAGGCGGCGCAGGGAAATGCAGCGATGCATCGACGAGGCGCTCGCCGTCGGCCTTGGCGTCCCCGACATCGAGGTGAAGACATCGACCGCGGCCGCTCTGCTGGGGCTGGTCGAGGAGGACCGGGCCACGGCACGGCGCGATCTTTGCGCCGGCCTGAGAGCGGCCTCCCATGGGGGCCGGGACTACTCGGCGGTACCGGCCATCGGGCTACTGGCCCTGCTCCGCCAGCTAGACGGAGCCGAGGACGAGACCTCCGAGATCGAGATCCCGGAGGAGTCCGTCCACTTCCTGGCCTCCGCCTTCCTCCGCTACGCCGATGCCGTCGCCGCCGGGCGCAGCGGGGACGCCGACCTGGCAGCCGCCTGCATGGCCGAGGGCGATAACACGCTCGGCGGTCACCGGTGGTTCCGCTACCTCGGGTGGCGGCTCGTTGCCGAGGCCGCGGTCTTCGACGGTTGGGGAGATCCGGTGCCGTGGCTGCGTGAAGCACTCGACTTCTTCGACCGCCGGGGAGACGACCACATCGCATCGGCGTGCCGGTCGATCCTGCGCAAGGCCGGAGCCGCGGTCCCGCGTCGCCGGGGCGAGACCGGCGTCCCCGTCGAACTTCGGGCACTCGGAGTGACCTCGCGCGAGCTGGAGGTCCTCCGGCTGCTCGCCCGGGGGCTGCAGAACCGGGAGATCGCCGGCCGGCTGTACCTGTCGCCCCGCACCGTGGAGCGCCACGTGGCCAACCTGGCGGGGAAGACCGGCGCCACTCGCCGTGCACAGCTGGTCGCCTACGCGGCCCGGGCCGTCGGAGGTGACGCCCGGTCGTCCTAAATGGGGGATCGGCGACGCAACGGTGACGGTTCTGCCTCATGTCGTCACGTCTCCTCTCGGCGCACCCTCGCCGTGGGCCTCGCGCCACGAGGTCGGAGGTGCGACGACGGGACGGATGAGGGGCATGACCACGGACCAGGCGACTCCCGAGGGGATCCTGCAGCTGGGGCTCGGGTTCTGGGGATCGAAGACGTTGCTGAGCGCGGTGGAGCTCGGGGTGTTCACCCTGCTGGCCGAAGGGCCGCGCACCGGGGAGTCGGTCCGGGCCCGCCTGGGCCTGCAGCCGCGCGGTGCCGACGACTTCCTCGACGCCCTCGTGTCGCTGGGCATGCTCCAGCGCACCGATGACGAGTACGCGAACACGGCGGCGACCGAGCTCTTCCTCGACCGCAACAAGCCGTCGTACATCGGCGGCATCCTCGAGATGGCCAACGCCCGGCTCTATCCGTTCTGGGGGTCGCTGACCGAGGCCCTCCGGACCGGACAGCCCCAGAACGAGCTGAAGACCGGCGAGGACTTCTTCCCCGCCCTCTACCAGGACCCTGACCGGCTGCAGCAGTTCCTCCATGCCATGACCGGCCTGACCATGGGGGCTGCGCTGGCGATAGCCGAGAAGTTCCCATGGGAGCGGCACCAGAGCGTCATGGACGTCGGCACGGCCGAGGGCTGCCTGCCGGTCCAGCTGGCGCTGCGCCATGCGCACCTGAACGCCGGCGGGTTCGACCTGCCACCCGTCCGGCCGGTGTTCGAGGCCTATGCGCAGTCCTTCGGGCTCGCCGACCGAGTGCGGTTCCACGCCGGGGACTTCTTCGCCGACGACCTACCCCCGGCCGACGTGCTGGTCATGGGCCGGATCCTGCACGACTGGGGCCTCGACCAGAAGCTGACCTTGCTGAAAAAGGGGTACGACGCGCTGCCCGCCGGCGGGGCGCTGATCGTATACGACACCGTCATCGACGACGACCGCCGTGAGAACACGTTCGGCCTGCTGATGAGCCTCAACATGCTGATCGAGATGGAGGCCGGCTTCGACTACACCGGCGCCCAGTGCCGGTCCTGGATGGCCGAGGTCGGCTTCCGCGAGAGCTACGTCGAGCACCTCGTCGGCCCCGACTCGATGGTCGTGGGGATCAAGTAGCCGATCCGGACCGCACGAGACCGTGCGGAACGGCCCGGCACCGCACCACGGCATGCCTATCGGCAGCAGCACATCGTCCCCACCCAAGACCGACACCCCATGGAGCAGACCCATGAGCACGATCGACGGCAGACGCGCCATCGTCACCGGCCCCACCTCCGGAATCGGCAAGGAGATCGCCCGCCAACTCGCCACGTTCGGTGCCGAGGTCGTACTCGCGTGCCGAGATGTCGATCGCGGAAAGCGGACGGCGCGCGAGATCTCCGCCGGCACGGGCACGGGTCCCGCGGTCATGGCCATCGACACGTCGAGCCAGAACTCGATCCGGCAGTTCGCGGACGATTACCGCCAGCGCTACGGATCGCTCGACGTCCTCGTCAACAACGCCGGTGTGCTCCGCCCGGGGCGCGAAGTCAGCGTCGATGGATACGAGTTGACCTTCGCGACCAACGTGCTCGGCTACCACCTCCTGACCCGCGAGCTCGTCGATGCACTGCGCGCGAGCACATTCGCCCGAGTGATCAACGTGGCGTCGGTGTACGCGAGCGACGTCGACCTCGACGACCTGCAGTTCGAGCGTCGTCCGTACGACGGGATGCGCGCATACGCCCAGTCCAAGGCCTGCGACCGGATGCTCTCCTGGGCCTTCGCCCGGCGACTCCAACCGGACGGGGTCACCGTCAACGCCGTCGCACCGGGCCTTGTACTCGAGACCGCCCTCTACCGAGACCTGCCCGCAGAGATCAGGCACTACCTCGAACAACAGCCCAGCCGCACGATCGCAGAAGGAGCGAACTCCGCGGTATGGCTGGCAACCAACCCCGATGTCGCCAGCGTGACCGGCAGGTTCTACGACCAGCGCACCGAAGTCGACTGCCAGTTCCGCGACGTCGACGCGGAAGAGAAGCTCTGGGATTTGTGCCAGGCGATGGTCAACGCACCTCGTCGTCCCAGCGACGCACTTCAGCTGGGCAGCGTGCCACTTGGTGCATGACCCCACAGTCCGGACGGCGGGAGCGGGAAGAGGCCCGTCCTCGGAGACGGAGAGTGGTACATCCACGTCGTCGACATCGCCGTCCTTCCGGAACACCGACCATCGCGGCCTCGGTCTTCTGGCGGTAACGGGACGGCGGCCGTCGATTGCGGCTGCTGCCTATGGTCGGCATCAGGGGGAGCTGTTCCGGATCCCGGCCACCGGCAGGGACATCAGACCGTCGAGCACTGGCACGAGACCGACCAGATGGGCCTCGTGCGGCAGCTCGGCGTCATTCCGCCGCCGTTCCACATCGGCTGACTAGCTTTCGTCTCTGGGCGTCAAGCCAACTCAACCGGCCCGAGGGTCACCAGCGGCGACGCCGCCGCTTCTGGGCAGCGGCTGCGGAGGGACACCTGGGTGAGCTGGTGCAAGTCGGGCGACGACCAGTGCAGGCGGCTGGACGACGCGGGTGCCGGTCGGTCGTTCTGCCGACACCCGCGTCGCGGCCGGGCGCCCGGGCGTCCCACGCAAACGGTCAGCGTCGCCTTGCCGACATCCAGCCCGGCGACCCGCGCCCTTGCCACGAGCAGCAAGTGCCGCAACCAGAGGTCAGCTCCCGCGTCGATCGACCGCCCACCGCGGCCGCGGTGACTGACCCAGCCGCGGACCCAGTGGAGCACGTCCGGCCGACCGCTCGCCGCAACCGCGGCATCACCCACGCATGGACCACCTCACCGCTCGAGGACCTTCCGCGATGCACCCTGGAGCCGACGCTCGTCAGAACACCCGCACTGGAGGTTCACCAAGATCAGAAGCCATCACAGACTCGTGATTAGGTGAGTTGCAGGCGCGCGTCAGCGGGGGCGGGCGGAGCCCGCCACCCGTCCGGAGTGCCGCTGGGGTGTCAGGCGGCCGGGTCGAGCACCACCGTGTGGCCGAGCTTTACCGCTGCGGCTCACTGCTGCGCACTCACGTCCTGCCGACCTGGGGCCGGTACCGACTGGCCGACGTCACGCACGCCGACGTCGCGGCCTGGGTGGCGCAACTGCGGGCGAACGGATCGGCGCCGGCCACCGTACGGCAGGCCCACCGGGTCTTCTCCCTCCTCCTCGGCCTTGCTGTCCGAGACGGACGCATCCCCCGCAACCCCGCCGACCGGGTCCCCCTGCCGCGGGTGACGCGAGACGAGCCGAGGTTCCTCACCCACGACGAGGTGGAGCGTCTAAAGATCATTAACGGCAGGAGTTACGGGCTCGGTTGGCCGCCGGCCGGACCCTGCTGACAGTCGGCGCGGCCTGCGCTATGCCCACACCATGAGGTATCCCCAGGGTGGCGGGCTGACCGCGGACGAG
>NZ_NVPT01000176.1 GCF_002802985.1 Geodermatophilus chilensis | reverse complement strand
GCACCAGGTCGGCGAGGATGCCGGAGCGCAGCATGCCGATCGGCCGGTCGTCCCCGGCCTTCTTCGCCCGCCAGGCCAGCTCGTCCACGGTGGCCTGGCGGGCCGCGGCCAGCTCATCGGGCATGCCGGCGACCAGCTCACTGATCCCGTCCCCGACCGGGCGGCGCGTGACGTTGACCGCCCGGTGCGCCCTGTTCCGGCGGCGGTCGGAGGCCGCGGCGTCGCGGGCGGCCAGCTCTGCCCGCAGCCGGGCCTTGAGCCTGCGGACCGGCAGCGACGCGGCCGCGGGCAGCACCGCGGCCTCCACCGCGGCGATCACCGCGGGGTCGGTGCCGCGCACCTTCCAGCCCAGCTCCTCGCTGATCGTGCGGGCACGCGGCCAGTCCAGCCGGCCCTGCGCGAGCTCGGTGTGGGTGGCGGTCAAGGACCGAGTCAACGTCAGCGCGTGCTCGGTCAACGTGGTCGCGGTGGCCCGCGCACAGTTCAGCGTCAGGGCGAGTTCGTCGGCAAAGAACTCGCTCACCCCCTCCGGCGCCGCCTCATCCCCGGAAGTGGCGGCGCCCGGTTCACCCGGCTGCCGGTCCGCCGACGCCGGCCGGTCCGCAGCGAACGCCGCCACCAGCTCCAGCTCGTAGGCGGCCAACGCGGCCTTGAGCCGCTGCACCCGCTGCAGCTCCAGCGCCTTCTCCTCCGGCGAGCGCGCGTACACCGGCAACAGCTCACCCAGCGGCGGCACCAACGGCAACTCGACATCGGTCACCGTCAGACCCACGCCGTACCCGCCACCGATGAACACACCCCGAACGTAGGCCGGGGGTACGACACTTTCCGGGCGCTGAGCAGCGAAGACGTCCCCTGCTGAGCGGGTCGCGGCCGGTCCGGGCAGGGTGGTGCGGTGCTCATCTCGGTGGACGACGTCCGTGCCCTGTCCTTCGACGACGGGACGCCGGTCACCGCCGCCTCGGCCATCGCGCCGCTCGGTGCCGGCTGGCTGGTCGCCCAGGACGACTCCACGTCCGCCGCGTGGTGGCGGGCCGGCTCGGTCACCCCCGTGCGCCTCCTGCCGCCCGTGGAGGGCCACGACCGGTTCAGCGAGGCGGCCGGGACCAAGCGCCTCAAGCCCGACCTCGAGGTGGCCTGCCCCGCGGAGGTGGACGGCGAACCGGCGGTACTGCTGCTGGGCTCCGGGGCCACGGACCGGCGCACGCGCGGTGTGGTGGTGCGCCTGGACGACGGGCAGCCGGTGGTCCGGGCGGAGGACCTCGTGCCGCTCTACGCCGCCGTCGTGCAGCGCCTCGGGCTCACGGCGGACCAGCTCAACCTCGAGGGCGCCGCACGACGCGGCGACACGGTGCGGTGGTTCAACCGCGGCAACCTGGCGGCCGGCGTCCGCCCGGGCAGCGTCGACGTCCCGCTGGCCGGACTGGTCGACGCCGTCCTCGGCCGGGTGGGCGCCGGGTCGGTCCCGGTGGCCCGGCCGCGGGTCTACGAGCTCGGTGAGGTGGCGGGCGTGGGGCTCGCGGTCACCGATGCCATCGCCCTGCCGGACGGGCGGCTGCTGCTCAGCGCCGCCGCGGAGGACACGCCCAACGCCGTCGACGACGGGCCCGTGGTGGCCTCGGCGCTGGTGCTGGTGGACGGGGACAGCGTGCTGGACGTGAGCCCGGTCCCCGAGGTCGGCGGGCACGTGGCCAAGGTCGAGGGGCTGGCCCTCCGTGCTGTCCGCGACGGCACGGCACACCTGCTGGCCGTGGTGGACGACGACGACCCCACCCGTGCGTCCACGGCGCTGGAGCTGCGGGTCGCCCTGGGCTGAGGGCCGCGCTCAGGCGCGGGAGGGGCCTCCGGGAGTGTGCGGCCGAGGCCCGGCCGAGGTCCGGTAGGCCGCCCGTGCGGCGGCGATCACCCCGTGCAGCGGGTGGGCCTCGTTGTGGGCCTGGTTGAGTGGCGGCCCCAGCTCGGCGATCACGGCGGCTTCCACCGCCCGAGGCTCGGGGTGCTCCGCCCACGTGACCCGGAGGTGCTGCCGCACCCACTCCGACAACCGCGTCTCGTCCCCGTCGATCGGTACGACTCGGGTCCGGGTCCACCGGGTGGTGTAGCCCTCGGAGGACATCAGCAGCGCGACCAGCGCGCGGCGCAGTGTGGAGGAACCCGTGGGGCCTCGGACGTGGTTCCGGGCCACTCTCGCGCGCAGGTCCCGGGCGAGGCCGATGTAGAGCAGCTCCAGCTCCCCGGTGCCAGGATGGGCGGGGCCGGCCACCGCGGGCAGCACCCCAGCCGGCGCCCACCAGGCGTAGAGACCCGGCGCGCGAGGCAGCAGGACGCCCACATCGTCCACGTGTGCCGGCGGGCCACACAGCTCGTCGGCGAGCGTTCCCGTCACGTTCGCTTCCCGTCGTCCTCCTCGACCGGGACGAGCCGGGAGTTCGCGGGGTCGGTGAGCGGGGTGGACCCGTGCAGCTCGACGTGGCCGTCCTCGTGCACCGCGTAGACGTCGATCCGGAGCCGCGACCGCACCCAGGTCGGCACCCGCTTCGCCGCGGCCAGGACGCCGCTCGGGACGACGACGGCGTACCGGACGCCAGGTTCGTCCTCCTGGCGCATGCGGCGCAGGAGTTGCCCGTACAGCGTGTCGACGTCGAGCCCAGGGCTCGTGGTGTGGCCCTTGGCCTCCGCGTAGATCGTCATCCCGTCCCGGGACGCGACCACGTCGACGAACTGGACCTCTCTCCTGACCTCCCACCCGTCCGCTTCCAGTGCGGTGCAGAAGGCCGCCACGACGCGAGCCTCGTTCACCGGTGGAGCCCCCGACCGCGGAGCCCTGCAGCCGGACCGTTCGTCATCCGGGGGGCTGCTCCCGGTCCGAGCTGCGTCCGGTGGGGTGGGCAGCAGAGCACGGGGCCTCCTCGGACTCCTGGCATGGCATGGATGGTGTGCTCAGCCTGCAGGACCGACCCGTCGCCGGCGTCCCGACCACCCGGCGGATCGCGGGGCACTCGGTGGCCCGGGCGAGTGCGGGAGGGGGGAGTCGAACTCCCGTCAGATGACTGGCATCAGAATGCCTATAGATGCTGTGACCTGCGTTTCTGGCGCGGACCAGGAGGCCGCGGCGGCCCTCAGACCCATCCAGATGCCCGGGTATACGCGGGCTGCGGTATCACGCGAAGTATCACGAGGCGGCGTTGGGAAGCTCGTTGTGGTGGCCTGCCGGCACTTGATGAGGGCGGCATCGCGGGGACCGGCCGATCCAACGGCTCCCATGTCCTCGACGCCGGATTACGCGTCATGGACGTCGCGGATGGGTTGCTCGCGGTAGAGCCAGCCCCGAACGCGGCTGTTGTGGACATCGCTCACTCTGTCGCTACGCCCGGTCAGTCATCTCCGGCGCTCCCTTGGAGCCGTCGGTCGGCTGGCGAGGGTCCGATGTCTCAGCGAGATCGCCGTCTGCCGTCACACCCAGGCAGGCCAGAAGAGGGAGCCGAGGGATCAATACTCGGCGTCCCAGCCGCAGTGCGGGCAGTTCGCCGTTCTCGATAGCGCGAGTCACCGTGCGCACGTCGACGCCGAAGACCGAGGCCGCCTGAGCGACGGTCACAACGGCGGAGCGGCTGGCCCTGAGGTCGTCGAGGTTCACCGCACCTCCTGTGCACGAGCGGGGACGTCGGGCTGCGCCCGCGCTGCCCGTCCCATCAATGGTGGAGGGGCGGCCTCCGGACAATCTCCAGTTCGCCTCTCGGGAGTGCGCAGTCCGGTCTGCCGCAGGCGGACTGGAGACTCGAGCCCCTGGGCGGTGCTTCTCCAGAAGTCCGGAAGCCGGAGTCTCAGCAGAGCCGAGGGGCTCCGGTCGCGTGCGCCCGTCTCCGGTAGGCCTCCAGTAGGGGCTCCAGCTGTCGCGCCAGGCCGGGAAGGTCGCGGTCGTACACGCGACCGTCGTTCAGCTGGTTGGCCAGCTCGCCGAGCAGCCGAGGCCAGTCGCGACGGGTCGGCGCGACAGGCACCCGGACCTCGACGCGCCGCTCGACGACGTCCACCGCGGAGAGACCCGAGGCCGCGGCCCGCGCCTGCTCCCAGGCGCGGTGCCTACAGGTGGCCGAACACCACTTCGGGATCGGTCCCCGGCTCCGCGGAGTGATCGGCCCATCGCACCACCCACAGGTCATCGCGGCGCTCCGTCGCTCGCGACCGACTACTTCGGCGCCCGCCGGGTCCGAGCGAGCCTTCTTGACCGGCGCCTGCTGAAGGTGCTGGCGCCGTTGTCGCTCGCGCTCTCGCCGTCGAGCCCGGTACTCGGGGCTCCCGCTGGTTCCCATGCTCACGACGCTGCAGACGAGCCTGCAGTAACCCGTCACCACGAATTGCGAGACCCGAGGTGCAAGAGGTGTAAAGGTCGCGATCTTGATCGCTGCCTGTAGGGATGAGAATGCTCCGGTCGTCCGGCGACGTCGGGTCACATTGGCGCGGGAGCGCCCGTAGAGGTGTATGGCGCGGGGTCCTCGGGTGCCTGTGATTGCTGCCGTAGAGCGCGTGGGTCTGTCTCCCTGGCAGAGGGCCCTCCGGGCGACGCCCATCGGTGCCGATACCGAGGAGGAACCCCAAGTGGAACTGCTCTTCGACCGGGTCGCCGGGCTGGACATCGGCAAGGCGAGCCTGACGGTCTGCGTGCGCACGTCCGGGCCCAACGGGCGCCGGGTCAGTGAGGTGCGGACGTATCCGACGATGACCCGCTCGCTGCAGGCGATGCGGGACTGGCTGCTGGAGCGCGGCGTGACGATCGCGGCGATGGAGTCGACCTCGACGTACTGGAAGGCGCCGTTCTACTGCCTGGAGGAGGTCATGGACACGTGGCTGCTCAACGCCGCGCACATCAAGGCCGTCCCGGGTCGCAAGACCGACGTCAAGGATGCGGAGTGGATCGCGCAGCTGCTCGAGCACGGGCTGCTGAGCCCGTCGTTCGTGCCGCCTCCCGACATTCGCCGGTTGCGGATGCTGACCCGCTACCGGGTGCAGCTGATGGGCGACCGGACCCGCGACACGATCCGGCTGGAGCTGATGCTGGAGGACGCCAGCATCAAGCTCTCCTCGGTCGCCTCCAGCCTCACCACGGCATCAGCCCGGGCGATGCTCGGCGCGCTGATCGCCGGCGAGCAGGATCCGCAGGTGCTGGCGGAGCTGGCCAAGGGCCGGATGCGGATCAAGATTCCGGCCCTGGTCGAGGCGCTGACCGGGCACTTCAACGCCGATCACGCCCAGCTGGCCGGCAGCATGCTGCACCGCCTGGAGCGGGTCGAGGCCGCGCTCGCCGAGCTGGATGCGGTGATCGCCGAGGCCTGCCGGCCGTGGGCGCACCAGCTGGAGCTGCTGCAGACCATCCCCGGCGTGGGGGAGAAGGTCGCCCAGGTGATCCTGGCCGAAACCGGCGGGGACATGTCCCGCTTCCCATCGGCGGCGCACCTGGCCGCCTGGGCCGGCGTGGCGCCGGCGATCTACGAGTCCGCCGGCAAGCGCCGCCCGTCCGGGACCCGGCACGGCAACAAGTGGCTGACCGCGATGCTGGTCGAGGCGGCCGGCTCGGTCGGTCGCATGAAGGGCAGCAACTACCTGTCCACCCAGCACGCCCGGCTCACCGCCCGGCGCGGGATGGGCCGCGCCGCGGTGGCGGTCGCGCACTCCATCCTGGTCTCGGCCTACTACATCCTGCTGCGGGATGAGCCCTACCAGGAGCTGGGCGCCGACTGGCTGGCCCGGCGCGACGATGCCGCGCACACCCGCCGGCTGGTCGCCCAGCTCGAACGCCTCGGCCACACCGTGGTCCTCGACCCAGTCGCCTAACCGGAACTGCAGAACAACTGGAGGACGGGCTTCGCCCGCCCGCGCTGACGCGCGCCTGCAGCTCACCTATTCACGGGTCTGCAAGAGGTGTAAAGGTCGCGATCTTGATCGCTGCCTGTAGGGATGAGAATGCTCCGGTCGTCCGGCGACGTCGGGTCACATTGGCGCGGGAGCGCCCGTAGAGGTGTATGGCGCGGGGTCCTCGGGTGCCTGTGATTGCTGCCGTAGAGCGCGTGGGTCTGTCTCCCTGGCAGAGGGCCCTCCGGGCGACGCCCATCGGTGCCGATACCGAGGAGGAACCCCAAGTGGAACTGCTCTTCGACCGGGTCGCCGGGCTGGACATCGGCAAGGCGAGCCTGACGGTCTGCGTGCGCACGTCCGGGCCCAACGGGCGCCGGGTCAGTGAGGTGCGGACGTATCCGACGATGACCCGCTCGCTGCAGGCGATGCGGGACTGGCTGCTGGAGCGCGGCGTGACGATCGCGGCGATGGAGTCGACCTCGACGTACTGGAAGGCGCCGTTCTACTGCCTGGAGGAGGTCATGGACACGTGGCTGCTCAACGCCGCGCACATCAAGGCCGTCCCGGGTCGCAAGACCGACGTCAAGGATGCGGAGTGGATCGCGCAGCTGCTCGAGCACGGGCTGCTGAGCCCGTCGTTCGTGCCGCCTCCCGACATTCGCCGGTTGCGGATGCTGACCCGCTACCGGGTGCAGCTGATGGGCGACCGGACCCGCGACACGATCCGGCTGGAGCTGATGCTGGAGGACGCCAGCATCAAGCTCTCCTCGGTCGCCTCCAGCCTCACCACGGCATCAGCCCGGGCGATGCTCGGCGCGCTGATCGCCGGCGAGCAGGATCCGCAGGTGCTGGCGGAGCTGGCCAAGGGCCGGATGCGGATCAAGATTCCGGCCCTGGTCGAGGCGCTGACCGGGCACTTCAACGCCGATCACGCCCAGCTGGCCGGCAGCATGCTGCACCGCCTGGAGCGGGTCGAGGCCGCGCTCGCCGAGCTGGATGCGGTGATCGCCGAGGCCTGCCGGCCGTGGGCGCACCAGCTGGAGCTGCTGCAGACCATCCCCGGCGTGGGGGAGAAGGTCGCCCAGGTGATCCTGGCCGAAACCGGCGGGGACATGTCCCGCTTCCCATCGGCGGCGCACCTGGCCGCCTGGGCCGGCGTGGCGCCGGCGATCTACGAGTCCGCCGGCAAGCGCCGCCCGTCCGGGACCCGGCACGGCAACAAGTGGCTGACCGCGATGCTGGTCGAGGCGGCCGGCTCGGTCGGTCGCATGAAGGGCAGCAACTACCTGTCCACCCAGCACGCCCGGCTCACCGCCCGGCGCGGGATGGGCCGCGCCGCGGTGGCGGTCGCGCACTCCATCCTGGTCTCGGCCTACTACATCCTGCTGCGGGATGAGCCCTACCAGGAGCTGGGCGCCGACTGGCTGGCCCGGCGCGACGATGCCGCGCACACCCGCCGGCTGGTCGCCCAGCTCGAACGCCTCGGCCACACCGTGGTCCTCGACCCAGTCGCCTAACCGGAACTGCAGAACAACTGGAGGACGGGCTTCGCCCGCCCGCGCTGACGCGCGCCTGCAGCTCACCTATTCACGGGTCTGTGGCGAGGCGTGGCCTCAGGGCTTGAGGACGGCCTTGATGCACCCTTCTTGCTTCTTCTGGAAGATCTCGTATCCCCGTGGGGCCTGTTCCAGCGGCATCGGATGGGTGGTGAGGTCTTCGGTGCCGAGCGGATCGCCGTCGCCGATCAGTGCCGGCATGATTTCGTCGACCCAGCGCTTGACGTGCGCCTGTCCCATCCGGATCGTCACGCCCTTGTCGAATAGGTCCATCATCCGAAACGGGTCGGCCTGGCCGCCGTAGACGCCGATCAGAGAGATGGTGCCGGCGCGTCGAACGCTGTAGAAGGCGGTGCGCATGGCGGCCATCCGGTCCACGCCGACCGTCTCAGCTGCCTTGCGGGCCAGCGGGCCGGGCAGCTTGCCGGCGGCCCCGAGCAGGGCTGCCTGGACGGGCGAGCCGTGGGCCTCCATCCCGACCGCATCCACAACCCCGTCGGCACCCCGCCCGTGGGTCATCTCCATGATCGCGCCGGGGACGTCGTCCACCTCGCTGTCATCGACGACCTCGATGCCGTGGCGGCGGGCCATCTCCAATCGCTCGGCGAACAGAACTCTTTTCCGCCGGACAGCTGGGCAGGCATCGAGTCCTGGTTCGACGCGCTCGTGCGCAGGCACGAGACCGAGCGAGAGTTTCACGGCTGCCCACTCGGCTCGATGGTGAGCGAGGTGCTCGACCAGAGCGACAAGTTGCGCCTCGTTGCCGCTTACGCCTTCACCCGCTGGGAATCATCCTTGGCGGGAAGGCTGTGGATGATGCAAGCCGCGGGCCTGCTGCGGAGAGACGCCGACCCTGAGTCTCTCGCCCAGACCACTATCGCCATAGTGCAAGGCGGGTATCTCCTGTCCGCAACGAAGCGAGATCCGGCTCCAATGCGCAACGCCCTCGCCGCCGGCTTCACCCACTTGACCTCGTTCGCCGTCCCGACCTGACGAAGAGGACGCCGACAGGAAGGGCGCCCGGCACGGCAGGTGGAACCTTGTGTGTGTCGACATCGCCTCCGAGGAGGTGGTGCAGACGATCCTGTTCCCAACTGACGTGGCGCTGCCAGTGAGGTACTTCAGCGACCTCCTCTTGACCCTGCGCGGCGCCAGGGGGGACGGCGTTCATCACCCACTCATCGGACCAAGGGGCCCGAACGGGTCATCGTAGGGACTTCGCATCGGGGGAGAGAGCTGGCGCCGGCCGCACGGGCACATAACGCACCGTCCCCAATTTCATTCAACCGTCCCCGTCTGGTAGTGGGCACGGGCTAGCTGTACTGCCCGGACAGGTTGGTGCACCGCGGTGAGCGGTCGGTCTTGATGCCCTCGACGACACTCCACCGGTTAATCTTCTGCAGTTTCCAAGCGCCCCGCTGCCACATTGGCGCTTGGTGCCGTGTGGGTACGGCGCGGTTGATCAGATCTGTTCGGCTCATGCTCTATCCCACTTCGCTACCGGCCAGGCTGACGCACTTGTGCAGGGGTGACCGGCGCGAAGAGCACGGAGAAGCGGCAGCCGTCGCCCACGTTCTGCACGCTCATCCGCGCGCCATTCGCTTCAGCTAGGCCTCGCGCGATGGCGAGCCCGAGACCGAATCCCGCCCCGTCAGTAGCGCCACGACTGGTGTCGCCACGGTAGCCCGGGTCGAACAGGCGGTGAATGTTCTCCTCCGGGATTCCGCCACAGCTGTCCTGGACTTCCAGTACCACGCCGTCGAAACGCGATGCAGCACTGATGTGGACGCCGTTTCCTGGTGCGGTGTTCGCAATGGCGTTGTCGACCATGTTGTCCAGGACCCGCGTCATGAGCCGAACGTCAGCGTTGACGGTGATGCCCGGCGGGGCGTCGCCGCTGAGTGCCACACCCCGCTGCCTGGCGTGAGGGTTGGCATCGGCCAGCGCGTTGGACACCAGATCATCGAGGGCCAGGGGAGCGAACACTGGATCGACGAGCCCCGAAGTGATGCGCGTCAGCTCGACGACCTCATCGATGAGGGTGTTCAGACGCATGGTCTGCGACTGAAGAACTCCTAGATAGGAATCGAGGACGGCCGGATCTGAGGGCCCTTCCTCCTGCAGCGCTTCGACGATGGACCGCAACCGGGCCAGCGGCGTGCGAAGGTCGTGACCGAGGCCGACAAGCATCTCGTGCCGACTGCGTTCCAGCTCCGCCTCACGGCGGCGGGCCTCATGCAGCCGATGCTGGGCGTCGTCGAGTGCCGCAGCCAGCGCTGCGAGTTCGGCCGTCGGGGCGCGCGGAGGTACGAACTCGGTTCCGTCGCCGAGCAGCTCGACGGCCCGACGCAGTGCAACGCTCGCTATCATGATGATCTTGGCGACAACCACCGCAATGACAATGGACAGACCGACCGCGACCCCAACCGGTATGGCGAGCTGATCCAATGCACGCGGCGGCGCCAGCGCGGTCATGGCCAGGACCCCGACGGCCAAGCTCAAGACCGG
>NZ_NVPT01000175.1 GCF_002802985.1 Geodermatophilus chilensis | reverse complement strand
ATCGTCGCGGTCAACAAGGACCCCGAGGCGCCGATCTTCGAGCTCGCCGACTTCGGCGTCGTGGGTGACCTGAACACCGTCGTCCCGCAGGCCACCGAGCAGATGGCTGCACGTTGAGCAGACGGCTGGTGGACCTGACGACCACGATCGTTCCATCGCGGAAGGATGACCGGCACACTTCAACGCTCCCGACCGGACCTCGTCCCGCTTCCGCTGCACGATTCGGGAACTCGATGCCCATGCGGGCCTGTCAACTTTCTCGCAGCCAGCGTGAAGGTGGTCGCGGGAACGCCGGTCGCCGCCTGGATCTGCCGCACCGTCTCCCGGTCCCGGTTGGGGCCGAGCCACTACCCCGTAGTGCCCTTTCAGGCCACCACGTCGGCCTCCGCCGTCCTGAGCAGCTCCGCGGCGGTGACCATGGGGGTGTGGTCGAACTGCCCATCGGCGTCCGGCTCCAGAGCAATCCGGGTGACCTCGGTCCGCGTGAAATGCACGGTGACATCGGTCCATCCCGCAGCGTCCGGTAGGGCTGGAGTTCCAGGCCGGTGTTCGACGACGGCACGACCATGCCGATCCTCCAGAGTCGCCCCGGGCACCCGGGGTTGACCCCGGCGCCGGTGGTGGTCGCTTCACGAACGACGAGGCGGGGGAGGAACCTGCCGTCGAACCGGGATCGGCGAAGACGCCCTTCGCGACCGCCACCTGCCCGCGCAGACGATCACCGACGGCCCTCGCGTGAGGGGGAGCCCCTCGGAGGGCGAGAAGCCGGTGCCCAGGCCGAGCTCGTCTTCTGCAACAGGGCGGACCTCCTGCGGTCGAGGAGCCGATCACCCTTCAATGTGACAGTGCCCGTCCACCCTCCGGGGATCACTACGCGGCCGGCCGCGTCAATCGACCGGCGTGCGGCCGGGAGGGCACGGGGGCACCGACGGTCCTCTCTCCGGTGCCGGAGGGGAGGGCGGCCCGGACGGGCACCCGGCTGCGGTCGCGGTTGGCGGTGGTCGCTGTTCAGGTGGACCGACTCCTGGGCGAGGGCCCGCGCGACCTCGGGGACCGACCCCGCTGGCGCTCGCGCGGCGGACGGGCGAAGCTGCCCTTTGCGAGTGCATGCGTAGTCGAGGCTCACCAGGACCTCCACCTATCGGCCGCGGCGGAGATGCCATCCAAAAGACCGGGATGTCACGGCCGGACCAGCAGGGGATGTCCGGCGAGGACGACGACGGCGGCGCCGTCCTCGCCGGTAACCGTGTGAGCCAGCACCAGAAGGCGATCCCTCCGCGTCAGTCGATCCCCCGGCGGATGAGCCGCCCGCGCGGGGTCTCGTAGTCCACCTCGGTGCCCCGGACGAACGTGCGACGGACGACCCCGGACAAGGTCTTCTGGTGGTATGGCGTCAGCGGATTCCGGTGGTGGAGCTTCCCGGCGTCGACCACGAAGGCCTGGTCGGGCGCGAAGACCGCCAGGTCGGCGTCGTAGCCCAGTGCGATCCGCCCCTTGGACCGGAGCCGAAGCCGGTCAGCGGGGCGGGCGGCCATCCACTCGATGACCTGCTCGAGGCCGAGACCCCGTAGCCGCGCCTCCGTCCAGACCACTGCCAGGCCCAGCTGCACCGAGGCGATTCCACCCCAGGCGACACCGAAGTCCCCGTTCTGCAGGTCCTTCAAAGCCGGGGTGGAGGGCGAGTGGTCGGAGGCGATGTAGTCGATCGTGCCGTCGAGCAGGCCCTCCCAGAGCTGCTCGCGATTGCTCGTCTCACGGATCGGCGGGCAGCACTTGTACTCGGTGCTGCCGTTCGGTATGGCCTCGGACACCAGCGTCAGGTAGTGCGGGCACGTCTCGACGGTCAGGTCGAGCCCGTCGGCCTTGGCGGTACGCAGCATGGGCAGGGCATCGGACGACGACAGGTGCAGGATGTGCGTGCGTGCGCCGGTCCAGCGGGTGCGCTCGATGACCTCGGCGATCGCCAGGTTCTCCGCACCCCGGGGCCGCGAGGCGAGGAAGCGGTCGTAGACGTCGCCCTCGGGGGCCGGGGCGCGGTCGATGGAGCGCGAGTCCTCGGCGTGCACGATCATCAGCGCGTCGTAGCTGCTCAGCACCTCCAGGTACTCCTCCAAGTCGTCCGGCCCCAGCGGGGGGAACTCGTCGACGCCGGAGTGGAGCAGGAAGCACTTGAACCCGAACACGCCGTCGTCGTGCAGCTCGCGGAGGTACTCCTTGTTGCCCGGCACGGCGCCGCCCCAGAAGCCGACGTCGACGAAGGCCTGCGGTGCCGCGATGAACTGCTTGAGCTGTAACGCCGGGCGGTTGACCGTCGACGGGATCGAGTTCAGCGGCATGTCGAGGATGGTGGTAACGCCGCCGGCCGCGGCGGCCTTGGTGGCGGTGGCGAAGCCCTCCCAGTCGGTGCGGCCGGGCTCATTCACGTGCACGTGCGCGTCCACCAGGCCGGGGATGAGGGTCTCGTCGTCGGCGAGGGTGACGACCTCGTCGCCCTGCAGGTCTGAGCCGAGGGGCTCCAGGGCGGTGATCCGGCCGTTCGTGACACCGATCTCCCGGGCGACGATCCCCGCCGTCGTCAGGATCCGGGTGCCCCGGACGACCAGGTCGAAGCCCGTGGACCGCGGGGTCACGCTCACCGTGGGGTCGGCGGCGACGTCCTCCCCCCGTTCGGCGCGCAACCGGGCGAGCTGCTCGAGGATCGTCGCGGGGTCGTTGACGGCAGCCAACTGCTGACGGGGTCCACCATCGGACATCGGTCGCTCCTGGGTCGGGGTGATGGGAAGGCAAGGCTGCAGGTGGCCGCCGAGCTGCTCGAGGAGCAGGCCGGCGGCACCCTGCCGCATTCGGGTCCGGGTCGAGCTCGGTGAGATAGAAGGCGCGGCCGGAACCCGCCGCGTACCTCTGTTCCTCGGTGGGGTCGTCCGGCCGCAGGCGGCGACCGGTCTCCGGCGGTCCGGGCTGGGTAGGCGACTTCAGTAGCGTCGTGCCACCAGGCTCCGCTCGTCCATGCTCCCTTCTTCGGTGACGAGAACGACGACGTCGACGTCGATGAGCCGTCTCGTCCAGCGCGATGGGGTCGAGTGCCACGTCGATTCCGGGCTGCAGTTCGGCACCGAGGGCGGGGAACGCGGCAAGACGGCGTCTCACCGAGCCGGACCGTCTCGCCGGCGTATGGGCGAAGACGTGCGCGACTGAGCCGTCGGGTGGGCCGGTCACGGGGCGGCGACCCGGAGCCGCCTCACCGGCCCCCGGTCACGGGCCACCCGGTCATCTTCTTCGGCCGTGCTGGCGCGTAGGTGCGCACTTTCGAGGTGCTCAGCTGCATGCGCACGAGGGCTTCGGCCACGGTGACCGCCGCCGCGACCCCGTCGACCACTGGCACCCCAGTGCGCGCTCGCACCGCCGACTCGAGCTCGGCCATCCCGCCGCAGCCAAGGCAGATGACCTCGGCGTGGTCGTCGCGCACCGCTGCGGCGGCCTGCTCCACGATCGCCTCGACCGCACGCTCGGGGTCCGCCTCGAGCTCGAGCACCGCCAGACCGCTGGCCCGGACCGAAGCGCAGCGGCGGTCCAGGCCGGCGACGAGCAGCCGGTCCTCGATCAGTGGCACCGCCCGGTCCAGGGTCGTGACGACGGAGTAGCGGTGCCCCAGGTACATCGCCGTCGAAGCCGCGGCCTCGGTGATGTCCACGACCGGGACGTCGAGCAGCTCCTGCAGCCCCTCCCGGCCGTGCTCCCCGTAGCCGGCCTGGATGACGGCGTCGAACGGTTCCTCGTAGGCCAGGACGCGGTCCATGACGGCGACCGCGGCCAGGTAGCTCTCCAGGTTCCCCTCCACCGACTCCGCCCCGAAGGCCGGAGTGAGCCCGACGATCTCCGTCCCGGGCAGCGCCACGCGGCGGGCCTGCTCCGCGATGCCCTCGGTCATGGACTCGGTGGTGTTGACGTTGACCACGAGGATGCGCATGGGTCGTGTCCTTTCGGCTGGTGTCGGCTGGGTCAGTGGCGCACTGCGACGGCGATGGACTCCCCGTCGACGTCGGTGAAGGTGCGCGTCCGGTCGGCGATGACGTAGTAGATGAGCGCACCGAGTCCGGCCGCGATGAACCAGGAGAAGGCGGCGAACACGGCTAGGCCCTCGACGAAGGCGAACAACAGCGCGATGGCCGCCGACGGGATGAGTGCGGCGATGGCCCGCGTGTTCACGCCGTTGCTGTACGAGTACTCGCCGGAGGCCTTGTAGGTGTACAGGTCTGGGACGTTGATCCGCTGGCGACGCAGCAGCCAGTAGTCGGCCATCACGATGCCGAACAGCGGGCCGAGGAAGGCGCCCAGGCCGCCGAGAAAGTAGAGGATGACGGCCGGGCTGTTGTAGAGGTTCCAGGGCAGGATGACGAAGCCGATGACACCGGACACGATGGCCGCCCGACGGAAGTTCAGCGTACGCGGCATCAGCGCGGCCAGGGCGAAGGAGGGTGCGACGAAGTTCGCCATCAGGTTGACCGCGATCGTCAGCGTCAGCAGGGCCAGGGAGGCGAGCACCAGCAGTGGGGTGTTGCCGATCGACTCCACGACATCGGTCGGACTGCTGATCACGCGCCCGTCGATGGCCAGCCGGCCGCCGGTGAGGACGACGACCACCAGACCGAAGAACAACATGTTGACCGGGATTCCCCAGAGGTTTCCCAGGGCCACGGACCTCTTGGACTTGGCGCCGCGGGTGAAATCGCAGAAGTTGAGGACGAACGTCGCGTAGATGGCGACCCAGAGGGCGCCGCCGCCCAGGATCTGGATCCACATCTCGGACCCGCTGAGCTCGTCGGGCGGGGACCAGGCGATCGAGCCCCCCGCCTGGATGAACACGTACAGGGCCAGCGCCACGAACGTGGCCAGGATGATCGGTCCAGCGAACGCCTCGTACTTGCGGATCATCTCCATGCCGTAGCAGGCGATAACGACCTGTACGGCCCACAGGACGCTGAAGCAGATCCACGACAGGTGCGACAGCCCCAGGGTGCTGCTCTCGGTCAGGGACTCCAGCGAGGGGAACAGGGCAATCAGCAGCACGTTGCCGACGAGCGCGGCGAGGTAGGTCTGGATGCCGAACCAGACGATCGCCACGCCGCCACGCAGCAGGGCTGGGATCTGAGCGCCGCGAACGCCGAAACTGATCCGGCTCATGACCGGGAAGGGCACGCCGGTCTTGACGCCCATGTAGCCCGACAGGTTCAGGAGGAGGAACAGCAGGGCGGCGCCGACACCGATGGCGGTGAGGATCTGCCAGGTGCCCAGGCCCAGGGCGAAAAGGCCGATTGCGAACGCGTAGTTGCCGAGGCTGTGCACGTCGTTGGCCCACAACGCGAAGATGTTGTAGGCGCTCCAGGTCCGGCCTTCTCGCCTGGTAGGCGCCAGGTCCTCGTTGTAGAGGCCAGGGTCCACCCCGGCGGGCACCGTCTCGGCAGGGCCGTGCAGGGCCGCAGACGGCCCGACGATGGTGTTGCTCTCTGCCGGGTTGCCGGCGGGTGATGCTCCGCTCATGGGGGACTCCGGTTTGGTATACGAAACGGCTTGCGAGGGGTAACCTGCATCACACGGACCTCGGTGTCAAGGCCCCCCTTTTCATCCAGCAGAAGACAGAGTCCGGATGACGGAGCAACGCGGTATTCGTGACGGGCCCGACGTCTGCGCCCGCGATCACGCTGCGTCCAGGTGAGCTCGAGTTCCAGGCGACGACCGAGCTCGGCTGCCCTCGTTCCGGGATGCGGATCGTTGGAAACGACTCCCCGAGGCGAAGATCCGTCCATGACTTCGGCGCGGCCGGCCACGCGATCAGCCGGATCCTGTAGAACGCTGCCCGGCGGCAGGAACCTCGTCGCCTGCGATCACTGCGCGGCTCATCCATGCCGGGCAGAAGTACACCCCGAGCGCCGCGGGTGAGCGCCGCGCATCCCAATCCGGTGACCCCGTCGCCAGGACCCTGCACGAGGCACTGATGGCAAGACGGGCGGCTCGACCTTCAACGCAGGGGAGGAGACCTGAGCGCCACGGCGAGAGTTGAAACGACACGGTTGACGTCTCGTATACCATCACAGTACGGTGCACATGCCAGAACAAGTTCCATATTGCGGAAATGCGTTCATACCGCCTCGTCGTTACGCCGCCAACCTGTCGATCATGTTCACCGAGCTGCCGCTCCTCGACCGGACCGCAGCGGCTCATGACGCTGGCTTCTCCGCCGTCGAGTTCTGGTGGCCCTTCCAAGACGCCGTGCCGGGGGACCGCGAGGTCGACCACCGCAACCCAGTGGCGCTCTACGTGGAGTGCCGGCTCGCCGACGTCGTCCGCAGCACGTGGCTGCGCGGCCGTCCGGTCGAGGTGGACCAACCGCGCGGGTAATTGCTGGTCTGGGGCAGTGCACGAGAGGCAGTGAACGAGGGACAAGGCATGAGGGACAGGGGCATGGGCAGCACCGACGACACCACCATCCGAGCCGCACCGGCGGCTCCAGCGGAGAGGACGACCGACGTGACGTCGACGACGAACGCCTACTACGTGCCACGGGGGGGCCTGCCCGGGCAGAACGAGCTCACTACGAACCGGGCGATGTTCACCGAGGCCTACGCCGTGCTGCCCAAGGGAACGATGACCGACATCGTCACCAGCAACCTGCCGTTCTGGGAGCGGACCCGGCTGTGGGTCATCGCCCGGCCCCTCTCCGGTTTCGCCGAGACCTTCTCCCAGTACATCGTGGAGGTGTCACCGGGCGGCGGCAGCGACCGGCCGGAGACCGACCCCGCCGCCGAGGCGGTGCTGTTCGTCGTAGAGGGCAGGCTGCGGCTGACGATCAGGGAGGCATCCCACCGGCTCGAGCCAGGCGGGTACGCCTTCCTGCCGCCGGGCGCGGCGTGGACGCTGCACAACGAAGAGAACGAGCCGGCGCGCTTCCACTGGATCCGCAAGGCCTATCAGCGCGTCGACGGGATCGACGTGCCTGAGCCGTTCGTGACCAGCGAGCGCGATGTCGAGCCGCTGCCCATGCCGGACACCCACGGCGTCTGGACGACGACCCGCTTCGTCGACCAGACCGACGTGCGCCACGACATGCACGTCAACATCGTCAACTTCGAACCCGGCGGCGTGATCCCGTTCCCGGAGACGCACGTGATGGAGCACGGACTCTATGTGCTGGAGGGCAAAGCCGTGTACTTGCTAAACAAGGACTGGGTTGAGGTCGAGGCCGGCGACTTCATGTGGCTGCGCGCGTTCTGCCCGCAGGCCTGTTACGCTGGCGGCCCAGGGCGCTTCCGCTACCTGCTGTACAAGGACGTCAACCGGCATGCGCCTTTGAGCCGGCAGCTGGTCTAAACCAGCGCGGTCCCTGCCGTGGGCCCGGCGGTGCGGCCGACCCGAAGGCCACGCAGTCCCACCTGCACGGCCGAGCCCCGGCTCGCCGTCGTAAGGGCCCTATGCGATCCGGTGCATCCGGGGTGGCGAGCTCTCGGGGATGATCTACCCGTGGAGACGTCCGAGGAGCCGACGTCCGGGTCCCTGGCCGCCACAGCCGGCCAGCCGCTGCGTGATGTGATCCGGAAGAAGATCCGGGTGCGTACCGCCGAGGGAATGTGGACGTCGGGCACCCGGCTGGTCGAGCGCGACCTGGCCGGGAGTTTGGGGTCTCCCGGGTGCCGGTGCGGGAGGCGCTTCGGGCCCTGGAAAGCGAGGGCTTCATCGAGCTCCTGCCAAGACGGGGAGCAGTGGTCGCAGCTGACGCGATCCGTCGTCGCCGACCTCTTCGACATCCGGCAGGTCCTGGAAGCGCTCGCCGCCCGGCTCGTCGCCGAACGGATCGACGACGAGGGGCTAGCTGCAAGGCTGTGTAGTTGGCGGCCCGGGCCGGTTGGTCAAGGGCCGGGATCGTCTAGGACCTTGATTGCTGGTCGTGGCCTGGTAGCTGGGGCCGCGCAGGCGGCCCTTGGCGGTGTTGCGGGCGTAGTTGGAGATCGCCCGCTTGACCGCCCGAGGCGTGGTCGGCAGCGCCGGTCGGGCAGCAGGTGATCGAGGACCTGGCGGCCGATGGCGCCGACGAGGTCGACGACGGTGTCGGCGATGACCCCCGACACGTGCCGCTCAGCCGCTAGTTCGTCTGACGACGGGGCGACCGACGGTCGGGGGGATAAGGCACGATGCCGTCGTGGAGCTGCCAGTCCAACCGGCGTCCCCGTCGGCCGATCATGTGGACGACGTACCGCTGCGCGACGTCATCCGGGAGAAGATCCGCACCGGCATCGCGGAGGGGACGTGGCGTCCGGGGACCCGGCTAGTCGAGCGCGACCTGGCCGAGGACTTCGGGGTGTCCCGGGTGCCCGTCCGGGAGGCACTGCGGGCGTTGGAGAGCGAGGGCTTCGTCGAGCTGCTGCCGCGGCGCGGTGCCGTCGTCCGGGTCCTGACCAGGTCGGTCGTCGAGGACCTCTTCGACATCCGCCAAGTGCTGGAGGTGCTCGCGGCCCGGCTGGTCGCCGAGCGGATCGATGACGAGGGTTTGGCCCAGCTGGCCGCGTCGGTCGAGCATGGTCGCCGTGCGCTCGATGCCGGCGACCATTCGTGGGCTGGCACGGCAAACACGGCGTTCCACGAGGACCTGTTGCGGCTGACGGGCAACGATTCCCTTCGCGCCGTGCTGCAGCCGCTGACTGGCCGGCTGCGCTGGCTGTTCCGCCAGACCACCGACCACGAGCGGGTGCAGAGCGAGCACGAGCAGCTGCTCGCCGCCATCAGGATGCGTGACGCCGAGCTCGCCGCCGCCGTGGCCCTGGCGCACGTGCGGGCCAGCCGGCACATGGTCGTCGACGGCATGCCCGGTGAGGCCTCAGAACCGTAGCGGTCGACAGCAGCGGCGCCTGCAGGGGCTGAGTTGGCTAATCGAGCGGAGACCCGCCGCGCTCAGTGGGCCGAGGAGCGCTCACGCGCTGCTCGGCCCACTGAGCTGGAGGCGTGCGTGCACTTCGATGCGGTGCTACCGTCGCGGAATTACGCCGTCCCGGTCAGCAGCCGGCCCCACCGCGGTTCCAGTGGTGCGGCCCCGGCCATCGTCAGGCACCGCCAGAGCGTGACGGCGACCGAGTCGAGCACGGGCACCCTGGTCTCCGACTCCACCTGTGCGACCACCGGCGCGCCGTACAGGTTGGTGCACACGTAGGCCAGGGCGTCCGGACGCCGTCCGTCCGCGCCGTCGGCCAGCTCGCGCGAGAGCGGCACGAGCTCAGCCGGCCGCACATTCGCGAACTCCTCGTTCACCTCCAGCCCCAGGTGCCGCTCGCCCACGACCGTCGTGCCCTCGGCGGCGTACCGCTCGCCGATGGCCTCGTTGACATCCGCCGTGTACGGGGTGAGCAGACCGAGGTGGCGGACGCCGAAGGCGGCGAAGGCGTCGAGGTAGGCCAGGGTCGACGTGGTGGCCGGTACGCCGGTCGCCGCGGTGATCTCCCGAACCAGCGCGCGGTCGCCGTCCGGGCCGAGCCAGGATCCGGCGGTGCCGTTCCAGGCCACGACGTCGACCTCTGCCGTCCGGAGCAGCCGGGCCGCGGTCACCATCGGGCGGATGTCGAACTGCCGGTCCGAGTGGGCGTTGAGGGCGATGCGGATGACCTCGATGCGGGTGAAGTGCACCGTCACGTCTGTGCGCTCGGCCAGCATCCGGTAGGTCTGCGGCTCCAGGCAGGTGTTCGACGAGGGCACGATCATGCCGATCCTCGTCGGCCGGCCGGCCATCAGGGCGGTCCTGCGGGCAGAGCCCCCGCCGTCTCGCGGATATCGCGGCGGGGGAGGGATAGCTCCCTCGGGTGGGGCTCATGGCACCTGCCGCCGTCGAGGGCGGCGATGCGCATGTCCCGGACGTCGACGTGGCAGGCCTGCGTGGCGGTCGAGTCGACGACGGCGTTGGTGACCAGCAGGTCGAGCATCGTGCTGACCTTCGGCTCTTCGGGGAACGGGGAGCGGGGAGGGGCCGAACCGGGGGTGCGTCCCCTACGCGTGGCTGATGTGTTACTAAGGAGATCGTTAGTAGCTTGATCGCTGACCCGCGCGCGGAGACCATTGAGGAGTGCGGGAGGACGACGGCCGCAAGCTCGACCACCAGACGCT
>NZ_NVPT01000174.1 GCF_002802985.1 Geodermatophilus chilensis | reverse complement strand
AAATGTGTATAAGGGACAGGGCGGCGGCCACGGTGGCCGCGCAGGCCGAGGCCGCCGTCGGCGTCCCGGGCGCGCAGCTGCGCGAGGTCGCGGTCGTCGACGTCGTCCCCAACCCCAAGCAGCCCCGTCAGGTCTTCGACGACGAGGCGCTGGAGGAGCTCACGTACTCGGTGCGCGAGTTCGGCCTGCTGCAGCCGATCGTCGTGCGCGAGCGCGCTGATGTCGCCGGGGGCCCACCCTACGAACTCATCATGGGCGAGCGCCGGCTGCGGGCCGCCCGCGCCGCGGACCTCAAGTTCGTGCCGGCGATCATCCGTGACACCACGGACGACGCGCTGCTGCGCGACGCCCTGCTGGAGAACATCCACCGGGTCCAGCTCAACCCGCTCGAGGAGGCCGCGGCCTACCAGCAGCTGCTGGAGGAGTTCGGTGCCACCCACGAGGAGCTGGCCACGAAGATCGGTCGCAGCCGCTCGCAGGTCACCAACACCATCCGGTTGCTCAAGCTGCCGGTGAAGGTGCAGACCCGCGTCGCTGCCGGCGTCATCTCCGCCGGCCACGCCCGGGCACTGCTCGGCCTGCCCGACGCCGCGAAACAGGAGGCGCTGGCCGCCCGCATCGTCGCCGAGGGGATGTCGGTGCGGGCCACGGAGGAGGCGGTCGCGCTGGCCGTCGCCGAGGAGCCCACGGTGAAGCGGCGTCCGCGGAAGTTCAGCGCGCCGGGCGTGGAGGACCTCGCCGGCCGGCTCTCGGACGCCTTCGAGACCAAGGTGAAGATCCAGATCGGCCGGGCGAAGGGCCGCATCGTCGTCGAGTTCGGTTCGGTCGACGACCTGCAGCGCATCATCGGCCAGATGGCCCCGGACATCACCGGACGCCGTCCCGAGGAGTGATCGACGGCAGAGGCCCGGTTCCGTCACGGACGGAACCGGGCCTCTGTTGCGGTTGGGTCCTTCTTCAGCGGGTGACGGCGGCCCGCCGGGTCAGCAGCTCGGCGAGGACGTCGCCCAGCGAGGAGCCGCCGGCCTCGACCGCCATCGGGAACATGGAGGTCTCGGTCATCCCGGGCGAGACGTTCACCTCGAGGAAGTGCACCTCGCCGTCCGGCGTGACGATCGCGTCGGTGCGGGACAGGTCGGCCAGGCCGAGCACCTCGTGCACCCGAACGGCGATCTGCGCGGCCCGCGCCGCCACCTCGGCCGACACCCGGGCCGGCGCGTGGTACTCGGTCAGGCCGGGGGTGTAGCGCGCGGTGTAGTCGAAGACGCCGGACTCGGGGGCGATCTCCACCGCCGGCAGCGCCTCGGGGCCCTCGCCGCGGTCGACCACCGAGAGCGCCAGCTCCACGCCGTCGACGTAGCGCTCCACCATCACGGTGTCGCCGTAGGCGAAGCAGCTGACCATGGCGGCGGGCAGGTCCTCGACCCGGCTGACCTTCTGCACGCCCAGCGCGGAGCCGCCCGAGGCCGGCTTGACCATCAGCGGCAGGCCCAGGCGGGCGACGATGAGGTCGAGCACCGCACCGGCGCCCAGCTCCCGGAAGGTGCTGTGCGGCAGGGCCACCCAGTCCGGCGTGGTCACCCCGGCGGAGCGGACGACCGACTTCGCCGCCGGCTTGTCCCAGGCCAGCCGGCAGGCCGCGGCCGGGGAGCCGACGTAGGGGGCGCCGGCCAGGTCGAGCACGGCCCGCAGCGCGCCGTCCTCCCCCGTGGCGCCGTGCAGCGCGATGAAGACGGCGTCCGCGGGCGCGGCGGCCAGACCGGGCAGCAGCTCGGCGTCGGCGTCGCGCAGCTCGGCCTCGACGCCGGCACGGGCCAGCTCCTCGGCCACCTGGGTGCCGGAGGAGAGGCTGACCTCCCGCTCGACGTTCAGCCCGCCGGCGAGGACGACGGCGCGCAGCGGGTGGGCCACGGTCCCCGGCTCGGCGGCGGGGGCGGGGGCGCGCTCGCTCATGGACGGTCCTCGTATCGGTCGCTGTTGGCCGGGCCCACGATGCCGCCGGGCGGGGAGCCGGAGACCGCCCGGAAGGTGCCGGTGTCCACGCCGTCGAAGGTCGAGTGCAGGTCCAGCTCGGCCTCGATGACGCGGGCCAGCCGGCGCACCCCCTCGCGGATCTGGTCCGGCTCGGGGTAGCAGTAGGACAGCCGCATGAACTCGCGGCCCGAGCCGTCGGCGTAGAAGCCGATGCCCGGCACGTAGGCCACGTGCGCGTTGACCGCGCGGGGCTGCATGAGCTTGGCGTCGAGCCCGTGCGGCAACTTCAGCCACACGTAGAAGCCGCCGTCCGGGCGGGTCCAGGTGGTGCCCGCCGGCATGAGCGCGTCCAGCGACTCGAGGGTGGCGTCGCGCCGCTCCCGGTACAGCTCGACGAAGTGCTTGATCTGCTCCCGCCACGGCTGGGTGTCCAGGTACCGGGCGACGGCGTACTGGGTCAGCGAGGGCGGGCAGAGCACCTGCGCCTCGGTGGCCAGCACCAGCTTCTCCCGGACGGCGAGCGGGGCCAGCACCCAGCCCACCCGCAGGCCCGGGGAGAACGTCTTGGAGAACGAGCCGAGGTAGATGACCCGCCGGTCGTCCCGGGCCCGCAGCGCGCGCATCGGCTCGCGGTCGAAGCCGAGCAGGCCGTAGGGGTTGTCCTCGATGACCAGCAGGTCGTAGCGGTCGACGATCTCCATGACCGCCTGCCGCCGCGGCTCGGACAGCGTGACGCCGGCCGGGTTGTGGTAGTTCGGCACGGTGTAGAGGAACTTCACCCGGTCGCCGGCGGCCCGGCACTCCAGCAGCGTCTGCTCCAGCGCCTCGGGGATCAGCCCGTCGTCGTCCATGGGGACGTGCCGGACGCGCGCCTCGGCCGCCTGGAAGACGCCCAGCGCACCGACGTAGGAGGGGCCCTCGGCGAGGACGACGTCCCCCGGGTCGCAGAAGACGCGGGTCACCAGGTCCAGCCCCTGCTGGGAGCCGACGGTGACGACGACCTCGCTGGGCGAGGCGTCGGTGATGCCCTCGAGCGCCATGACGTCGCAGATCCGCTCGCGCAGCCGCGGGTCGCCCTGGCCGGAGCCGTACTGGAGGGTCTGTGCGCCCATCCCGGACACCAGCTCGCCGATCATCGAGCCGACCGCGTCCAGCGGCAGCGCGGTGACCGCGGGCATGCCGCCGGCCAGGGAGACGACCTCGGGACGGCTGACGACGGAGAACAGCGCGCGGATCTCCGAGGTCTTCATCCCGTGCGTGCGTGCTGCGTACCGGTCCGCCAGCGGGTCCAGCCGCGGATGCCGCGGAGCGGGGTGGTGCACACCGGGGCCCGGGGGTGTTCCGGGCTGGAGATCGGCCACATCCCGAGTGTAGGGAGCCCGACCCGACGACCCGTGCGGGACACGGGGTGGGACGAACCCAACCGTCACAGTGACACTGTCGTCCTACCGGACGACACCGCGGCCAGGTGCCGTCCCCGGGCGCGCTGAGCCCCACCCGGCGCTCCTCGTGGAGGCCTCCGGCCCCCACTCCTCGCACCGCCCCGCAGGGCGGCTCACCTCGTCCTCAGCGCTTCGCGGGCAGGATGAAGGTGCCGGTGGGCGGGTCGGCCTCGGCGGGCAGGAACAGCCGCTGGACGGCGGCCAGGACGGCGCTGGCGACGGTGCTGCGCAGCCTCGCGTCGAGCAGCAGCAGCCGGTCGACCGGGTGGGAGAGGTAGCCGACGTCGAGCCGGACGGCGGGCATGCGGCTCATCCGCAGCAGGTCCCAGGTCTTGGGGTGCGAGCCGAGGTCGAGCATGCCGGTGCGGGCGACGACCTCACGGCGCACCAGGTTGGCGAACTGCTCGCCCACGGTCGAGGAGGCCCCCGAGCCGGTGCCGTAGTAGTAGCTGGCCACCCCGCGGGCGTGCTCGGAGCGGTGCGCGTCGGTGTGCAGCGAGAGGAAGAGGTCGGCGCGGGCGTCGTTGGCGAACGCCGTCCGCTCGGCCGGGGACGGGTCCTGCTCGCGGCCCCGGGTGAGGTAGACGGTGGCGCCGGCGGCGGCGAGCCGGCCCTCGATGCGCGAGGCCAGGTCCAGCACCAGGTCGGCCTCGGTGGTCTCCCCGAAGGTGTAGCCGGTGTCGGTGCCGCCGTGGCCGGGGTCGAGGACGATCCGCCGTCCGATGAGGTGCGGGCCGCTCTCCACGAAGCTGGCGCTCTGCCGCAGCAGCTGGGGGCGCCCGCCGGTGACCTTGCGGCCGAGCTGGCGCAGCGCCCGCAGCGTGGCCGGCCCGCAGGTGCCGTCGGAGGTCAGGCCGTAGTCCCGCTGGAAGGCGCGCAGCCCCACCTCGGTCTCCGGGCCGAAGACGCCGTCGACCGGGCCGGCGTCGTAGCCGAGCTCGTGCAGCCGGTCCTGCAGGTTCGTGACGTCGTCCCCGCGCATGGGGCGGACCGGGTCGTGGTGCAGCAGCCGGTCCCCGAGCGACCAGCGGGCCTCGGACAGGGCGCGGTAGGTCTCCTCGCCGACGCGGCCGTCGACGGTCAGTCCACGCACCTGCTGGAAGTGGCGGACGGCGAGCTCGGTGGCCGGGTCGTAGACCGCCTGGTCCAGTGACGCCTCCTCCGCGGCACCCCCCGCCGGCAGCAGGGTGAGGGCGCGCAGGGCGGCGTGCACGTCGGCCACGGCGGGGCCACGGTCCCCCGGCCCGAGGGGCTGCATGCTGCTGTCGGTTGCCATCGTGGGTCGATTGTGGTCCCCGGGCGTCGGGGCGGCCCGGTGGGCCCCCCGCACGCGCGAGGGCCTCCCCCGCCGGTCGGCGGAGGAGGCCCTCGGAGCGGCCCCGTCCCGGGCCCCACCCTGAGCTTGCGAAGGGTGGGTAGGACGGGGTCCTTGCTCAGATGTAATCGGCGAGGTCGGAGAGGATCGCGCCCTTCGGCTTGGCGCCGATGATGCTCTTCACCGGCTTGCCGCCCTGGAACACCGTCATGGTCGGGATCGACATGACCTGGTAGTCGCGGGCGATCTGCGGGTTCTCGTCGATGTTGAGCTTGGCGATCGTCAGCTTGTCGCCGTGCTCGGCGGCGATCTCCTCGAGGACCGGGGCGACCATCTTGCACGGTCCGCACCACTCGGCCCAGAAGTCGACGAGGACGGGCTTGTCGCTGCCCAGCACGTCGTCGGCGAAGGACGAGTCGGTGACCGTCACGGTGTTGCCTGCCATGGGGATGTCTTCCTCTCGGTCTGCTGCTACCAGTCCGACTCAACAGGTCGGGTGGTCGGTGTATGCCCGCTCAGGCCCCGTCCCGGGCACCGCCCTGAGCTTGCGAAGGGTGGGAAGGACGGGGTCCTTCTGCTTCTCAGCGCTCGCCGAACGCGGCGGCCAGCCAGCGCTCGGCGTCGATCGCCGCCGCGGCGCCGGTGCCCGCCGAGGTGATGGCCTGGCGGTAGATGTGGTCGACCACGTCACCGCAGGCGAAGACGCCCTCGATGTTGGTCCGGGTGGTGGGGTGCTCCACCTGGACGTAGCCCTCGTCGTCGAGCTTGAGCTGCCCGACGAAGAGCTCGCTGCGCGGGTCGTGCCCGATCGCCACGAAGACGCCCGAGACGGGCAGCTCCTCGGTGGCTCCGGTGGTCACGTCGGTCAGCTGGACGCCGGCGACGGTCTGGTCACCGAGCACGTCGGTGACCTGCTTGCCGAGGGCCCAGCGGATCTTCTCGTTCTCCTGCGCGCGCTGCTGCATGATCTTCGAGGCGCGCAGCTCCTCCCGCCGGTGGACGACGGTCACCGTCCTGGCGAAGCGGGTGAGGAAGGTGGCCTCCTCCATCGCCGAGTCGCCGCCACCGACCACGATGATGTCCTGGTCCCGGAAGAAGAAGCCGTCGCAGGTGGCGCAGGCCGAGACGCCGCGGCCGAGCAGCCGGGCCTCGTTGTCCAGGCCGAGGTACCGGTACTTCGAGCCGGTGGCGACGATGACCGCGTGTGCGCGGTGCACCTCGTCGCCGACCTTGACGATCTTCGGCTCGGCGGTGAGGTCGACCTCGGTGACGTCGCGGGCGACCAGCTCGGCGCCGAAGCGCTCGGCCTGGGTGCGCATGTCGTCCATCAGCTGCGGGCCCTGCACGCCCTCGGCGAAACCGGGGAAGTTCTCCACCTCGGTGGTGGTCATCAGCGCGCCGCCGAACTGCGAGCCCTCGAACACCAGCGGGTGCAGGTTCGCGCGGGCGGCGTAGATGGCAGCGGTGTATCCGGCCGGGCCCGACCCGATGACGATGAGGTCACGGATGCCGTCGTGCTCGGCGGGCGGGATCGCGGGGTCCGCGTGCTCCGCCGTCACGGCGGGGCCGGGGGTCGGGTGGTCTGTCGTCACGGGCGGCACAACGAGGATCGTAGGTGCCACATTCCCTGGCCAGGACCCCTGTGGGGGTGTCGGCCGCCCCGTCCCTCGCCCCGCGGCACCGTCCAGAGGCTCGCCGCGGCCCCGCCCAGGGCACCGCCCTGAGCCTGCGAAGGGGGGAGGACGGGGTCCTTCTCCGGTGAGGAGGACGGGGTCCTCTCTCAGCCCGCCGGCGTGAGGGTGACCTCGGCGACCTCCGCGGAGAAGCCGCCGTCCGACGGCGCGAGCCCGGTCAGCCACAGCAGCACGTACCGGGTGGTCACCGGCTCGTCGAAGGACAGGTCGGCCGAGTCGCCGAGCTCGCCGTCGGCGACCACCTCGTAGGCGTCGAGGTCGCCGTCGGGCCGGTCGCCGACCCGGACCTCCGCGGTCGCGCCGGCGGTGCCGGTGACGCCCACGCCGGCCAGGGCCTGCTCCGAGCCCAGGTCGTACAGGACGCCGATGCCGTCCTTGAGGTTGCCGAACGCCGGTGACCCCCGGTAGGTCACCGTTGACCAGGCGGTGGACGGGTCGCCGTCGAAGGACAGCGGCACCTCGTCGGGGTTGTCCGGGTCCCCGTCGCCGAACGGGTCGTAGACGCTCCCGCCGGTGATGGTGAGCGCGGGGCTGTCGCCGGGCTCGGCCGTCTCCTCCGCGGGCGGCGCGCTGGACACCGGGGCGCCGGGCACGGGGACCTGGTCACCGGGGACGTCGTCGGGCGAGATCACGTTGCCGAGCCAGACCGCGAGGGCGATGACCACGGCCAGCGCCGCCAGCGGCAGCCCGACGACGAGCAGCCGGCGAGGGCGCGCGTCCGCGGCCCCGTCGTCCCGCAGGTCCGCCTCGTCGTCGCCGGCCTCCGACAGCGGCAGCAGGTCGTCCTCGTCGTCCTCGTGCCGGCGGCCGGGCACGGGCGGTAGGCCGCGTGCGGCCAGCGGCGGGAAGGCGGTGGAGGAGGCGTCGCGGGTCGGCGCGGGGTCGACCGTGACGTCCTCGTCGCCCCCGGCCGCGCGCTCCTCCTCGCGGCGCTCGCGCAGCCGGCGCAGCCACCCGCTGTCGGACTCGTCCGGCGCGCGCTGCGCATCGGCGGTGTGCCCGGTGCGCGGGCGCTCGGCCAGCAGGGCGGCCATGGCGGCGACGCTGGAGAGGCCCGCGCCGGGCTCGGTCGAGCGGGCACGGCGCACCAGGGCGGCGAGGTCCGGGGGCATCCCCACCGTCCGCCGGGCCGGTGCGGTGCCCGGGCGGCGGCCGGTCAGGCAGTACTCGAGCAGCTCTCCCAGGGCGGCGACGTCCCCCTGGACGGTGCCGCTGGCGGCCGGCACGGAACGCAGCCCGACCAGGCCGTTGGGCCGCAGGACGACGGTCTCGGGGGTGAGCCCGCCGACGGCCAGGCCCACGCGGTGGGCCGCGGCGACGCCCTCGGCGAGCCGGCGCAGCACGGTGCGTGCCTCCCGCTCGGGCATCGGGCCCTCGGCCATGCGCTCGGAGAGGGTGCGGCCCTCGATCCACTCGTTGACGACGTAGGCCGCGCCCCCGGGCGCCGCGCCGTCCCCGCTGCCCTCTGCGGCGTCGTAGACCATGGCCAGCGCGGGCGTGGCCAGCCCGCCGGCGGTGAGCGCGCGGGTGATCCACTCGCGGGCGGCCGGCCCACCGGGGGTGTGCACCCGGATGGCGACGTCGCGGTTGAGGATCCGGTCCTTGGCCCGCCAGCAGTGGATGACGCCGGTGGCGGTGGTCTCGGTGGGCCCGACCTCGTCGAGCGGGCGGTACCGGTCGGGGAGGCCGGTGATCGTGGACGTCATCGGTGCGCCCGGCCCCCTGTCCCCTCCGTGCCGGCGACTGGGTTGCCCCGGCGACGGCGCCGCGCTGCTCACCTGCGCCTCAGCCGGGCCCGGACGGCTGCCAGGGGCTCCTGGAGCTCGGGGACACGGGCGAGCACGAGCCCTGCGAGGGTCGCGACACCGATGACCACGGTACCCAGCAGCACGGTGCCGAGCGAGCCTGCCACCGACGCGCCCAGCGCACCGTCGGCCAGGGACACCGCCAGCCAGCCGAGCAGCCCGGCGACGACCGCGACCACGGCGGTGCGCAGCACCGGGACCATCGTGGCGCGGTTGTCCAGTGCCCCGAGCCGGCGGTGCAACACGACGTGCCCGAGCAGCCAGCCGGTCAGGTACGTGACGCTGGTGACCAGCATCAGCCCGGCCACCACCCGCTCCGGGGGGACGACGACCGGCACGAGCAGCAGTAGCGGCACCCGGACGGCGACCATCCCCACCTGGATCAGCGTGGGGGTGCGGGCGTCCTTCATGGCGTAGAACACCCGCAGCTGCAGCAGGGTCACCGCCATCGGCAGCAGCCCGAAGGCACCCACGGCGAGCGCGATCCCGATCGCTCGGGCCTCGTCGGCGCTGGTGTTGCCGCGGGCGAAGGCGACGACGGCCAGGGCGGGGCCCAGCACGGTCAGGGCGGCGCTGACCGGCAGCAGGCCGAGGGCCGACAGCCGGGTGCCGAGGGAGAGGTCGCGCACCACGCCGGGGACGTCGGAGCGCGCGGCGGCCCGGCTCATCCGGGGCACCAGCGCGGTCAGCAGGGCCACGCCGATGATCCCGTAGGGCATCTGGAACAGCAGGCTGGCGTTGGCGAAGCCGATCGAGCCCAGCCCGCCCTCGCGACCGGCGGCGTTGGCGATCCGGGTGGCCACGATGACGCCGACCTGGCTGACCGCCACGTAGGCGATCACCCAGAGGCCGAGCGTGCCCGCCTCACGCAGCCCGGTGTCGCGCGCGCCCCAGCGCGGCCGCAGGGGGACCCTGGCCCGGCGCAGCAGCGGGAGCAGCACCAGCGCCTGGACGGCGATGCCGAGCGTGGTGCCGACGCCCAGCAGCCACACCTGGCCGTCGGTGATGGTCACGGGGGTGAGCGGGCCCGCGCCGCCGGCGGCGAGGAACAGCACGCCGGTGGCGATGACGACGACGTTGTTGAGCACCGGGGCCCAGGCCGGCGGGCCGAACACCCCGCGGGAGTTGAGGATCGCCTGCGCCAGGGCGCCGAGGCCGTAGAAGACGATCTCGACCAGCAGGATCCGGGCCAGCCAGGTCGCCAGCCGGTACTGCTCGGGGTCCTCGTCGAGGCCGTACAGCGAGGTCAGCAGCGGCGCGGCCAGGATCGCCAGGCCGGTGACCACGACCAGCCCGGCGGTGGCGACCGTGGCCAGCCGCTGGGCGTAGGCGGCGCCGCCGTCGGCGTCCCGTTCCTGGGCGCGTACCAGCAGCGGGACGACGACCGAGGTCAGCACCCCGCCGAGCAGCAGCTCGTAGACGATGTTGGGCAGCGTGTTGGAGGTGTTGTAGGCGTCGCCGACGAGGCCGACGCCCAGCGCCGCGGTGAGCACCATCGTGCGCAGCAGCCCGGTGATGCGGGAGACCAGCGTGGCCACCGCCATCGTGCCGGCGGCGCGCAGGATGCCCCGGCTGGCGCCGGGCCGGCCCTCGCGGGCCTCGACCTCCTCGTCGGTCTCGTCGACGCGGCGCGGCACCGCGGGCAGCACCGGGATGAGCTGGGTGTCGTCAGGGCCGGGCACCCACCGCGAGGCGCGCCGCGGTGGGTGCCCGGCCTGCCTCCTATACACATCT
>NZ_NVPT01000173.1 GCF_002802985.1 Geodermatophilus chilensis | reverse complement strand
CGTGCGCGGCCACCGCCCCCGGTGCGCGCTGCCAGCGGCGCTGCAGCCTCGTCGAGGGCCGATACGGCGGGCGGTGGTGCCAGGCCGCCTCGACCAGCAACCGACGCACGTGGCGGTTGCCGGTCTTGGTCACCCCGGTCTGCGCGCGGTTCTCCCCGGTGGAGGACTCGCCGGGCACCAGCCCCAGATAGGCCCCGATGGTGGCCGGCGAGAGGCGTGACCAGTCGCCGATCTCGACGGCCAGCCCGAACCCGGTCAGCGTCGAGATGCCGCGCAAGCAGGCCAGCCGGTCGGTCACCGGGGTGAACCGGCTGCCCGCGGCCAGCTTGGTGATCGCCTCATCGAGGCGGTCCCGGCGGCCCTCGGTGGCGGCCAGCGCCTCCAGCGCCGCGTCGTAGGCGCTCTGCAGCGCCGGGCGGGCGAAGCGCTGGATGCGCAGCCAGTTCTCATGCTCCCGGGTCCACGGGGTGCCGCCGGCGTAGACGATGCCCTGGCGCAGCAGCAGGTGCGTGACCCGGTGCCGGGCGCTCATCAAGGTCCGCGCGCACATCATCCCGGGCGCGCACCAGATCCCGCGCGGCCTCGGTCTCCGCATCGGGCACCGTCACCGCGGTCACCTGGCCCACCGCCAGCAGCCGGGCCAGGTGCAGCGCGTCTGTGGCGTCGGTCTTCACCCGCTCCCCGGACGGGCGCAGCAGCCGCGAGGGCGCGGCCACCACACAGTCGATCCCGGCCGCCTCCAGGGCCCGGGCCAGCCCGAACCCGGTCGGCCCCGCCTCATAGGTCACCTTCACCGGCCCCGGCAACGACCGCAGCCACTCGATCACCTGCTCGTGCGCCGGCGTCAACCGCGCCCGCACCACCTCACCGGTCTCCACATCCAGCCCGCGGCCCACCACCGAACGGGCATGAACATCCAGTCCGACACTCGTACGCTGACCGATCACTGGGGCCTCCCACGCCTGTGGCTCTACCGCCAGGGCCGCCCCCTGCGCGGCAACCCACGATCATTCGTGGCGGGGCCCCAGCCCCCATACCGTCTGAAGACACTGACCAGTGACGATGGTCGAGGGCGTGCGACCACCGCCCGGAGCGGACCGCGCGGCCCCGTCGCGGGACCTGCCCGGAGCTCGCGAAGGGTGGGGAGGACGGGGTCTTCAGATCCAGCGCAGGCGGGCGATCTGCCGCCAGGGCAGGCGCTGGCAGGCCTCGCCGGTCTCCCCGGCGAGGCGGGCGGCCACGGCGGCGCCGGCGCAGGCCAGCGGCGAGTGCGGCGTGACGACGACGTGCGGGTCCTGCAGGTCGAGCCCGGCCGCGGCGATGCGGTCGAGCAGCAGCTCGGGGGCCACGAGCACGGCGGAGGCGAGCGCCGGCACCTCGGGGTGCGACCACAGGGCCACGGGGCCCTCGACCCGCAGCTGCCCGCCGACGGCGGCGGCGCGCTCCCCGGCGGCCACGCGCACCCGCTCGACGGCGCGCCGGTCCAGACCCGGCGACGGCGTCCACGGCAGCGCCCGGTCCCCGCGGCGGACGACGACCCGCCAGCCGACGGCGGTCTCGGTGCGGTCGGTCCAGTCGAGCACCGCGACGCCGGACTCGGCGGCCACCGCGTCGGCGACCGGCCGGTCGTGCACCCACGCGGTCAGGGCGGTGGCGAGCTCCTCGGGGGTCGAGCCGACGCGGGCGTCGGTCATGTCCTCGGCCAGGTCGCGCAGCGGTGTGCGCATCCGGCGTTCGTCCTCCTCGAGGACCACGACCGGACCGTCGGCGCGGTCGTCGGCGAGCGTGACGCGCAGCCGGCCGGTGGCCAGGGCGGGGAGCACCTCGTCGGCCGTCCGCCGCAGCTCGGCCACCGTCACGGGGACCGAGCGCAGCCGCTGCAGGAGCCCGGGGGCGGCGAACAGGCCCCCGCTCACGGGCGGTCCTGGCACAGCGCGGTGCGCAGCGCCGGTGCGAGGCCGGGCAGGGTCAGCACGCTCTCGAGCTCCCGGGAGGACAGCCGCACCGGCAGGACGTCGGCGCCCCAGCCGGTGACCCGACGCACGCGGGCCGCGGACGCCGGCCACACGGCGTCGCGCGCCGTGGCCACGTGCAGCTCGGTCAGCACGTCGGCGAGGTGGATGGCGGCCACCGGGTGCAGCGCCTCGTCCCCCACGGCGGCCCGTACGACGCCGGCGAGCTGCTCGCGCTCGGCTGCGGTCAGCCAGTGCGGGACCAGGACGTCGTGCGCGGGCCCGCCCGAGGCGAGGGTGCTCACCGCGTACCCGCCGCCGCCGGGGCGGGCTCCGCAACACGACTGCGGCGGGCTCCCCTGCGCTCTGTCACACCAGGGATATCGGCAGGCAGCAACCGCGTTGGACCCGGACAGGCGCGATTTCCCGTCGACGGAACGAATCAGTCCGCGAGCTCGGTCAGGCGCTGCTTGAGCGCCCGCTCGACGCGGTCGGCGTGCACGTTCATGTTCCGCACCGAGGTGCCGAGGTCGGCCGACAGCTGCGTCTTCGTCCGGCCGCCCCAGGTGGTCAGGTACCACGTCGCCCAGCCCAGGACGTTGGGCTGCCCGGCCCGCTGGTCGGGCCGCGCGTCGGGGTCCGGTGCGCAGGCCGCCGTCAGCGCGTGGGACAGCAGCGTCTGCTCGGCCTCGCCCATGATCTCGTCCGGCGCCTCGTGCGCGTCCGGCAGCATGATCTCGGTGCCGTCCGGGCCGACGCCGTCCAGGGACTGCAGGTTGCGCAGCCCGTTGAGGGTCGCGACCGTCTGCGAGTTGCGGCGCAGCGTCGCCACGCTCTGCCCCATGTAGGCGGCCAGCTCCTTCTCGCTGGGTCGCCGCTGGTGCTCGGTGAGGAAGGCGGCGACCGCCTTCTGCTGCTTGTTCTCGGTGTCGGCGGCGGTGCGGCCGTGGGCGTTGCGGCCCAGGTCGTGCACCCACTTCGACAGCTGGGTGGCCAGGAACGCGCCGAAGGGGACCCCCTTGCCCTCGTCGAACTGCCCGATCGCCTTGAGGATCCACTCGCTGACCTGCTGGGCGAGGTCGTCGGGGTCGGGCACGTGCAGCCGCAGCGTGCTCGAGTTCCGCTGCAGCCGCTTGAGGCTGACCGGGAGGTAGTGTCGGCACAGCTCGTCGAGGAAGGCCGGCGGCAGGTCGCGCGGCGCGCGGCGACGGACGTCGGTCTCCGCGCGCAGCCCCACGGTCGCCGTCCCCCGCCCGGCGCACCAAGCCTTGACCCAGTCGGCGAGCACCGAGGCGGTGCCGCAGGCGCCGTCGACCCGGTACAGGCCCTCGCCCTGGTCATAGCTGACCGTGACGCCGTCGGGCAGCTCCCGGCGGAACTCCTCGAGCGGCAGCTCCCGGTCGGTGCGGAAGTGCACCCGGTCGCGGGCCGTGATGGGCGCGAGGGCCCAGCCCTCGGCCTCGGGGATGCCGCCGAAGACCAGCGGCTCGCGGGAGCGGGTGGAGGTGGTGTCGGCGGGGGTGGCGGGGAGGTGGTTCACCGGGACTCCTCGGCGCTGTGGGGAAGACGGTGCCGCGTCGGACGCCGGAGGCGGGCGCCCGGGAGTGCTTACGCCGGGATCTGCTCGACCGCGGCAGGCTGACGGGGCGCGGGGACGACGACCTCGGTCGCCGGGCCGGCAGCGAGCCGGGCCATGAGGTCGGCCGCCGCGGCGCGCTCGGCCTCGCCCGGCTCCACGGTGTAGACCGGCATGTGGTCGTACAGGGTGGTGAACACCGAGCTGACGAACGCGTAGGCGGCCTGCGCCTGTGGGGAGAACCGGGCGACGGCGGCCCGCGGGCCGAGCTCGACACCGACGGTCACCCGCACGACCCGGTCGTCCTTGCTCAGCCCGGTCAGCGTGAAGGACACCTCGGGGTGGTGCGCACCGGCCAGCTCGGCCAGCGCCGCGAGGCACCGCCGGGTGGACCCGCGGCGCGGCCGCAGCTGCACGTGCACGACGACGGTGTCGGACTCCGCGGCGGAGCCGACGACCGTGGCGACCTGGTCGCCGGACTCGGTGATTGCGCTGTGTTGCATCCTGATCGCCCCCTGTGACGTGCTTGGGGCAACTCTCGCGCATCAGCGACCGAGCGACCGGCACAACTCTCGCTGTGCCATACGCAATGTGAGGGCATCTCTTCGGCAGTTCTTGCCCGTGTCGCGCCGCCGTCGGGACCGCTGCATGAGGTCGTCGGCAGGAGTCCACAACAGCCGGGGGTCCCACCCCGGCCACTTCTGTCAGCCCGCGGGCTCCTCCGTGACCCGTCCGTGACCGACCGGGGCGGCCGGTGCGGGCGCGGTCGCCGGCTCGGCGGGCGCCCCGCCCGGCGCGACCGGCTCGGCGGTGTCGGCGTCCGCCGTCGCGGGGGCGAAGGCGGCCAGCGCGCCGAGCGTGTCGGCGGTCACCTGCGCCGCGAGCAGGTTGGCCTCGGCGATCTGCCGGTAGACCTCCTCGCGGTGGATGGTCACCTCGCGCGGGGCCTTGAAGCCGAGGCGGACGGTGCCGCCGCGGACCTCGACGACGTGGACCTCGATGTCGTCGCCGATGCGGATGGTCTCGCCGACGCTGCGGGTCAGAGTGAGCACGTGGAACCCCTCCATGGGTGTGTGGTGGCCGTCCGTGGCGGTGGGCGGGTGGGTGCCCGATGCGGGCCGGAGCGTGACGGACTCGCGTCCGCCTGTCCAGTTATCGGCGCAGGGGACGCCGGATGGGATGCAATCCGTCGAGCAGCACGACCTGCGCGGACCGCCAGGTGGCCGGGTTGACCACCAGCGGGGCGCGCAGGTTGGCCGTGGCCGCGGCGGGGCCCTCGGCCGGCACCGTCACCAGGCAGTACAGCCGCGCCTGTGCGGGGTCGTCGAGTGCCAGGTCCGCGCACACGGCCGGGGGCAGGACCGGGGCGTAGTCCGGGAAGTACACGCCCGGGTCGATGGCGAGGAACCGCGGACCCTCCGGCGCCATCGACTGCAGCCAGAACAGCCGACCGTCGCCGTCGGCGGTCACCAGCACGTAGTCGCGGTGGCCCGGGAACCCGGGCAGCGCCTCGGTCATCGAGAGCAGGGGCAGGGTGGCGACGGCCGAGAGCGTCATCGCAGGAAGTCCACGAGCGTCGGCTGGATCACCTGCGCGGTGGCCTGCAGCGCCGCCTTGTAGCCGACCTCGGTCTGGTTCAGCTCCATGATCGTCTTGGCCAGGTCGATGTCCTCGACGTCCACGAGCTGCGCGGCGAGGGTCAGCTGCAGGTCGGTGTTGACCCGCGCGGCGGCTTCCATGCGTGCGGAGCGGGCGCCGACGGAGGCGGCGGCCCCGAGCAGCCGGTCCAGTGCCACGTCGAGGTCCTGCAGATCAGCGGAGAGGGCAGCGGGGTCGCTCTCCACGTTCGTGGCGATGCGCGCGATGAGACCGAACAGGTCGTCCGGGCCGGGCGTGCCGAACGCCTCGGGGCCGGTGATGTCGATGCGGATCCGGTCGGCGTTCGACACCCGCCGGGTGATCCCCTCCCCCACCGGGGGCGCGCCGACGTAGCCGCCGTCGCCGGCGTACGCCGTCGAGCCCTGGGTCACCCCACCGAAGAGGGCGCGGTCGTTGATGCTCGAGTTGGCCACCCCGAGCAGGCTCTCGCGCAGCGCCGCCACCTCCACGGCGATGGCCTTCTGTGCGCTGGTCGAGGTGCTGCCGGTGTTGCTGGCCTGCACGGTGAGCGCCCGGACCCGCTGGACCTGGTCGATGACCGTCGTCAGCGCGGTGTCGGTGGCGTCGAGCCAGCTCTGCCCGTCGGAGATGTTCTTCGCGAACTGCGCGACGGCGCTCTGGTCCTGCCGGACCTGCAGGGCCTTGTTGGTCCCGGTCGGCGAGTCCGACGGCGAACTGATCAGCTTGCCGGAGGTCAGCTGCTGCTGCAGCTTCGCCACGGACGACAGGTTGCTGTTCAGGCCGAGCAGTGCGGTCTGTGTGACGGCCCGGTGGGTGATGCGCATCAGGTCACCGCCCCACGACGCCGGTGCGGTTGATCAGGGTGTCCAGTGCCTCGTCGATGGCGGTCACCATGCGGGCGGCCGCGCTGTAGGCGTGCTGGAAGGAGAGCATGTTGGTCATCTCCTCGTCGAGGTTGATGCCGGACACGGACTCGCGGGCGGCGTCCACCTGGGTGGAGATCACCTTCTGCACCTGGACGTCACGGCGGGCGACCGAGGCCTCCACGCCGAGAGCGACGACGAGCGCCCGGTAGGCGGAGTCCACGCCGCCGGCCTCCAGGCTCAGGTCGAAGAACGCGTCGGCGTTGCCGCCGTCCGCCGAGGGCTGGCCGAGGACGCCGGGGGGCGTCTTGGCCGCGGCGATGAGTTCCGGCCTGGTCACGCGGACGCTGATGTTGCCGGCGTTGACGTTGGCCAGGTCCACGACCGGATTGCCGGAGCCGTCGTCCATGAGGGGCTCGGCCGCCCCCGACGCTCCGGAGACGTCGTAGCCCTGGGCCTGGACCGCGTTGATCCGGCCCACCAGGTCGCGGGCCAGCGTGTCGAGTGTCCCGCGGTAGTTCGGCAGCGTCGTCGACAGCACGGTCAGCTGGCCGCCGGCGGTGCCGCCGACGGGGAGCGTCGTCCCGCCCGGGGACGTGACCAGCCGCGGGTCGTCCCCGGTGCCGACCGCGTCGGGGTCGTCGACGCCGGCCACGCGCAGGCCGAGGGGGGACCCGCCGGCGACCAGCGTCGTGCCGCCCACGATGACGTCGACCATGCCGTCCGACGCGGCCACGGACGTGGCACCGACCCGCTCCGCCAGCTGCATGACCAGCAGGTCGCGGCGGTCGGAGAGCTCGTTGGTGGGCAACCCCGACCGGGTGGCCTGGCGGATCTGGTTGTTGAGGTCGGCGATGGAGGACGCCGTCGTGTTCACCTCGGCGGCGAGCGCCACCAGGTTGTCGCGGGTCTGCTGCCACTGCTGGTCCAGGGTGGCCCGAGTGGTCTTCATGCCCGAGGCCAGGATGTCCAGCCGCTCGAGGACCTGACTGCGCACGGCGGGCTCGGTCGGGTCCGTGGCGTTGGCGAGCGCGCTGAAGCCCGCCCACACGTCGTCGAGCATGCTGCGGATGCCGGTCTCCCCCGGCTCGCGGAAGGCCGCCTCCACCTGGGCCAGCGCCTCGGTGCCGACGGTCAGCTGCGCGGTGCGCGCCGTCTCGACCTGACCGCGCCGCTCCAGGAACACGTCGCGGATGCGGCTGACCTGGCTGGCGTCCACGCCGTTGCCCACCGGGCTGCTCACCGAGTGGATCGCGGGGACGGCGGTGCCGCCCATGGCGCGCAGGTCGACGCGCTGCCGCGAGTAGCCGTCGGTGTTGACGTTGGCGATGTTCTGGCCGGTGACGTCGAGCCCGCGCTGCGACGCCCACAGCGCCGTCCGGGCCGTGTTCAGGCCGCCGAAGGTGGAGCTCACCTGTACTCCTCGCTGGCGCTCGTCGTCCGCGTTCGTGGCACGCTGGCTCCCTGCTGTGACCTGGCGAGCTCGGTCACAGAGCACCGTCCAGGGTGACCGCGCGGTGCCCGCGTTCGTTGCTGCGGCCGGTCGACCCGTAGGTGCCGGCCGACGGCGCCTTGACCGACAGCAGGGCGTCGCCGATGGCGGACAGCCCACCCTCGATCAGCTCGCGGTTGGTGTCGGACAGACCGCGCAGTTCCGTCACGAGCACCAACAGGGTCTCGTGGTGCTTGGCGTACAGGTCGTTCCACGGGGCCGGTGCGGCCTCGGCCAGCTTGCGCAGCGAGGGGTTCACGCCCACGCCCAGCCGCTCGGCGAGCACCTCGGTGGCCGCCGCCCGCTCCACCTCGAGGGTGCGCAGCTGGTCGAGCACGACCTCGATCTCGTGCGCGATCCGCGCCAGCCAGCGGGTCTTGCCCGTGACGATCAGGTACTGCTTCTCCTCTGCCTTGAACAGCAGCAGGTCCAGCAGCTCCTGCTCGCGCCACAGCAACGTCGACAGGTGCTGGTAGTCCACGCCCCCACCGTCCTCCCGTACTCCCCAGGGCGGGTGCGCCCACGGGTTCTCCCCAGCAGCTTCGGCATCCGCCGGGGGGCCTTGAGCCGAGGGCCTCAAGTCCGGAGGGGTCCGTGCCGATCAGGGGGTGCCGTCCGGGCTCGGACCTGCCGAGAAGGGGGACGTGAGCCCATCGCGTGCCCAGGCGACCCTGCGGTCCCGTGCCACTGCCTCGCGCGTCCCCGTCGCCCCGGCTGCCGGTGTCCCCGTCCGGCCGGTCGCCGCGCAGGACACCACGCCGAGAGACGTCGACGCCCTGGTGACCGAGCACCTGCCGCTGGCCGCCTTCGCGGTCAACGCGGTCGCGTCGCGCATCTCGCTGCCCGCGCACGTCAGCCGGGAGGACCTGCTGTCCTGCGCCCGCGTGGCGCTGGTCGAGGTGGCCCGGCGGTTCGACCCGTCGGCGGGCGCCTCGTTCGCGACCTACGCGCTGGCCCGGCTGCAGGGTGCGGTCCTCGACGAGCTGCGCTCCGGCGACTGGGCCAGCCGCTCGGTGCGGGCCGCCGCCCGGCGCTCCGACGCCGCGGCCGACGCGCTGGCCATCCAGCTGGGCCGGCCGCCGACGCGCGAGGAGCTCGCCGCGAGCCTGGGCATGGCGACCAGCGACCTGGACTCGCTGCAGGTCGACGTCCACCGCGCGGTCATGGTGAGCATCGACGCCGAGAGCGGCCCGGACGGCGCCTCGCTGGACCTGCCCGACACCGGGGAGTCGCCGGAACGGGCGCTGCTGCGCAGCGAACGCTCCCGGTACCTGCACGAGGCGATCCGCCAGCTGCCCGACCGGCTCGACGAGGTCGTGGAGCGCAACTTCTTCGGGGGCGAATCGCTCACCGACATCGCCGCCGACCTCGGCGTCACCCTCTCCCGCGTCTCGCAGATGCGCGCCCGCGCGCTGACCCTGCTGCACGCGGCGATGAGCGAGGTGTGGGAGGGGAGGGCCGTGCCGGCCGACGGCGGGGTGCGCGCCCGCAACCAGCAGCGCTCCTACGTCGACCGGGTCGCCGGCCGCAACGCCCCGCCGGCGGCGGCCCCGCCGCTGCCCGCCCCGCGTCCGGCGGTCCCGCCCCGCCACAACCCGTGGGTGACGGCCACCGGACGGAGCGCCTGAGCCCCCGACACCCGGCAGTGCGCCCGGGGTCCTTCCCCGAGGACCCCGGGCGCACTGCTCTCCGGGGCCGACCGGCCGACACCCCACCCCGGAGGGGGCGTCGGAGAAAGTTCTCGGTTCGCCTCAAGATCGGCCCACGAGCAGCCGTAGACCCCTGTGCAAGGCCGCAGCACGGATGCAGCGGTTACCAAGAACGACCCGATTCCAAGGAGGAACACCATGGGTCTGCGCGTCAACAACAACATCGCCGCGTTCAACGCCTACCGCAACCTGAACACGACCGATGGCGCGATGAACAAGTCGCTGGAGAAGCTGTCCAGCGGCCTGCGCATCAACCGGGCCGCCGACGACGCCGCCGGCCTGGCCATCTCCGAGGGCCTGCGCTCGCAGATCGGTGGCCTCAAGGTCGCCGTCCGCAACGCGCAGGACGGCGTCTCCGTCGTCCAGACCGCTGAGGGTGCGCTCACCGAGACGCACTCCATCCTGCAGCGCATGCGTGACCTCGCGGTGCAGGCGTCCAACGACGGTGCCCTGAAGGACGCCGACAAGACCAAGGCCGACGCCGAGTACCAGGCCCTGGTCGCGGAGCTCGACGACATCGCCACCAAGACGACGTTCAACGGCACCGCCCTGCTGGACGGCAGCTACAGCGGCAAGCTGTTCCAGGTCGGCTCCAACGCCGGCGAGACCCTCTCGCTCAGCATCGGCAACATGGGCTCGACCGCCCTCGGCGCCACCGGCGACGTCACCACCCAGGCGACCGCCTCCGCGGCGATCACCGCGGTGAACACGGCCATCGAGACGGTCTCCACCCAGCGGGCCAACCTCGGTGCGGTCCAGAACCGGCTCGAGCACAAGATCAACAACCTGAACGCCACCGTCGAGAACCTGACCGCGTCGGAGAGCCGCATCCGCGACACCGACATGGCCCAGGAGATGGTGTCCTTCACCCGGTCGCAGATCCTGTCGCAGGCCGGTACGGCGATGCTGGCCCAGGCCAACCAGGGCTCGCAGGGCGTCCTGCAGCTCCTCCGGTGACCTCGGTCCCCGAGCGCCTGAACCACTAGCACCACCCGGTGAGGGGGGAGGCCCAGCCTCCCCCCTCACATGTCTATTATACACATCTGACGCTGCCGACGACTCCTCACGTATCGATCACGGCAGACGATGTATCAATACAACAAAAGCAAATACCAACAACAACCACCACACACAGTAACAAGCAATTAACTA
>NZ_NVPT01000172.1 GCF_002802985.1 Geodermatophilus chilensis | reverse complement strand
TAGATAGTCAGTTAACAGTTGTCTGCAACTATAATTATTAGTTGATCGTGGATCATACAATTCTATTCTATTGCTATGTGTGTACAATAATGTGTATAGTTTGTTATTTAGGAACACGGCACTCACCGAATGTAAATCGTAAGGAGTGGTCGGAAGCTTCAGATGAGTATAAGAGCGAGTCGAGGGGCCGTGGGGGGCAGGGGGGTCCTTCAATTCACGGCACCCGGATGCGGCCGCGCGCGACCGGCACCACCGCACCGCGGACGGTCGCCGCGACCGCGCGGCCGCCCGAGGCGGTGACCGTGCAGGACAGCACCGACGGCCGGCCCATCGCCTCGCCCTGGTGCACCACGTAGGACGACGTCCCCTCCGGCGCGAGCAGGCCGGAGGCGACCAGCCAGACGCCGGTGCCCAGCGCCGCGGAGCCGGTCGCGGGGTCCTCGCCCCAGGCCAGGTCGGCGGCGAACACCCGGGCGCGCGCGGTGGCTGTGGCGCCGTCCCAGGACAGCACCGAGACGCCCTCCCCCACGCCGTGCTCGTCGAGCAGCGCGGGGTCCGGGGCGGCGTCGTCCACCACCTCGGGGCGGACGGCGAGGAAGGCGAAGGGCAGGCCGCAGCCGGCGACGTGCGCCGGCAGCCCGACGACGTCGGCGGCGGAAAGCCCGAGCGCCTCGGCGAGCGCGGCCGGGTCGGGACCGTCCTCCAGGGTGGGCCGGCCACCGGTGAGCGTGGCGCCGTCGTCGTCGACGACCACGTCCAGGACGCCGGCGCCGCACTCCTGCCGCAGCGTGCCGGCGGGCAGCCGGCCGGCGCGGACCAGCGCCGACGCCGCGCCCACGCTCGGGTGCCCGGCGAAGGGCAGCTCGGCGTACGGGGTGAAGATGCGCACCCGGTACGAGGCGTCCGGCACGGTCGGTGCCATGAGGAACGACGTCTCCGACAGGTGGAACTCGTTCGCCAGCGCCTGGCACTGCTCGGTGGAGAGCCCGTCGGCGTCGAACACCACGGCCAGCGGGTTGCCGGCGAAGGCGCGCGGCGCGAAGACGTCGACGACCTCGTAGTGCAGCTCTCCGGAGGCGGCCACGGCCCGACGGTAGCCTCAGGGCTCGGTGACCGGGCTGGCCAGGTCACGCATGGGCACAGCACCCCGGCACGGGGCCGACGGCGGCCAGCGAGGAGGACCCGTGACGACGGCGACCAGGGCGTACGTCTCCCGGCTCGCCGGGCTGCCCGTCTTCGACCCCAACGGCGACCGCGTCGGCAAGGTCCGGGACGTGGTGGTGGCGCTGCGCGTGGGGACGGCGGCGCCGCGCGTGCTGGGCCTGGTCGTCGAGGTGGTCGCCCGCCGCCGCATCTTCGTGCCGATGGGCCGGGTCACCGCGCTGGACCCGGGCTCGGTCGTGCTCTCCACCGGCACGCTCAACCTCAAGCGCTTCGAGCAGCGACGCGGCGAGACGCTGGTCCTCGGCGAGCTGCTCGACCGCCGGGTGCAGCTGGCGGAGTCCGGCCGGCCCGCCACCGTCATCGACGCCGGCATCGAGCAGGCCCGCACCGGGGACTGGGTGCTCTCCCGGCTCGCCGTGCAGGAGCCGGGGCGGCTCGGCCGGCGCGGCCAGCTGCACCAGCTGGCCTGGGACGAGGTGACCGGGCTGGGGCTGCCGCAGGCCGGGCAGGGCGCCGAGACGCTGATCGCCACCTACCGCGAGCTCAACGCCGCCGACCTGGCCCACGCGCTGCAGGACCTGCCGATCAAGCGCCGGCACGAGGTCGCCGAGGCCCTCGACGACGAGCGGCTGGCCGACGTGCTCGGTGAGCTGCCCGAGGCCGACCAGATCACCATCCTCGGCACGCTGGAGGAGAAGCGGGCGGCCGACGTGCTCGAGGCGATGGACCCCGACGACGCCGCGGATCTGCTCGCCGAGCTCTCCAACGTCGACCGCAACCGGCTGCTGGAGCTCATGGAGCCCGACGAGGCCGAGCCGGTGCGCCAGCTGCTGCAGTACACCGAGGACACCGCCGGCGGGATCATGACCAGCGAGCCGGTGATCCTCACCCCGGACGCCACGATCGCCGAGGCGCTGGCCCGGGTGCGCGAGCCGGAGCTGACCCCGGCCCTGGCCAGCCAGGTGTACGTGTGCCGCCCCCCGTCGGCCACGCCCACCGGCCGCTACCTCGGCCTGGCGCACATCCAGCGGCTGCTGCGCGAGCCGCCGTCCACCCTGGTCAGCGGGGTGCTCGACGACATGGAGCCGCTGCGTCCGGAGGCGCCGCTGGCCGAGGTCACCCGCTACTTCGCCACCTACAACCTGGTCGCCGCGCCGGTCGTCGACGCCCAGGGCCGGCTCGTCGGCGCCGTGAGCGTGGACGACGTGCTGGACCACCTGCTGCCCGAGGACTGGCGGGAGCGGGCCCGCCGTGGCTGACGGGCGCCGGCTCGACGTCCCTCGCGGCTCGGCGCGCGGCCTCGGCGACTACCTGCGGCTGGACCCCGACGCGGTCGGCCGGTTCGCCGAGGGGATCGCCCGCTTCCTGGGCACCGGGCGCTTCCTCGCCGTCCAGACGGTGATCGTCATCGTCTGGATCGCACTCAACGTCTTCGCCGTCCAGCTGCAGTGGGACCCCTATCCCTTCATCCTGCTCAACCTGGCGTTCTCGACCCAGGCGGCCTATGCCGCGCCGCTGATCCTGCTCGCGCAGAACCGGCAGGCCGACCGCGACCGGGTGGCGCTGGAGGAGGACCGCGCCCGCGCCGCGACCACCCGGGCCGACACCGAGTACCTGGCCCGCGAGCTGGCCGCGCTGCGCGTCGCCATCGGCGAGCTGGCCACCCGCGACTTCATCCGCGGCGAGCTCAACCGGCTGACCGAGGAGAGCCCCGACGAGGCCGAGCGGCGGGAGCGCAAGGCCCGGAAGAAGCGGGAGGCCGCCGCCCGCGAGGCGACTGGCTGAGCGTCAGCCGGCCAGGCGCGCCGCGGCGCGGTCGTGCCGCCCGGTCACCTGGCGTGCCGCGGTGGCCGCGGCCAGGCCCTGGACGGGCAGGTCGACGTAGATGCTCTCGGCCCGGGCCACCTCGTACGTCTCGTGCCAGATGCCGACCGCGCCCGGCACCCTGCGGGCACGCCGGTTGAACGCGGTCCACGCGGGGCGGTGCCGGGCCCCGGTGTCGGTGGCGTAGCGGTAGACGTCCTCGACACGGCGCCAGTACTGCACGAGCACCGGCCCGCGCAGACCCAGCGTCATGCGGTAGCCGAGGAAGCCGGAGTCGGGGTCCCGGGCGAGCTCGGCGAGCATCGGCCCCATCGCGGCGAGGGTGGGCAGCCAGGCGTCGGGACGGTGCGGCGCGTTGATGCGCATCCCGATCAGGAAGACGGTCAGGTCCCCCTCGTCGGTGTGGGTCCAGCGGCCCCGGGCGATGCGTGCCATGTCGTCCTCCTGGTTGGATAGTGCAGGTGCCCAACACATTAGAGAGTGGCACTACCCAATGTCGAGGGGGGCGCGTGCAGATCTCCGAGCTGGCCCACCGGGCCGGCGTCCCGGTCGCGACCGTGAAGTACTACCTGCGCGAGGGGCTCGTGCCGGCGGGCGAGCTGACCGGCGCGACCCGGGCGCGGTACGGCGAGGAGCACCTGGAGCGGCTGCGCCTGGTCCGCGCCCTGCTCGGCCCCGGCGGCCTGTCGGTCGCCCGGGCGCGCGCGGTGCTGGCCGCCGTCGACACCCCGGGGACCTCGGTGCACGCGGCCCTGGGCGCGGCCCACCGGGTGTTGCCCGGGGTGGGCCCCGAGGGGCCGGCCGACCTGGAGCAGGCCCGCGCCGTCCTGCGGCTTCGGGGGTGGCGGGTGGCCGACGACTCCCCCGCCCTGCTCGCGCTCGCCGGCGCCCTCGAGGCCCTGCGCGCCGCCGGCGTTGCCCCGACCGACGAGCTGCTGGACCGCTACGCCGAGGCCGCCGGCCGGATCGGCGAGCGGGACGTCGCCGAGGTGCCGACCGGGTCGGTGGCCGAGGCCGTCCGCTTCGTGGTGGTCAACACCGTGCTGCTCGAGCCCGTGCTGCTGGCGCTGCGCCGGCTGGCCCAGGAGGACGCCTCCCGCCGCCGGTTCCCGGGCGACTGCTGAGGGGTCAGCCGAGCAGCACGGCCAGGACGGCGAGGCCACGGCCGGCCGGCCAGGTCGCGGGTGCGACCAGGACCAGCGCCCACAGCCGGGTGCGACCGGCACACGGCAGGACGGCGACCAGCACCGCGGCCACCACGACGTCGGCGACCGCCTGCACCGGGTGCACCGCGGCGTCCGCGAGGACCGCTCCCCCGGCCAGCACGATGCCCGCGGCCCCGGCCAGCAGCGCGCCCGGCAGCGGCCCGGGACGCCGTGTCGCCCACTGCACGGCGGCCGCCACGGCCGGCACCACGGTGGCCGAGAGCAGCAGCCAGGCGACCAGCAGCCGGTTCCGGCCGAACCCGAGGACCAGCGCCGCCCACGCGTGGTACGCCACGCTCATCGCTGCGAAGGACACCGCCGACCGGATAGCCGCGGCGCGCACCGTCGGCGCCGCGCGGCCGAGCAGCGCGACGGCCAGCACCCAGGCGGCCGGATAGCTGCCGAGGTCCGCGGCCCAGCGCAGCCCGGACTCGTCGGCGGCCTTGGTCAGGACGCCCGCGAGCAGGCCGAGGGCCGCGCAGACCGGCAGGACGGGCGCGCGCACGCGGTCGCGGGTCGGCTGCACCTCGGCATCGTGCGCGGCACCCGGCGGCCGGGCCGCCCGCCGCGCCGGGTCAGCCGGCGAGGACGTGCACCAGTGCGCCGGTCGCCCCTGCCACCACCAGGACGACGATGAACGGCGCCCGCAGCGCCAGCGCGAGCGCGGCGACGGCCACCCCGGCCAGCCGCCCGTCGACCACCAGTGCCGGGCCGGACGTGGCCGCCTGGACGGCGACCAGCGCGGCCAGCAGCGCCGCCGGCACGAACTCCACGACGCGGGTCACCCACGGCCGCTCCACCCAGGCGGCCGGCACCGACAGCCCGGCCAGCTTGAGCAGGTAGCAGCCCACGGCCGCGACGAGGACCACCGTCCACAGCGTCCCGCTGCTCACGAGTCCGCCTCGCCGGCGCTCGTCGGCCGCGTTCGCGGGGCTGCCCCGTCCCCGGGCGAGACCGCCACCCCCGGCCGCGGCCGCCCGGCCAGCGCCACCGCCACGACGGCGGCCACGACCTGGACACCGGCCGGGACGAACGGGGTGAGCAGCAGCGCGACCACCGCGCCGCCGAGCGCGACCCGCCGCTGCACCGGGGCCTCGGGGAAGCCGCGCCGCAGCCGCGGCCACAGCAGCGCCAGGAAGGCGGCGGGGACGACGGCGTCCAGCGCGGCCTGCGCCGTCCCCCCGAGCCCGGAGGCGCCGAGCGCGCCGAGGACCGTGGTCAGGTTCCAGCCGAGGTAGATCGTCGCGCCGGTGGCCCAGAACGCCAGCCGGCCCAGCTCGCGGTCGGGCGCGGCGACGGCCATCGCGGTGGTCTCGTCGATCACCCAGTGCGCGGCGCCGGCCCGGCGGAGCACGCCGCGCGGAGCCAGCAGCGGGGCCAGCAGCGGGGCCAGCCGGACGCCGTAGACGGTGTTGCGGGTGCCCAGCAGCAGCGCGCTGCCGATCGCCGCGAGCCCACCACCGCCGGCACCCAGGACGCCGACCAGCGCGAACTGCGAGGCGCCGGTGAACATGACCGCCGAGAGGACCAACGCCTGCCAGACGTCGAGACCGGCGGCGTCCGCGGCCGCGCCGAACGCCACCCCGTACAGGCCCACCGCCAGGCCCAGGCCCACGGCGTCGCGGAGGGTGGCGGTGCGGTCGGCGGACACGGCAGCGAGGCTAGCCAGGCGGTCGGACGGGCCCGGCACCCCTCGGAAGGGGGACGCCGCGGGCTTGTCCGGCTCCAGGCGAGACCTCGCGGTTCCGATGAAATGGCGTGACCGCCGCCCCGCTGCCGCACCGGTCCTCCGTCGCCGAGGACCGGCTGGCCCGTGCGCGGGAGTCGGCGCTGTGGACCTCGGGGCTGGCGACGGTCGCCGTCCCCCTGTGGTCCGGCCTGGACCTGGTGCTGGAGCCGCACATCGCCCGAGACCTGGTCACCGTCCGGCTGGTCTGCCTGCTGCCCATGCTGCTGGCCGTGTGGGCGCTCTGGCGGTCGCCGGTGGGCCGCCGGCAGCCCGAGCTGCTCGCCTGCGTCGTGCTGGTGACCGTCCAGTCGGCGATCGCCTGGATGGTGCCGAGGGTGGAGCACACCGAGTTCTACCTGCTCGGGTTCACGCTGACCGTCCTGGCCAGCGGCTGCCTCATGGTCGCCCGGCCGGTGTGGACCGGCGTGCTCGTCGTCTCCACCTGGGCGGCGTTCGGCATCGCCGTCCTCACCGCCCCGACCTCCATGCCGGCGCACGACGCGCTCGCCTCGGCCTTCTACCTCGCCACCGCGTCGCTGCTCGGCGTGGTCGCGCACTCCCAGCGCTACCGGTTGACCTCGCGGGAGTCGGCCGCCCGCACCGCGCTCGAGGAGGAGCAGGAGCACACGCGGGCGCTGCTCTCCCGGCTCGAGCGGCTCAGCCACGAGGACCCGCTCACGGGCCTGGCCAACCGCCGCCGGTGGGACGCCGAGCTGGGGGCCGCCTGCGCCGCGGCCCGGGTGGGCGGGACGCCGGTCGCCGTCCTGCTCGTCGACGTCGACCGTTTCAAGCAGGTCAACGACCGGCACGGCCACGGTGGCGGGGACGAGGCGCTGCGGCTGCTCGCGGACGCGCTCACCTCCCGGGTCCGGACCGGGGACGTCGTCGCGCGTCTCGGCGGCGACGAGCTCGCCCTGCTGCTGCCCGGCACCGACCTCGGCCGCGCGGTCGCCCTGGCCGAGGAGCTGCGCGCCGCCGCCCTCGAGCTGGACCTGCCCGGCGTGGGGCCGCGCTCGCTGACCGTGTCGCTGGGGGTCGCCGTCGCCTCCGGCGCGGACGCGCTGCCCGAGCGGCTCACCGTCGAGGCCGACGCGCACCTCTACCGCGCCAAGGCCACCCGCAACACGGTGTGCGCCGGGCCGTGGACGCCGGCTCCGGTCGGGGCTGCGCAGTAGATCACCCTCCGGACGACGGCCGCGTCGCGCGACGGCCGTACAGTGGCAGGAGGCCCGTGAACGCAGGTCACCGCCGCTCCTCGGCGGGCCGGACCGGGTCCCCCGTCGAAGGAGACAGACGCACACGATGTCCGCCCCGCTGACCGGCGCGCCGGCGCTCGACGCCGTCAACGCCGCACTGGCCACCGTCCAGGACCCGGAGATCAACCGGCCGCTCCCCGAGCTCGGCATGGTGAAGGACGTCCAGATCGCCGAGGACGGCACCGTCCGGGTCGAGGTCTACCTGACCGTCGCCGGGTGCCCGATGCGCGAGACGATCACCAGCCGGGTCACCCAGGCCGTCTCCGCCGTCCCCGGTGTCACCTCGGTGCAGGTGGGCCTGGACGTGATGAGCGACGAGCAGCGCGCCGAGCTGCGCCGCACGGTGCGCGGCACCGACGCGGCCGACCCTGTCATCCCCTTCGCCCAGCCCGGTTCGCTGACCCGCGTGTACGCGGTCGCCTCGGGCAAGGGCGGCGTCGGCAAGTCGTCGGTCACGGTGAACCTGGCCGCCGCGCTGGCGAAGAAGGGCCTGTCGGTGGGCGTGGTGGACGCCGACATCTACGGCCACTCGGTGCCGCGGATGCTCGGGGTCGACGACAAGCCGACCCAGGTCGACAACATGATCATGCCGCCGCAGGCCTACGGCGTGAAGGTCATCTCGATCGGCATGTTCACCCCGGGCAACACCCCCGTGGTGTGGCGCGGGCCGATGCTGCACCGCGCGCTGCAGCAGTTCCTCGCCGACGTGTGGTGGGGCGACCTCGACGTCCTGCTGCTGGACCTGCCGCCCGGCACCGGCGACGTGGCGATCTCCATCGCCCAGCTGCTGCCCAACGCCGAGATCCTCGTGGTGACCACGCCGCAGCTGGCCGCCGCCGAGGTTGCGGAGCGCGCCGGCGCCATCGCCACCCAGACCCACCAGCAGGTGGTCGGCGTCATCGAGAACATGTCGTGGCTGGAGCTGCCCGACGGCGCGCGCATGGAGGTCTTCGGCGCCGGCGGCGGCGAGGCGGTCTCCGACGCGCTCACCCGCACCCTCGGTGCGCGGGTGCCGCTGCTCGGCCAGATCCCGCTGGACACCCGGGTCCGCGAGGCCGGGGACGCCGGCGCGCCGGTCGTGCTGGCCGACCCCGACTCCCCCGCCGCTCAGGCGCTGGCGCGGATCGCCGATGGCCTGGCCACCCGCCAGCGCGGCCTGTCGGGCATGTCGCTGGGGCTCACGCCCGTCCGTCACTGAGCTGGACCGCCGAGAGGCCGGTGTCCCGTCGGGACACCGGCCTGTCGCCGTCTTCGGTGGCAGTGCGTGCGTTCCTCGTGCAGTGCTGCCGCTGCAGCACCCGCAGGGCACGAGGAACCCCGGCAATGGGCCCCGCCCTACGTCGCGTCGGGGTCGAAGGGGGGCGGGGCGGAGGGGTCGCGCGTACGGGCGGCGGCTGCCGCCACCGTGGTCGCGGCCGTGGCCCCGGTGGCGCGCGGCGGCGCGTCGTCGTCGGCGAGCAGCTGGTTCTTGATGAACGTCCGCGGGTGGTACTGGCGCAGGTCCAGGTCACGCAGCTTGGCCAGGTCGTCGCCCAGGGACTCGTCGACCTGGGCCCGGACGCCGGTGACCGCCTCGCGCACCTTCTTCAGCCCCGCGGCGGCGTCCTTGGCGAGGTCGGGCAGCCGCTCGGGCCCGAAGATGAACAGCGCGGCGAGCGCGAGGACGATGATCTCGCCCCAGCCGATCGAGTCGAACACGCTCCGCTCCCGTCCTCCCGCGCCCGGTCCGGCCGTCGCGCATCCCCAGCGTAAGCGGCGCGCCCGCCACGGTCAGTGCCCCGAAGAGGGGGTCCTTCCTCAGGCCTCGTCGAGGGTGGCCTCGACCGTCGTCGAGGACCCGCCGCGCACCAGCTCGACGCTGATCGTCTCCCCGGGGTCGTGGGAGTCGACGGCCACGACCAGTTCCTCGGAGCTGCCGACCGGGTCGCCGTCGACGGCGATGACGACGTCCTGCTCCCGGATGCCGGCCTCGGCCGCCGCGCTCCCCGGCTCGACGTTGACCACCAGCGCGCCGTCCCGGGTGCCGTCGGTGACCGAGCGGGCGTTGACCCCCAGGGAGGCGTGCACGGCGCGCCCGGTCGCGATGAGCTGCTCGGCGATGTCGCGCACGGTGTCGACCGGGATGGCGAACCCGAGGCCGACGCTGCCGCCGCCGAGCGAGGCGATCGCGGTGTTGATGCCGATGACCTCGCCGGCGCCGTTGACCAGCGCGCCGCCGGAGTTGCCCGGGTTGATCGGGGCGTCGGTCTGCACCGCGCTGATCACCGCGTTGGTGTCGCTGCCCTCGCCGGCCAGCCGGACCGGCCGGTCCAGCGCGCTGACGATGCCGCTGGTGACCGTGCTGGCCAGGCCCAGCGGCGAGCCGATCGCGACCACCGGGTCGCCGACGACGACGCCGTCGGACCGGCCCAGCGCGGCGGCGAGCAGGCCCGGCTTCTCCACCTTGAGGACGGCGAGGTCACTGGCCGGGTCGCGGCCGACGATGCGCGCCGCCGATCCGCTGCCGTCGGAGAAGACCGCGCGGATCTCGGCGCCCTCGACGCCGTCGGCGCCGGAGATGACGTGGTTGTTGGTGACGATGTAGCCGTTCTCGCCGTCGATGACGACCCCGGAGCCGGTGGCGCCGGCCTCGCCGATGCGGACCTCGACCGAGACGACGGCCGGGGTGACCCGCGAGGCGATGTCGGACACCGAGCCGGGCTCGCGGGCGATCCCCTCGTCGGTCTCGCTGAGCTGGGTGCCCGGGGCCAGCAGCGGCGACTCGTCCGCGGTGCGGGTGAGCCAGTAGCCGGCGGCGCCGCCGACCAGCCCGGTGAGCAGCACCGCGAGCAGGCCGAGGACCGCCAGCCGGATCGACACGTCGGCCAGCCGCAACCGCCGGCGTCCCTTCGCGTCGACGACGACGGGGCCGGTCTGCTCCTCGGGCTCCTCGAACACGGCCGGGCCGATGAGGCCGGCCGGGGCGTGCGGGTCGCGCCACGGATCGGAGCGGGCGTCGGACTTCCACCACGGACCGGTGGCGGTGCGCCGCCGTCCGGGCCGGCCACCGGGCGGCTCCTGCAGGCCGCGCTGCCCCGGCGCCGGGGCGAAGGCGCGCAGCACCGCCTCGGGCGGCGGGGCAGCGCGGCCTGCAGGAGCCATCTGACGCTCCCGACGACTCCTTCCCTTGTCATCCCGAAGCTGTCCGTGTCAGGATATCACACAGCACGTCCTCTT
>NZ_NVPT01000171.1 GCF_002802985.1 Geodermatophilus chilensis | reverse complement strand
CCCGTTGATCACCTGCCGGTGATCGTTCCAACGGCCGCCGCGGCGCGGCGTCCGGTCCGGCACGAGCGGCTCCAGCCGAGCCCACTCCGCATCAGTCAGATCGTGACGATCGAGCACAGGCCAGGCCTACCGAACCCGCCGGTCAAGATCGATGAGACACGCCCTAGTGTCGGTCCGCCGGCAGCCGCCGCAGGTCGTACCGGCACAGCTCGACGAGAGGCCGCGGGATCCGCCCTGTCCGAGGGTGCTTCGCGGGGTGCTCAGACGACCGTGACCGGAACCTCCATGCCCATGTCCCGGTGATTGCCGACGGAGCAGTAGAAGACGTACTCCCCTGGCTCGAGGGTCACCTCGACGCTGCCCGACCGGCCCGGTCCGATCAGCTCGCTGGCGGCCACCTCCGTCCCGGCGGCGTCCTCGACCACGAGGTCGTGCGAGGCGGTCCCCTTGTTGGTCACCTCGATGGTGTAGGTCCCGGCCGGAAGCTCCTTCTCGGGCAGCTCGATGGCGAAGTCGACCTCCGTGGCCTGCAGCACGGTGGACGGCGCCTGCGACTCCGCGGAAGCGCTCGACCCACCGGTCGGGGCGGCCGCCGTCGTCGCGGCAGCGGAGCTGGACGCCGCGCCGCTCGACGAGGGAGCCGGCTCGGAGGAGCAGGCGGTCAGCGCCGCGGCGACCAGGCCGGTGGCCAGGACGACCCGCGGCCGGAGGATCCGGCGACCGGGAGCGGGGACGGCGGTGCGGGCAACGGACAAGGGAACTCCTCGGGCTGGGCCGGCAGCCGGAACGGCGCGGCGGTTCGATGGACGGCCCGGCTCCGGCCGGGTCGACCGGCAGGCCACTGGCCTGTTCCTTCTTGGTGTCCGACCCGGGCGGGTTCTTACCTCGCGGGCCGGAACATCTTCCGGCCCGCCCAGTCCAGCCTGCTCAGGCCGGGCCGTCTCCGGCAAGCAGGGCGGTGAGGCTCTCGTGCTCCTCGCCGCAGGCGGGGCAGCCCCGCAGGTGCGCCGCCATGCCGGGCACCGCGGCCTCGGCGTCGGCTCCGGCGAGCTCCAGCTCGACGTAGCGGTCGAGCTCGTCGAAGCACACCTCGCAGGTGACCTCCGGGCGGCCGGGGCCGAGCAGGCGGCGCAGGACCGGCGCGAGCTGGGGCTGGCTCATTCCGCCTCCTTCTGGGTGGGAATCGGTGCCGGGCCCAGGCCGCGGTCGGCCAGATGGGCGCGCAGCTTCCGGCGGGCGTCGTGCAGGGTCTTGTACAGGGCTCCGCGGGCGGTGCCGAGCCGGTCGGCGAGGACGTCGATGGGCACGCCGTTGAGGGCGAGGGCGACGAGGACGTTGCGCTGGTGCGGGGTGAGCGCTCCGGCGATTCCTTCCCGCACGCCGGTCAGGAGCTCGGCGTGCTCGACCTCCTGGTCCGGGCCGGTCCCGCCGTCGGGGAGGACGTCCCAGGACTCGGGCTCGAGGGAGACCTCGCGGTCCCGCCAGGCCCGTCGGCGCAGCTTGACCGAGGTCTCGTAGATGGCGAACTTGTAGGCCCAGGTGGTGAAGCGGCTGGCGCCGCGGAAGGTGTCCAGCCGGGCCAGGACGGCCATGAGCGCGTCGTCGACGGCCTGCACGGCCAGGTCGTCGAGCTCCTTGCCGCCGATGCCGGGCAGGGCGGGTCGACGTCGGGCCGTCTCGAACCGGGCCGCTCGCAGCAGGAGCCCGTGCAACCGGCCGATCGCCAGCTCCCGCTCCGAGCCGGCGGCGCGCAGCGAGGTCAGCCACTCCTCGGAGTCGTCCCGGCGGAGCCCGGCCTCCGGTTCGGGAACCGCCGAGGCGGTCAGCGGATTCTGCACGACTCCAGATCCTGCCCGCTGCATCACCGCGGCGCTGCCCGATCGTGCTCGGCAGGGGACAGGATCCGCGCGGCCAGAGCCGGGGGGCAGCCGCGCTCCACGAGCTGCAGCAGGGCGTGCAGATCGAGCCGGACGTCCGCGGCGAGCGCCGCCGCCAGGGTCGAGGGGAACCCGGCGTCGAGCAGCCGCCGTCTCCGCCATTCGACGACGTCCTCGCGCTGCCGCTCGGAGTGCGCCCTTTCCGTTCGCATACCTGGTGAGTGTTCCGTCGAGGGCCCGGTCTTACCCCCGCGCCGGTGATCCGCAGGTGTCGTCGAAAAATCCCCCGAACCCGAGGTAAGACCCTCGCTCCCCTCCGTCACTAAGAGCTCCCGCCAGTAGGTCACCGGATGCGTGGTGATCTTGGCCTGGTGTCCCAGCGGTAGAGGTACCAGGCGGCCCGCCGTAGAGCACGGACGGTGACGATCGCGGCGGCCAGGGCCAGGTAGGCGTCGAGGCAGTCGCGGCGGCGTTCGGTGCAGCGGCGGAGCTTGCCGAAGTCGTTGAGCCAGGAGTTGGTGCGCTCGACGACCCAGCGGCGGCCGACCTGGATGGGTGCTGGGACACCGCGCTGGGCGATCTGGGCGAGCAGCCCACGGTCGGCGAGGGCTTCCCGGCAGGGCCGGTAGTCGTAACCGGCGTCGAGGTGCACCGTGGCGCCGACCGGTAGTGGCTGGAAGTCCTTGAGCGCGTCGAGGGTCTGGGTCAGGAGTGCGTGGTCGACGGTGTTGGCCGGCGCGGAGACGGTGGCCAGGGGAATGCCGGCGCCGTCGGTGAGCTGGGAGCGTTTCATCCCGCCTTTGGCCCGGTCGACCGGGCTGCGGCCGGCGCATTCACCGCCGCAGGGTGCTTTGGTGGTGCATCCGTCGACGGCCACGTCGGCCAGGTCCAAGCCGATCATCTGCTCGTAGGCATCCAGGCAGGCCAGCCGCAGCCGGTCGAAGACCCCCAGCCGGGTCCACTCATCCCGGCGGCGGCGCAAGGTAGTGGCCGAGCAGTCAGCGTCAGCAATCCGCTCGTAGCCGACGCCGTAGACCAGCGCCTCGATCAGCTTGTCGAACACCACGTCATCCGGGAGGTTGTCCCGGCGCTCGTAGAAGTTGAGGGGGCGGTCCCCCGCTCGCTCCTGCCGTGCGGTAGGGGTTGGGCGTCCGCCAAGACACCACCTGCCAGAAGGGGACCGCCGTGAGCAAGACCTACCAGAAGAAGGCCGCCGCGCCCAGGAGCGAGGCGGTGACGCCGCCGCTGGAAGCGGCGACCGTGGCGTTGACCGAGATCGCCGAGTCGGCCCGTGAGGGCCTGCTGGCGCTGGCGGTGGCCACCGGCCTGCAGGTGATGGGCGCGTGGATGAACGCCGACGTGGAGGCGCTGTGCGGGCCGCGAGGCAAGCACAATCCCGACCGGGCCGGCTACCGGCACGGCGTCGAGGCCGGCAGCGTCCCACTTGGCGGGCGACGGGTGCCGATCACCCGGCCCCGGGTGCGCGCCGCCGACGGCTCCGGTGAGCTGCCGGTGCCATCCTACGAGCTGTTCAACGGCACCGAGTTGCTCGGCGAGCTGGCGTTGGAACGGATGCTGGCCGGGCTGTCGACCCGCCGCTACCGGGTCGGGCTGGAGCCGGTCGGCAGCGAGGTCGAGCAGAAGGCGACGGCCACCAGCAAGTCCGCGGTCTCGCGCAAGTTCGTCGCCGCGACCGAGACCGCGCTGGCCGAGCTGATGGCCGCCGACCTCTCGGCCCTGGACCTGGTCGCGCTGATGATCGACGGGGTGCACTTCGGCGAGCACTGCTGCGTGGTCGCCCTCGGCGTCGGCCTCGACGGGGTCAAACACCCGCTGGCCCTGGAGGAGGGCTCCACCGAGAACGCCACCCTCGTCACCGACCTGCTGGTCGGCCTGCGGGACCGCGGCCTGGACGTCACCCGCCCCACCCTGGTGGTCATCGACGGCTCGAAGGCGTTACGCCGGGCGGTGCTCGACGTCTTCGACTCCCCGGTGATCGGCCGCTGCCAGCTGCACAAGATCCGCAACGTGCGCGACCGGCTGCCCGAGCGGCTGCGCTCGACCGTGGAGAAGCGGATGCGCGCCGCCTACCACGCCGACTCCGTCCTCGACGCCGAAGCCCAACTCACCGCGCTGGCCCGCGAGCTGGACAAGACCCACCCGGGTGCGGCCACCAGCCTGCGCGAGGGCCTGAACGAGACGCTGACCGTGCTGCGCCTGGGCCTGCCACCCACCCTGGCGCGGACGTTCCGCTCCACCAACGCGATCGAGTCGATGATCTCTATCTGCCGCGACCACTCCCGCAACGTCAAGCGCTGGCGCGACGGGCAGATGGCGCTGCGCTGGTGTGCCGCCGGCATGCTCGAGGCCGGCAAACAGTTCCGCCGAGTCAACGGACACCTGCACCTGGCGAAGCTGCGCGCCGCGCTCGACGCCGAAATCGCCGGAACTGTCACACCAGCCGTTCAGAATGAGGAGGTCGTCGCAGCCTGACGCACAACGGACCGCCGCCGAAGTTCTACGGGACTCGGGACAACCTCTCATCCGGAATTCGCGGCCGGTGACAACCCAACGGATGTTCGACATGTCGGACCGGCAGAAGGGCGAGGAACTGCTCGCGCAGCGGGTCGAGAAGGCAAGATGGCACGGCAGGCACGAGGACCTCCGATCACAGAGCGTGAGAACTCCTGATCGTTGAACTCGTGCCTGCCTTCACGTCCGCGCCACGCCGCACCACACATTGCCGATCTTGGTCAGCCGCCTACTGGCGGGAGCTCTAAGCAGGCAGGAACGCCGGAGACCGACCGGCGGACGGACGAGAGGAGGCCAGAGATGCGGATCGGCGACACCATGGTCATCGTCGGCGCGGGCCTGGCCGGAACCAGCGCCGCGCAGACGCTGCGGACCGAGGGCTTCGAGGGACGCGTCGTCCTGATCGGCGACGAGCCGGAGCTCCCCTACAACCGGCCGCCCCTGTCGAAGGGCTACCTCAGCGGTGAGACCCCGCGCGAGCAGGTCTCCCTGCACGACGGCGCCTTCTACGACGACTCCGACATCACGCTGGTCACCGGCACACGCGTCACCGATCTGGACCTGACCGGCTCCGAGGTAGTACTGGACGACGGAACGCGGCTCGGTTTCGACCGGTTGCTGGCCACCGGTGCCACTCCCCGGCGTCTGCCGGTGCCCGACGGCGACCTGGCCGGCGTCCACTACCTGCGGACCCTGGCCGACGCCGATGCGCTGCGCGCGAGCTGCGTCCCGGCGGCCGCCTCGTCGTCGTGGGTGCCGGGTGGATCGGCTCGGAGATCGCCGCATCGGCCCGCTCGCAGGGCCTGGAGGTGACCGTCGTCGACCCCGCTCCGCTCCCTCTGGTCCGGGTACTGAGGCCAGAGGTCGGGAGCCTTTACCGCGACCTGCACGCCGGCCACGGGGTCCGGCTCCTGCTGGGCACCGGCATCGAGGCCTTCGAGGGGACCGGCCGGGTCGAGCGGGTGGTCATCTCCGACGGCCGGCGTCTGGAGGCGGATGTCGTCGTCGTCGGCATCGGGGTGCTGCCCCGCACCGAACTGGCCGAGCGCGCGGGCCTGACCGTCGAGGACGGCATCGTGGTCAACGAGCTGCTGCGCACCAGCGATCCGCGGGTGTTCGCCGCCGGCGACGTGGCCCGTGCCCGCCATCCCTTCTACGGGGAGCATCTCCGCGTCGAGCACTGGGCCGCCGCCCGCGGCATGCTCGGCCGCGGCGTCCCCCTCGACGCGCTGCCGTACTTCTTCTCCGACCAGTACGACGCCGGCATGGAGTACCGCGGGCGCGCTGCCCGGTGGGACCGGGTGGTCATCCGCGGCGCTCCCGACAGCGGGGAGTTCCTGGCCTTCTGGCTGCAGGACGACCGGGTGCTGGCCGGCATGAACGTCAACGTCTGGGACGTCGGCGACGACATCGAGGCGCTCATCCGCTCCCGGGCGCAGGTCGATCCCGACCAGCTGGCCGACCCCGACGTGCCGCTGACCGAGGCGGCTACTCGACCGGCCTCCACCGGCGGAGCCAGGAAGACCGGCTTCCTGGCGGAGGGACTGAACTACGCGCGCCAGTTCGTCCGCGCCCGGTTCACCGTCGCGGCAGCCACTCCGCTGGAGGAGCTCGCCGCCGGGGAGGGCCGGGTGCTCGACGTCGCCGGCGAGAAGATCGCCGTCTACAAGGACCCCGACGGCGGGCTGCACGGCGTCTCACCGGTCTGCACCCACGCCCGCTGCCTCGTCGAGTGGAACTCCGCCGACACCGCCTGGGACTGCCCCTGCCACGGCGCCCGCTTCTCCCCCACCGGCCAGGTCCTGCGCGGACCGGCGAAGAAGGACCTCGCCCCCCGGCCCCTGCCGGTGGCCGACCGGCACGACACCAGCACCTCCTGACCGCTCCACCCCACCCACCCGATCAAGGAGATCCCCGTGAAGAACCGCCACCCCGTCCAGCTCGTCGCCCTGCTCGCCGGCGCCGCCTTCCTGCTCGTCGGCATCCTCGGCTTCGTGCCGGGCATCACCAGCGGCTACTCCGACCTGTCCTTCGCCGGACGGCACTCCGAGGCCCACCTGCTGGGCCTGTTCCAGGTCAGCGTGCTGCACAACGTCGTCCACCTGCTGTTCGGCGTCATCGGGATTGCCGCATCCCGCAGCTTCGCCGGTGCCCGCGGCTTCCTGGTCGGCGCGGGCGCGACGTACCTGGTGCTCACCGTGTACGGCTTCCTCGTCGGACACGACAGCCCGGCCAACTTCGTGCCGGTCAACGCCGCCGACAACCTGCTGCACCTCGCTCTGGGCCTGGGCATGCTCGCCGCCGGACTGGTCCTGGGCAAGAGCAGCGCGGCCGCCCCCGCCACCTCCCGTCGATGACGGCCCCCGCCGGGCCGCAGGCCTCGTTGCGGCCTGCGGCTCCGGCGGTCGGCGGCAGGGTGGACCTGCCGGCCGCGGCCCGCTCGGTCCGCGAGCTGCTGGTGGCGCTCGGAGAGGACCCCGACGCCGACCACCTGCAGGACACCCCCCGCAGGGTCGCCGCCGCCTACGCCGAACTGCTGAGCCCGGCGCCGTTCGGCATGACGACCTTCGCCAACGACGAGGGCTACGACGAGCTCGTCCTGGCGCGGGACATCCCGTTCACCTCGCTGTGCCAGCACCACCTGCTGCCCTTCACCGGCCGGGCCCACGTCGGGTACCTGCCCGGGGAGCGGATCGTCGGGCTGTCCAAGCTGGCCCGCGTGGTGGAGACCTACGCCCGCGCGCTGCAGGTGCAGGAGCGCCTCACCGCCCAGGTGGCCGACCGCCTGGAGAAGGCGCTGCGGCCCCGCGGGGTGGGCGTTGTGCTGGAGGCCGAGCACTCCTGCATGTCGCTGCGCGGCGTGCGCGCCACCGGCTCCCGCACCACCACCTCGGCCCTGCGCGGCCTGATCCGCGAGGACGGACGCACCCGGCAGGAGTTCCTGTCCCTCACCACGGCGCACCAGCCTCCGCGCTGAGCCGCCCACCGATCGGAGAGCGATGAACCGCCTGCGCCGCCCGACTCCGCACCACCAGGACGACCACCGGCTCGACGATGGAGTTCGTAGGGCCGAGTTCCGCAGCCGCACCGGCACGCCAGGCCGGTCGCTGACCAATGCGGTGCTCGCCGGAGGGGTCGCCGCGGTGGTCAGCGGCCTGCCCTCGACGCTGTCCGCGGTGCGCATCGGTGGCGACCCCCTGGAGGCATCCCTCGCCGCCGGCACCGTGCTCCTGCGCGACGAGCAGCGCGCCTCCCGGCTGCTGCCGGCGGCGGCGCTGGTCCACGCCGGCATGTCCCTGGGCTGGGCGCTGGTCCTCGCCGCGACCCTTCCCGCCCGGCGCACCATGCTGGCCGCGGGGCTGTCCGGTGGGCTGGCCGGCGCCGCCATCGCCGCACTCGACCTGGGCCTGGTCGGGCGTCGCCTGCCGCGAATCCGTAGGCTGCCCGTCCTCCCCCAGCTGGCCGACCACGTCGCCTACGGCGCCGTGGTCGGGTCGGTGCTGGCCGCGCGGGCCGGGCGCGCCGGCGAGGTGGTCGCGGTCCGCTCCGTGGGCACGGCCCCGGAACGGGTCTTCGAGTTCCTCGCCGACCTGCGCAACCACTGGCTGCTGGAGGACCGCTTCGTGGAACTGCGCGGCCTGGACGGCGACGAGGGCAGCGGCCCCCGCGGGGGCCGGGTGCGGCTCACGGGCCCGCTCGGCATCAGCCGGGAGGCACGGACCCGCGTGCTCTCGGCCCGCCCGCCCACCGCGACCCGTCCCGGGCGGTTGGCCGGACGCGCGGACATCGGCAGGCGCACCACCGGGCGGGTGGCCTGGGAGATCGCCGTCGGGAAGGACGGCGGGTCGCGGGTCACCCTGCGGGCGGCCGCGGAGCGCGCGTCCCTGCTCGATCGGACGCTGCTGCTGCTCGGCCGCTGGTGGCTGCAGCACACCTTCGACCGCGCCCTCGCCAACCTCGACCGCATCCTCGAGCCGGCTCCGTCCGTGCGGCCCCTCCTGGACCGGAAGGCGGCCGGGTGATACGCGACCGGAAACGGCGGCTCACCACGGCACTGGCCCGCACCGTCGTCAACCCGGTCATGCGCAGAGCTATCGAGCGGGGCATCGCGCCGCCCGGATACGCCCTGCTCGAGACCACCGGGCGCAAGTCGGGACTGCCGCGCCGCACCCCCGTGGGGAACGGGCTGGACGGCGACACCTTCTGGATCGTCACCGAGCACGGCCGCAGCGCCGCCTACGTGCGCAACCTCGAAGCCGACCCCCGGGTGCGGATCAAGGTCGGCAGGAGATGGCGCACGGGAACCGCGGTCGTCCTCCCCGAGGACGACGCACGCGAGCGCCAGCGTCGAATCGGCCGCAGGTTCAACGCCGCCGTCGTGCGCCTGATGGGCACCGACCTGCTCACCGTGCGCGTCGACCTGGAGCCGCCGACCCTTGCAGGGGATGAGCCCGACGACCAAGTGGCCGGGCAACCGCAGACGTCCGCCGACCCTGACCGGAAGAGGAACTGATGACCCAGCACCTGGCAACCCCTGACCGCCCTCGACGCCGCTCGACCCCTCTCCGGACCGCACTCGCCGGCCTGGTCGCGCTGCTGAGCCTGGCCCTGACCGGCTGTGGAGACCCCGGTGGCGGTGGCGGCGGGGGCTACGTGGCGCAGCAGGCGCCGGCCGAGCTCCCCGCGCCCTGACCGACGGGGGAAGAGGCCCGTGGAGATCTGGATCAACCCGTCGTGCTCGAAGTGCGCGGCGGCCACCGAGCTGCTCGACGAGGCGGGAGCGCACTACACCGTCCGCCGCTACCTCGACGACCCGCCGACCGCCGAGGAGCTGGACGCGGTGCTGCGCCGGCTGGGCCTGGAACCCTGGCACGTCGCCCGCATGCAGGAGCCCCTCGCCGCCGAGCTGGACCTCGTGCGGCTGCCGCGGGACCGCCGACGCTGGCTCGAGGTCATGGCCGCCCATCCGCTGCTCATCCAGCGGCCGCTGATCACCGCCGACGACGGCACCACCGTGGTGGGACGCTCCGAGGAGGCGGTGCGTGAAGCACTGCGGGTTTCCACACCTTCCTGATCGCCCAGCCCACGGAGCCGACCGCTGATGCCCCCTCCATCGCCGGTCATCTACTTCGGTTAGGCGCACCGGACGCGGTGACCCGCTGCCACTCCCGTAGCTCGGGCCCCGCGACGCTGAGGTCGTGCACCGCTTCCCACAGCCGCCGGGCCCGCTCGGTTCCCGGAACGGCGTCGAGCTTGACAAAGATCGCTTGACCGTCGGCCAGGCTGAGCGTGGGAGTGCCAAACACGCCGAGCTTCTCGCCTGCGGCGTGTTCGGCAGCGACTGCGGCGAATCCGGCCTCGCGGTCGAACCGCCGCAGCCCGGCGTCCCGGCCGAACCCGACGATGTCGTCGGTGGTCAGCCGCCCGGGCTCCTCATGCCAGGCGGTGAACATCCGTCGCCGATAGCCGTCGACGTCCCCACCGTCGGCTCGGACCTGCTCGTGCACCGCCAGCGCGATCAACGAGACGTTGTCGGCGTACCCGGCCTGCTCGAACACCGCCTCGTCGCGGTGGTTCTGCTGCAACAGAGAGAACGGCCGCCACCTGATCTGCGGGTCAGTCAGCGCGTCGAGCCAGTGCCGGGCACGGTTGGAGAACCCGCAGGTGTAATCGAAAAAGACGTCAACGGTCATGACCGTCCTCCTGGAATTGTCGAGTAGTAGCAGCAATGGCGGGTCGAGACGGAAGACGGATTGGCGCCCGCCCCGTCAGCGGCCTTGGTTCGGTCACGTTCCTGGTCGCTGCGAGTGCATGGTCTCAGCGGCCCGGCCCTGACAGGTCCAGCTTCTGCAGGGCTTCGAGGTAGCCCTCGGTGTAGGTGGGGAACTGGGCGACCTGGTCGAGGAGCCGGTCGATCGGGATCTGCTCGCGGACGGCGAGCGCTGCGGTGTGGATCCACTCGCTGGCCTGCGGCCCGACGGCCCAGGCGCCGAGCAGCACCCGGCGGTCCCGGTCGGCGAGCACCCCGAGGTGGCCCCGC
>NZ_NVPT01000170.1 GCF_002802985.1 Geodermatophilus chilensis | reverse complement strand
GGCAACTCGTTTTCGTCCACTGTTCGGAAATACATCGTCGAGTGGTCCGCGGTCCGGGACAAGGGGGCGACTCCCGACAGGTGACGGGGTGCTGTGGGCCCGACAGCCGTTCACCGGACCACGGGCCCGAAGCGTGTGCGTATGTAGCAAGTCGCCCCTCGGACACCGGCTGATGCACACCGGGTCGTCGCATCCCCTCGCGGCGTCTGCCAACTCGTGGTCGGCTCCCTCCTTCTCAGCCAGCCCATGCAAGTGGTTGCGCCTCCGCGTAGGCGGCCTCGATACTGACCGGGCGCGAAGTGATCGGTCCCGGCAATGGACGCCAGGTCAGGGGTGCGGATGGACTCGGAAGCGCCGGCGCTGCTGCTGGCGACGGACGGTTCGATATCGGCGTTGGGCGCCACGCTGAGGGCGATCGAGTTGGCGCGGGAGCGGGGCGCGCAGCTGCACGCGGTGCACGTCGCGACCCCCGAGTCCGATCTCCAGGTCGAGTTCGCGGAGACGAGCCTCGAGACGCTGCACGCGCGGCCCGTCGACGGGCTCGAGGCAGCCCGCTACCTCGCCGAGAAGGCCGGCGTGCCCGTGCACACCCACGAGGTGCGGGGGGCGATCGTCGACGCAATCGTGCAGACCGCCCGGCGCGTAGGCGCTGACACGATCATCGCTGGGGAGACCGGCCCCCGCCCGTTCGGGGGGGACAAGGTGGGCAGTGTTGCGGAGGGCATACGGCGGCACTCCGACGACATCCCCGTGGTCCTCGTGCCGGGGCGCACGGGGGAGGTCGTCCCGGTGCTCGCGGAGATCCTCAGGAGCGATCCCGCGGCGGTGCCGGGCGGCGGTTCCGCCGACTCGGACATCGACTGGACGGCGGCAGTGCGAGACCAGTCGTTCCGCGACCTGATTGCGATCAAGGTGCGGTTCCTCGTCCCGGTCATCGTCTTCTACCTCGGGTTCTACTTGGGGATCACCCTGCTCGCCGGCTTCGCCCCGGGGTTCATGGCCCGGCGCGTCGTTGGTGCTGTGAACGTCGGCTACCTGCTCATCATCGCGATCTACGTGGTCGTGTGGATCCTCGCGCTCGTCTACGTGCGAGTGGCGAACACCATTTTCGACCCCAAGGCGGCCAGCGTGGCGGCGGACGCAACCGGACAGGCGTCGAAGCGATGAGGTTCCTGACGATCGCGATCTTCCTCGTCATCCTGGGCGTGACGATCGGGATCACGTACTGGGCTGCGCGCCGTACCCGGACCGCGAGCGAGTTCTACACCGCAGGGCGCCAGCTGGGCGCGGCGGAGAACGGGTTTGCGCTCGCGGGCGACTGGATGAGCGCGGCGGCCTTCCTGGGCTTCAGCGGGCTCGTCGCCCTCTACGGAATGGACGGCTCGCTTTATGCCGTCGCGGCACTGGTGGCGTTCCTCCTGGTCCTGCTGGTGATCGCCGAGCCGCTCCGCAACACCGGCAAGTACACGCTGGCCGACGTCATCGCCTACCGCATGCAGCGCCCGCAGGCCCGGCTTGCGGCGGTCGTCGGCACCGTCGTGGTCAATCTGGCGTACCTAATCCCGCAGATGGTCGGAGCAGGAGCCCTCGCCAAGCTTCTGCTCGGCATCCCCTACAGCACGGCCGTCGTGTTGTCGGGGGTCGCGATGGTGCTGTACGTGGCCTTCGGGGGGATGCTCGCGACGACGTGGGTGCAGATCGTCAAAGCAGTGCTGCTGCTGGCGGCCGCCGCCGTCCTCGTATTCTGGATTCTCGCCAAGTTCGGCTTCAACCCGGTGGCCCTGTTCGACGGCATCGAGTCCAGGTACGGCGCGCAGTTGTTGTCGCCGAACAACTACCTGAAGAACCCGTGGGACCAACTCTCCCTCGGCCTTGGCTTTGCGTTCGGCACCGCGGGACTTCCGCACGTCATGATCCGGTTCTACACGGTTCGCGATGCGAAGACGGCGCGAAAGTCGGTCATCTGGGTGATGTTCCTGGCCGGTGCGTTCTTCATGGCGACAACGCTCATCGGCTTCGCCGCCGCGTACTACGTCGGGCGCGACAACATCCTCCAGGCCGACAAGGGGGGCAATCTCGCGCTACCGCTGCTCGCACAGCACCTCGCTGGGGGGCCGGGCAGTGTCGGCGGCCAGGTGTTCCTTGCGTTCGTCTCGGCGGTCGCATTCGCCACGATCGTCGCGGTGGTCGCCGGGCTTACTCTCGCGACCGCCGGCGCGATAGCGCACGACGTCTACGTGAACGTCATCAAGGGCGGTCACGTGGATGAGCGGACGCAGGTGCGGGTGGCGCGGATGTCCACGCTCGCTGTCGGCGCCGTGGCGATCGCGCTCGGGCTGCTCGCGCAGGGCCTCAACGTCGCCGTCCTCGTGGTCCTGGCCATCGCGGTCGCGGCGAGCTGCAACTTCCCGATCGTCGCGCTGTCGCTGTTCTGGCGGCGCTTCAACGCCTACGGAGTGATCGGGGGAGTGACGTTCGGGCTCGTCTCCGCGGTCGGGCTCGCCTTCCTCGGGCCCGCGTTCCAGGGCGCGAACGCCGTTTTCCCCCTCGTCAACCCCACCGTGCTCAGCATGCCGCTGGGGTTCCTCGGCGCGGTGCTCGGCACGCTGCTGCAGCGGCCCGACGACGGCTCGAACAAGCGGTTCGACGAGGTCGTGTTCCGCGCGCAGACCGGCGTCGGCGCCGAGGCCTAGTCCGACAACGAGGAAGGAATGCAGATGCCCGGCCGCGAGGCGCTCGCCTTCGACATGTACGGCACTCTGGTGGACCCGATCCGGATCTGGACCCGCCTTGAGCAGTACGTGCCCGACCAGGCGCTGCGCATTGCGGAGGTGTGGCGGCAGAAGCAGCTGGAGTACAGCTTTCGGCTGACCGCGATGGAGCGGTACGAAGACTTCGAACAGCTGACGCGCAAGTCGCTCGACTACGCGCTGGCGACAGCGGGCCGAGAGCTCACGGCCGAGCAGAAGGACGCGCTCATGGCGCAGTACAACGACCTGGAGCGGTTTCCCGACGTCGAGCCGGGCCTGAGCCGGCTGCAGCAGCTGGGCCACGCCATGGTCGTCTTCTCGAACGGGTCCCCCCGGATGCTCGACGCCCTCATGGACGCCGCCGGACTCCGGCCGTACTTCGACGGCTTCGTGAGCGTCGACGAGGTCCAGGCCTTCAAGCCCTCGCCCAAGACGTACGGTCGCGTCGCGGAGCGGCTCGGCCGGCCGATCGGGGAGATCCGCCTCATCTCCTCCAACCCGTTCGACGACATCGGCGCGGAGTCGGCCGGTATGCAGGCCACTTGGGTGGACCGGTCCGGTGGACTGTTCGACACGCTGCGGCCGCCCCCGCAGATGGTCGTCGGATCGTTGATCGAGCTGGCCGACGTCCTGGAGAAGGACGGCCAGGCCTGACGCCGCAGGCACGTGCTCGGATGCCGCGGCGGGTGGCGTCCACCAGGAGGGTTCGGATGACGACGTTCGCGCACTTCCCCCAGGTCGACCACGGGGATGCCGCGGGGGAGCTCGAGGCGACATACGACGACATCCGGCTGACGCTGCGCGTTCCGTGGGTCGCGTTCGCGTGCCGTGTCCTCGCCACGTTCCCGGCTTTTCTGCCTCTCGCGTGGCGCCGCAGCGCCGGCGCGTTCGGCACCCGGTACGCCGAGCAGGCCGCCGACGAGTTGCGCGAGCGGTCTCTTCTCGGTGTCGAGCCGGCGCTGGACCTGAGGGAACGGCTGCGGAGCGCGGGGTGGGACGACGACCGGGTCGACACTGTCCGGCGGGTCCTGAACGAGCTGAACTACGGCAACCCGAAGTACCTGCTGTTGCTGACTGCGTGGAGCGAACGTTTCCAGATGCGCGCCGCCGGAGGCGCCCAGGTCCCGGACGACCTCCGCGCCGCGGTGCCGAAGGGCCACCCCGAGGGGATGGACCCGCTCCTGCCGCTCGTCGATCCGGAACAAGCCTCGGTCCAGCTCCAGACACTGCTCAAGCGCGTGGCGGACATTCACTACCACCACGGCCCCGCCAGCGACTTCCGCGTGCTCGCGCACTGGCCGGACCTCCTCGAGTCGGTAACCGACGAGATCCTCGCCCCGGTGGTGCGGACCGAGGGCTACGACGCGAAGGCTCGGGAGCTCGTCGTCCGCGCCCGGGAGCTCGCGCAAGGCCTACCCGAGCCGGTCGGTGTGGAGCGCACCGAGCTGGCGTCGGCATGTACGCCGGCGGAGCTTGCCGGCCTCACCGGCGTTCTGTTCATGTACCAGCGTTTCATCGCCGACATCACGATCAGCATCGTGCACGTCACGGAGTGCCTCGACGGCCCGGCGGCAGCGTCACGGTCGCACTTCCCGGTACCCGAACCGAGCTAGGGAGGCACCGGCGATGCCACGGCTCGACACCTTGTCGGACCTGTCCCGAAACTCGATCCTCGCGCTTCCGGTCGACCGCAACGAGGCGGCCCCGTTCACGCCGCTGTCCAAGCCGTTGAGCGACTGCACCGTCGCGTTGGTCACGTCCGCCGGCCTGCACTGCCGCGACGACAAGCCGTTCCGGAAGTTCGACCCCGGTTATCGCGTCATTCCCGCCGACGCCCACCTCAGCGACCTCGTCGTCAGCCACACCAGCATCGGCTTCGACCGGGTCCCCATGCAGCAGGACCTCAACGTCGTCTTCCCGCTCGACCGCGTCCGCGAGCTCGCTGGCCCCGGCGCCGTCGGCGCCGTCGCGCCGCACTGTTACTCGTTCATGGGCGCACAGAACGACCTGTCCGTAGTCAAGCAGCAGACGGGGCCGGAGGTCGCCCAGCGGTTGGTTGGTGAGGGCGTCGACGTCGTCGTCCTCACGCCCACCTAGCCGTGGTGCACACACACGGTCTGTGTGCTCGCACGCGTTCTGGAACACGCCGGGTTGGTCACGACCATGTTGGCCTTGGTCCGCGAACACGTCGAGACGGTGAAGCCGCCCCGCGCCGTCTACGTCCCGTACCCGTTCGGCGCCACCCTGGGGAAGCCGCGCAACCCGGAGCATCAGCATCGCGTTCTCGGCGCGGCTCTTGCCCTTCTCGAGCACGACGGGCCGGTCCTCGCCGACTTCCACGACCCGGAGTACGTCGAGCAGCGCGGTGCCCCCGAGCAGTACTCGGAGGTGGCGACGGAACCGGGTTCCGTCCGGCGCTGTGATGCCGACCCGGCGACAGAGACGACCAGGGTGCGGCAGTACTACACCAAGTGGGTGGAGCAGCACGGCGCGACGAGCGTCGGTGTCACCCGCGTACCGCCGTCGCGGTTCCGGGCCATCATCCGCTTTCTCGAGGACTACGCCAACGGCAAGGACGCCGACATGCGAGAACGCCCGCCCGACGTCTCGCTCGCCGAGTGGATCCGTCTGTGCTCCCTCGACCTGCGCGCGATGTTCTCAGAGGCCAAGATGGCGATGCAGCCCGGGGTGACGTCGGACGAGATTCACCGCTGGTTCTGGGGCGAGACATCGGTTGCCGGCCTGCTCGTGCGAGTCAAGGACCGGATGGCGGCATCGGACGACGAGACGGTCAGCGGGGCGGCGTACGGGGTGGCGCGATGACGGCCGCGCTCGCAGGGCCGCGGCGAGCAATAGCTCCAGGGGCTCGTGCGATCGGAGTCGATGGTGGAGGCGGTCGGATGCGGTCAGGAGAGGGCGGCTAGGTGGAGTTTCCGGATGAGCTTCGCTACACGTCGGAGCACCAGTGGCTGCGCGTGGAGCCCGACGGCACTGCGGTCGTCGGCATCACCGACTTCGCACAGGACGAGCTGGGCGAGATCGTGTATATCGACCTCCCCAAGGTGGGCGACTCCGTCGAGAAGAACGCTCCGTTCGGCGAGGTGGAGTCCAACAAGACGTCGTCGCAGGTGTACGCCCCCTGCTCCGGCGAGGTCCTCGCCGTGAACACGAACCTGCAGACCGCGCCGGACCATGTGAACAGCGACCCGTACGGCCAGGGCTGGATCATCAGGCTGCGCCCCCACGACCCTCATGAGTTCGAGTCTCTGCTGGACTCGGCGAGCTACCGCCGGTCGGTCGAGGGCTAGGCCACTCGTCCCGTCGCGCCGGGGGAACCCCACCGCGTGGCGACGCGAACCTGCGGGGACGAACCGGATGATCAGCGAGGTCCCAGGCCGTAGACGCCGACCGCGGTGCCGACGGTCGGGCGGCCCTCGCGCGCCGGGTACGACAACGACAGGGGAGGCGAGTCGGGTGGACTACATCATCGGTCACCCCGGCGAATTGGTGTGGGTCGCGGCGAAGGCGCTCGCTCTCTACCTCACCGCGGTCATCGGGTTTCGCGTCGGCGAGCGACGAACGCTCGCCGAGATGTCGCCGTTCGACTTCGTCGCTGCGGTTGCCGTCGGCGCGGTCGTCGGTCGAGTCCCGAACGCAAGCGACGCGAGCTACTTCGCCGGCGCGATCACCCTGGTGACCGTCCTCTGCGCTCACAGCGTCCTGACCCGTGCCCGCCGATTTCCGGCGGTGGCGGCGCTTATCGACCACGTCCCACGCCTGCTCGTGGCGCATGGGCAGGTGCTGGACCGAGAGATGCGGCGCAGCGGGCTCACCAACGCCGACCTGTACGGACTGCTGCGCAAGCACAACATCCGGGATTTGTCCGAGGTCCGCTACGTGATCTTCGAGCAGCGTGGGAACATCTCCGTCGTCCGCGAGCCGGGGTACTCGTACGACGGCGACGGCGACGTCCTGCATGGGGTGCTCCCACGCGCCGAGCAAGCGCGCGGCAATGAAGACCACGCTCCTTGACCCACAGGCAGCAGCACGCTTGGCACGGCTCGAGCTTGTGACGGACGCTGAACTTGCCTTTCACTAGGAGATTGCTAGTGCTCCGCATCTGACGTGGTTTGTGTCTTGCGATGCCGTGGATTGGTGGCCTTGGCGATGATCGTGTCGGGGTCCTTGGTCCAGGTGAACGGGGTGCAGCGGTCGTTCCAGGCGGCGATGAACCGCTCGATGGCGGCGATGAGGTCAGCCACGGTCGGGAAGCTGCCGCGGCGCAGCGCCTGGCGGGTGATGATGGAGAGGAACACCTCGACCAGGTTCAGCCACGAGCCCGAGGTCGGCGTGAAGTGCAGGCGCACTCGTCGGTGACCGGCCAGCCAGGCCCGGACCGCGGGGTGTTTGTGGGTGGCGTAGTTGTCGACCACGACATGCAGCTGCCGGCGGGGATAGGCGGCGGCGACCTGCTTCAGGAACGCGAGGAACTCCTGGTGGCGATGCCGTTCGGTGCAGGCGTCGGTGACCCGCCCGGTGGCCGCCTCCAGGGCTTCAAACCGTCCTGGATCTATGGAGGCCGGGTTCAAGCCACCTCGAGGGCCGGGGTGGCGGTGGTGTCACGGTAGTTGGCCTCGAACTCCACCGGCGGTCGGTAGCCGATCGCAGAGTGCAGGCGTTCGGTGTTGAACCAGTGGACTCAGGCGGCGGTCTCCCGCTCAACGGCCGACCGGCTGGTCCAGGACCGCTGCCGGTCGATCAGCTCGGTCTTGTACATGCCGATGGTCGACTCCATCAGCGCGGTGTCTAGGGCGTCACCGACCGAGCCGATCGAGCCGGCGGTCCCGGCCTCGGTCAGCGCCTCGGTGAACGCCAGCGACGTGTACTGGCCATCCGCTACACCGAACGGCTGGCCGAGGCCGGCGCGGTCACCTCCGCCGGCTCGCGCGGGGACTCCTACCACACGCCGCCGCCGAGTCCCTCATCGGCCTGTACAAGACCGAGCTCATCCGCCGCCGCGGCCCCTGGCGCGGCCTCGACGACGTCGAACTCGCGACGCTGGAGTACGTCGACTGGTTCAACCACCGACGCCTCCGCAGCGCCTGCGGCGACATCCCGCCGGTCGAGTACGAGGACAACTACTACCGTCAGATCGCCGGCCTCACCGAGGACCAACCGGCAGAACCGAGCCTCCGCTGAACTCGGGGCGGTTCAGCCCGCTGGTGCGGCGTGATCCAGCCGGCGAGGCGCCGGTCGCACCAGTCCCGGATGTCGCGGCGGGCCGCCTCGCTGCGGTACAGGCCTCGGCGGCGCGATGTCATGGCCTGATCATCACCGGCCGCTCGACGAGAGGAGCGCTGGTCGTGCCCGACGCCGGCCTGACGGGCACGCCGATCCACGAGCCCGGATCGCCGCCGGTGGTCCGCCGGACCGCTGACCGCCGTGGGGATCGACGAGCGCGAGCAGCGGCTGGTGTCCTCACCACTGATGCCCAGGACGTGTGGCATCTCGCCTTGGCCCTGTCCGGCCAGGCACGTCCCGGACGAGCGAGCGCGACGACGAGTAGGCAGACGCTCTGCACGACGACCTCGACGAAACTCGGAGCCTGCCCGTGGCCGCCGGCGGCTGGATCACACTCGTCACGGAGCCGCTCGCATGGCGTCGGGGACACGCGGCCTGCCAGATCGGCCTCCTGGATTTAAACATTGATCGACGATGCGCCAGTTGACCATAATCCTGGTCATGACGACGCAGTCGCTGGCCGCGGTCAAGGCCCACTTCAGCCAGATCATCGACGAGGTCACCGGAACCCACGAGCGGGTGACCGTGACCAAGAACGGCAGCCCGGTAGCGGTCATCCTCGCCGTCGAGGACTACGAGTCGTTGATGGAGACCCTGGAGGTCCTCTCCGACCCCGAGACCGTGGCGCAGATCCGGCAGGCGGAGTCGCAGATGCGCGACGGCGAGAGCTACGACGAGGCCCAGGTCCGCGCCGCCCTCGCGGCCCGCCACGGGTGAGCGAGCCGCGCGTCTACACCGTCGTCCTGTCAGCTGCCGCCAAGCGGGCCATCGAGCGGGATCTGCCCGAGGCGGTGGCCGTGGCCGTCGTCGACTTCCTGTACGGACCGCTCGCCGCTGACCCGTACCAGGTCGGCAAGCCGTTGCGGTTTGAGCTCGAGGGCTACTGGTCCGCGCGACGGGGTCAGTACCGCGTCATCTACTCCGTCCACGACGACGAGATCCTGGTCAGGGTCGTGCGGATCTCGCACCGCGCCGACGTCTACAGGTAACGGGCCCGCGGCCTTCAGGATGTCGCTCGGTCGACGACTGCGAGGCGTGTGCGTATGTAGCGAGTCGCCCCTCGGACACAGTCTCACCCCGGTGTTCCTGCAGTTCAGGAGCCCGGGGTGCATCCGTTTTGGCCCTAAAAGGGCCTCGTGATACTGCCGTGATACTTCGCGGCTCCTACGCGGTATCAGCGTCAGCCGTCGAGCAGCGCGGGGAACCGGTCGGCCGCCTGCCGTCCCATGCCGGGGTGGACGTGTTGGTAGACGGTGAGCGTGATGGTCGCGTTCGCGTGGCCGAGTCGTTCGGACACGACCTTGACCGGCTCGCCGGCCGCCAGCAGCAGGGGCGCGTGGGTGTGCCGCAGGTCGTGCAGCCGGATCACCGGTAACAGCTCCTCCCCCAACGCCCTACGAGCCTGGACGACGTGCGCGACGAACTGGCGCGAGAACCGCTCGGGGTGACGGTGGCTGCCGTCCAGGGTGCCGAGCACCAGAGCGGTGTCCCGGACCAGGTCCAGCGCCAGTGAGCCGCGCACCGCACGGTAGGCGCGCAGGACCGCGACCGTGCCGGCGTCCAGCTCGACGACGCGGGACTGACCGGTCTTGGTCGCGCCTTCGACGAGGCGCTCGCCCTTCCCTTTGTCCTTGACCACGCCCACACTGCGTCGGACGGCGATCCGTCCGGCGTCTAGGTCGACGTCCCGCCAACGCAGCGCCAGCGCCTCACCGCGACGTATCCCGGTGAAGGCGAGCAACCGCCAGCCCATGGCCACATCGGAGTCGTGCTCGTCGGCCCACCTCAGGAACCGGGCGAGTTCGGGCGCCGTCCACGCGTGCATCTCGGGCGGCCGGGCCTGCGACGGGCTCGGTGGGGTGGACCGGTCGGTGGGGTTGACCGCGAGCTGGCCGTGCTTGACCGCGTCGCCGAGTGCTGACCGGAGGAAGGTGAAGACGTAACGCACCGTGCGGGGTGACAGGCCGCCCTGACCGTCGGCGCGACCCGAGGCCTCCAGCGTGCGCATCCATCCATCGACTGCCGTGCCGGAGAGCGGTCCATCGGTGTGGCACCCAGGTGGGGCGCGATGTGCAGGCGCACGTTCTCCCGGTAGCTGGCGAGCGTCCCGGGTGCCAGCCGCTGGCCCTCGAGCCACTCGGAGAGGTAGGCGGCGAGTGGCTGCTTAGAGCTCCCGCCAGTAGGTCAACGGATCCGCGGTGATCTTGGTCGGGTATCCCAGCGGTAGAGGTACCAGGCGGCCCGCCGTAGAGCACGGACGGTGACGATGGCCGCCGCCAGGGCCAGGTAGGCGTCGACACAGTCTTTGCGGCGTTCGGTGCAGCGGCGCAGGCGGCCGAAGTCGTTGAGCCAGGAGTTGGCCCGCTCCACCACCCACCGCTTGCCGACCTGGATCGGCGCGGGTGCGCCGCGGGAGGCGATGTGGCCGCGCAG
>NZ_NVPT01000017.1 GCF_002802985.1 Geodermatophilus chilensis | reverse complement strand
TCGCGTGGGCTCGGGTATGTGTATAAGAGACAGTTCTACGAGTGGCGGGGGGCAGGGGGGCCTCTCTCAGGTGGAGGCGATGCGGTCCAGGATCGCGACCGCCAGCTGCTCCGGGGCCTGCTCGGGGATCCAGTGCGAGACCCCGGCCAGCTCGACGAAGCGGTAGTCGCCGGCGACGTGCTCGGCGCAGCCCTCCGCGGCCCGCCGTCCGATCGCGACGTCGTCGTCGCTCCAGACGTAGGTGGTCGGCACGGTCACGTCGTCCACCGGCGTGGCCGAGCTCATCGCCCGGTACCAGTTGAGCGCGGCGGTCAGCGCGCCCGGAGCCGACAGCACGGCCACGTACTCGTCGACGGCCTCGGCCGGGACGGCGTCCCCGAACATCCGCCGCAGCCGCCGGGCGTCGTCGGCCAGCAGCACCTCCTCGGCCTTGCCCTCCTGCCAGAACAGCTGGATGTAGGCCGACCGCTCCCTCTGCTCCGGGTCGGAGCGGAAGGCGGTGGTGAACGCCGTGGGGTGCGGCACCGAGACGGCGGTCAGCGAGCGCACCCGGTCCTCGTGCCACGCGGCCAGGGCCCAGGCGACGTTGGCGCCCCAGTCGTGCCCGACGACGTCGGCCACGGGCACGTCCATCGCCGTCATCAGGTCGGCGGTGACCTGGGCGAGGTTGGTCAGCGCGTAGGAGTCGACGTCCAGCGGGCGGGCGCCGGGGGAGTAGCCCAGCTGGTCGACGGCGTAGGTGCGCAGCCCCGCCGCGGTCAGCTGCGGGGTCACCGCGGCCCACGACGCCGAGGTCTCCGGGAAGCCGTGCAGCAGCAGCACCGGGCGGCCGTCGTCCGGCCCGTCGGCCCGGACGTCGAACGTGAGGTCGCCGACGTCCACCCGCAGCAGCTGTCCGGCCATGGTCGCGACGCTACCGTCGGGAGTCGTGAGCAGCCCGGAACGCGACTTCGTCCGCGCGCACCTCGACGACCTGCACGCCGACCTCGACGCGTGGTTGCGGATTCCCTCGATCTCCGCCGACCCCGCGCACGCCCCCGACGTCGCTGCCAGCGCCGAGTGGCTGGCCGCCGCGCTGCGCCGCACCGGCTTCCCCGTCGTGGAGGTCTGGGAGACCCCCGGCGCCCCCGCCGTCTACGCCGAGTGGCCCTCGGCCGACGACGGTGCGCCGGTCGCCCTCGTCTACGGCCACCACGACGTGCAACCGGTCGACCCGCTGGGGCTGTGGGAGCACCCCCCGTTCGAGCCGACCCGCGTCGAGGGCGCCGACGGCCCGGAGCTGCACGCCCGCGGCGCCATCGACGACAAGGGCAACGTCGCGATGCACCTGCTCGGCATGCGCGCGCACCTGGTCGCCACCGGCCGCGACACCCCGGCGGTCACCGTCAAGGTCCTGGTGGAGGGCGAGGAGGAGTCCGGTTCGCCGCACTTCGCCGCGCTGCTGCGCGAGCGCGCCGACCGGCTGCGGTGCGACGTCGTGGTGGTCAGCGACACCGGGATGGCCGCCCCCGACGTCCCCAGTGCCGTGGTCGCCATGCGCGGGCTGGCCGACGCCGAGATCACGCTGCGCGGCCCGGCCGTCGACCTGCACTCGGGCTCGTTCGGCGGCGGCGTCCCCAACCCGCTGCACGCGATGGCGACCCTGCTGGCGAGCCTGCACGACCAGCACGGGCGGGTCACCCTGCCCGGCTTCTACGACAAGGTCCGGCCGCTGACCGACCGCGAGCGCGAGCTCATGGCCCGCGTGCCGTTCGACGAGGCCGCCTGGCTGGCCGGGCCCGCCGCCTCCCGCGTCGCCACCGGCGAGGAGGGCTTCAGCACCCTCGAGCGGATCGGCGCGCGGCCGACCGCGGAGGTCAACGGGATGTGGGGCGGCTACACCGACCCCGGCCACAAGACGATCATCCCCGCCGAGGCGCATGCCAAGATCACCTTCCGGCTGGTCGCCGACCAGCGCCCCGCCGACCTGGCCGAGCAGGTGCGCGGCTGGGTGGCCGCCAACCTGCCGGCGGGGATCCAGGCCGACGTGCACGTCCCGGCCGGCGGCGTCTCTCCGTGCTCCAGCGACCTGGACTCCCCGGCGATGGCCGCGCTGCTCGCCGCCATCGGGCAGGCGTTCGACCGCGACCCCGCCGACGTCCTGTTCACCCGCGAGGGCGGCAGCGGCCCGGAGGCCGACCTGGTCGACGTCCTGGGCGCGCCGCTGGTCTTCCTCGGCGCCGGGCTGCCCACCGACCGCATCCACTCGCCGAACGAACGGGTGCTGCTGCCCATGCTGTACCGCGGCGCCGAGGCCGCCGCGCACCTGTGGCGGGAGCTCGCGACCGTGCCGCTGCGCGCACAGTGACCGGGCAGCAGGACGGCGGGCGCTTCGGCCCCTACCGGGTCCTCGGCGTGCTCGGCCGCGGCGGTATGGGGCAGGTGCTGCGGGCCCACGACGACGACCACCAGCGGGACGTCGCCCTCAAGGTGCTGCACCCGCAGTGGGCCCAGGACGAGGGGTACCGCGACCGCTTCCGGCGCGAGGCCCGCATCGCCGCGCGCCTCACCGAGCCGCACGTCATCCCCATCCACCGGTACGGGGAGATCGACGGCCAGCTCTTCCTCGACATGCGGCTGGTGGACGGCGAGGACCTCGACTCGCTGCTGCGGCGCACCGGGCCGCTGGACCCCGCCCGCGCCGTCGACCTGGTCGGCCAGGTCGCCCGCGCCCTGGACGCCGCCCACGCCGGGGGACTGGTGCACCGCGACGTCAAGCCGTCGAACGTGCTGCTGGTCGGCCGCGCCGACGGGTGGGACCTGGCCACCTCGGCCGCCGGGGAGGACTTCGCCTACCTCGCCGACTTCGGTGTCGCCCGCGGTGCCGACGACGGCCCCGGACCGGCGCTGACCGCCGTCGGCACCGCGGTCGGCAGCACCGAGTACATGGCCCCCGAGCGGTTCGGCCCGACGCCACCGGACGCCCGCGCCGACGTCTACTCGCTGGCCTGCCTGCTCTTCGAGCTGCTCACCGGCCGCCGTCCGTTCGCCCCGGGCGACCCGGCGCGGGTGATGGCCGCGCACCTGCACGAGCCCCCGCCGGCGCCGTCGTCCCTGCGCCCGGGGCTGCCCGCGGCCCTCGACGAGGTGGTGCTGCGCGGCCTGGCCAAGCACCCCGACCGGCGCTGGCAGCGCGCCGGCGACCTGGCCGAGGCCGCGCGGGCGGCGCTGACCGGCAGCGGCGTCCCGGTGCCCCCGCGGGACGACGCCCCGACGGCGATCGGGCCCCTCCCGGCCGACGGCGGCCGATCGACCACCCGGCAGGTGCCGACCGCCGCCCCGACGCCGTCCGCGCCCACCCTCGTCGGCGCGACGCCTGCCGGCCGGTCCCGGCGCCGGCTCGGCTGGCTGCCGTGGGTGCTCGCCGCGGCCGCGACCGTCGCGGCGCTGGTGCTCGCCGGGCTGTTCGTCACCGCCGACCGCCGGGCCGACGCGGCCGCCGACGACGTCTCCGGCGTCGCCGAGCGGCTGCTCGCCGTGAGCCTGCCCGAGGAGGTCGACCCCGCCGACTGCACGGCCGGACCGGCGGACGGCGGGACGCTGGGACGGCTCGACTGCCCGGCCGGGGACCCCGACGAGGACGGCGCCCTGGCGAGCACCCACACGCTCTACGCCGGGGACGGCGCGACCACCGCCCTCGCCGCGCACGTGGAGGCGGAGGGGCTGCGCCTGCTCGACAGCGAGTACGAGTGCGGCAACGGCGAGGACCCGGAGGGCTGGCTGCAGCTGCGCGACGACGACCGCGTGGTCGGCCGGCTGGCCTGCTCCGTCGACGCCGAGGGCGACGCGCAGCTGCGCTGGACCTGGGACGACACGGGCACCCTCGCCGTCGCCGAGGTGCGCGGCGGCGGGGACGACGGCCTGCGGGAGCTCGTCTCGTGGTGGGACGACGCGGCCGACCGTCGCTGACCGGGGCTCCCAGCCGGCGCACCTAGGGTGGCGCCGTGACCGGTACGTCGAGTGCGCCGCCGGGGTGGTACCCCGACCCCGACGGCGCCCCCGGGATGGTGCGCTGGTGGAACGGCGCCGGCTGGTCCGACGTCACCACCCCCGTCGGCCCCGGTGTGGCGGTGCAGGCGCCCGCCGCCGAGTCGACGTCCGCGCCCGCGCCCACCCCGCCGCCGGGCCCGGGACGGCCGCCGCGGCGCACCGGGTGGGTGGTCGGGCTGTCGGTGCTCGGGCTGGTGCTCGTCGTCCTCATCGGCTTCCTCGTCGGCCGGCCCACCGGCGTGGACGACGACGCGGGCCCGACCGCGCTCCCGCTGCCCAGCGGGTCGGCCTTCCCACCCGGCACGCTGCGCATCGTCGACGAGGCCGCCGGCATCGCCTACCCGTACCTCGGCCAGGGCTGGCTCGAGTACGACCTGCAGGACGTCGTCGAGACGACCTCGGTGGCCGGGCAGTACCTGGTCACCCAGGAGGTGACGCCCGACGGCGGGCCGTTCATCGCCCAGTGCACCTCCGGGCCGCTGTCGCCGCTGTTCGACCCCGCGGCCGGCCTGCAGCCGACCCTCGCCCAGGTCGCCGACAGCGTGCGGCTGAACTACTACCCGAGCCCCCACGAGCAGGAGGTGCTGCGCGACGAGGCGCGCACCGTGGACGGCGCCCCCGCACACCTGCTGGAGTTCGACCTCTCCTGGGACGTCGAGGGCTACGACGCGACGGGGGAGCGGGCCGCGCTGCTGCTGGTCGACGTCGGCCGGCCCGCCCCGGCGCTGCTCTACCTCTCGATCCCCAACACCCACGCCGAGCTGTACGGCGTCATCGACCGGGTCATCGACGGCGTCGACGTGCTGTGACATGGCGGTCCTCCGGACCGCTTCCTGCGTCGAGTGGGCAGTTGGGGTCGGTCGGCGCGGCGTGTGCGCGCGTGTCGGCGACCGCAACTGCGCACTCGGCCAGGGGAGCCGCGGGTGACGGCCGTCGCACCCTCCGCCGTCGCCCGGCGCGGCGTCCCCGGGCGCGGCTAGGGTCGGGCACGTGACTGCAGCTGGGGCCGACCTCACCCTCCGGCACCCGGTGGAGCGCTTCCGACTCGAGAACGGGCTGCGCGTCGTGCTGGCGCCCGACCGCAGCGTCCCCGTCGTCGCCGTGACCGTCTCCTACGGCGTCGGGATGCGCAACGAGCCCCAGGGCCGCACCGGCTTCGCCCACCTCTTCGAGCACCTGATGTTCCAGGGCTCGGCCAACGTCCCGAAGATGGAGCACGCCCGCCTGGTCCAGGCCGCGGGCGGCACCTTCAACGGCTCGACCCACCAGGACTACACGAACTACTACGAGGCACTCCCCGCCGAGGCCCTCGAACGCGCCCTCTTCCTCGAGGCCGACCGCATGGCAGCGCCGGCCATCACCGAGGAGAACCTCCGCAACCAGATCGACGTGGTGAAGGAGGAGATCCGGGTCAACGTGCTCAACCGCCCCTACGGCGCCTTCCCGTGGCTGCAGCTGCCCGCGATCGCCTTCGAGAGCTTCGCCAACACCCACGACGGCTACGGCTCCTTCGTCGACCTGGAGTCCTCGACCGTCGACGACGCCGCGGACTTCTTCCACCGCTACTACGCGCCCGGCAACGCCGTCCTGTGCCTCGGGGGCGACCTCGCCGTCGAGCAGACCGAGGAGCTGGTGCGCCGCTGGTTCGGCCCCATCGCCGCCCGCGAGGTGCCACCGACCCCGCCCACCGGCGAGCCCTCGCCGACCACCGTCCGCTCCGGCGTGGTCGAGGACCCGCTCGCCCCCGCGCCCGCGGTGGCCCTCGGCTGGCGGGTGCCCGACCCGGTCGGCGACCTCGACACCTACCTCGGCACGGTGCTGCTCGCCGAGCTGCTCAGCGAGGGCGACGCCTCGCGGCTCGAGCGCCGGCTGGTCCACGACGACCAGCTCGCCATCGCGCAGAGCAGCTACGTGGGCCTGTTCGGCGACCCCTTCGACGTCCGGGACGCCACGCTGCTGACCACGCAGGTGCACCACCCGCCGTCGGTCCCGACGGAGAAGGTGGTCACCGCGGTGCACGAGGAGATCGGCCGGATCGCCGAGGACGGCGTCGGCGCCGACGAGCTGGCCCGCGTGCAGGCGCGCACCGAGGCCCAGCTGCTGCGCCAGGCGGACTCGGTGCTCGGCCGCACGCTGGCCTTCGCCACCGCCGAGCTCGTCCACGGCCGCGCCGAGCTGGCCGGCGAGCTCGCCGCCCGGCTGGCCGCCGTTCCCCCCGAGCAGGTGCGGAGCGCCGCCCGGGGCCTGGACCCCGGCACCGTCGCGGTCCTCGAGCTGCGGGCCACGGGAGGACGTCGGTGACCGCCCCCGTGCTGATCCCGCCGCTGGGCGAGCCCCGGCCCCAGCCCGAGCTGGCCGTCACCGAGGAGACGCTGCCGAACGGCCTGCGGCTGGTCGTCGTCCCGCGGCCCGGCGTCCCGCTGGTCGAGCTGCGCCTGCGGGTGCCGTTCGCCGCGGCGACGGCGCGGGCCGCCGCCCAGCACACCGCCCGCGCCTCGGTGCTTTCCGGCGCCGTCCTGCTCGGCACCGGGACGCACGACGCCACCGGCATCGCCGAGGCCCTGCAGGCCCACGGCGGGGAGCTGGCGGTCTCCACCGATCCCGACCGGCTGCTGTTCGCCACCACGCTGCTCGCCGAGGGGCTCGCCCCGGTGCTGGGCGTGCTCGCCGAGGTGCTCACCGACGCCACCTACCCGGCCGACCGGGTGGAGGCCGAGCGGGCGCGCGTCGCCGAGCGGATCTCCATCGCCCGCTCCCAGCCCGGCATCATCGCGCGCACCGCGCTGGCGGCCCGCCGCTACGGCGCCCACCCGTACGCCGAGCAGCTGCCCGCGGCCGAGCTGGTGACCGCCGTCCGCAGCCAGGCGCTGCGCAAGCTGCACCGCGAGCGGGTGCTGCCCGCCGGCAGCACGCTGGTGCTGGTCGGCGACCTCGACCCGGCCGCCGCCGTCGACACCGTCGGCACCGCGCTGGCCGGCTGGACCGGCGAGGGGACGGCGGTCGCCGCTCCGCCGGTGCCGCAGCTGGCACCCGGGGCGCTGCAGGTGGTCGACCGGCCCGGCGCGGTGCAGTCGAACCTGCGCCTGGGCGGCCCCGCGCCGAGCCGCACCGACCCGGACCTGCCCGCGGTCCGGCTGGCCAACATGGTCTACGGCGGCTACTTCTCCTCCCGGCTGGTGGAGAACATCCGCGAGCGGCGGGGCTACAGCTACAGCCCGCGCAGCTCGGTGGACCACCTGGCGGCTGCCTCCTCCTTCCTCGTCGAGGCCGACGTCGCGACCGAGGTCACCGGGCCGGCGTTCCTGGAGACCTGGTACGAGCTGGGCCGCATGGCGCTCACGCCGGTCACAGTGGAGGAGCTCGACGCCGCCCGCCGCTACGTGCTCGGCAGCATGGCGCTGTCCACCGCCACCCACGCGGGGCTGGCCAGCACGCTGTCGGCGCTCACGGGCTCGGGCCTGCCGCCGCAGTGGCTGGCCGAGCACCAGCAGGCGCTGGCCCGGGTCACCGTCGAGGAGGTGCAGGAGGCCGCCCGCCGGTTCCTGCAGCCGGGTGGGCTCGCCGCCGTCGTCGTCGGCGACGCCGGTCAGGTCGCCGACCCCCTGCGCGCGTTCGGCCCGGTCGAGGTCGCGCCGGCGGACCCGGCATGAGCGTCCCCGACGGCGGCAGCACCCCGGCGGACAACCCGCCGCCGTCCGGCGACGGCGTCCGCTGGCCGGAGAGCAGCCCCTCGCGGGCCGGGGCGGTGCCGGTGCTGTCCCGCTCGGCGCACGACCGCAGCCACCTGGCCCGGTCGCTGCCCGACCCGACCGGCGGCCGTCCGGTGCGGGTGCTCACGGTCGACGAGCGGCGCACCGTGCCGGTCGACGAGGCCGACGGCCGGCCGCGGCTGGTGTGGGAGGAACGGGCCGGGCTGCCCGAGGGCGCCATCTACCTCGGCGAGGCCGACGGCGTGCCCTACGCCGCCGTCCGCGGCGACCGGCGGCTGACCATCGGTGGCCGTCCGGTCGACACCTGGGCCGGCCTCCGTGACCTCGGCGCGGACCTCGACGACCTCGACGCCGGCCTGCTCGCCGAGGCGGTCGCCATGGTGGAGTGGCACGCGCGGCACCGGTTCAGCCCGCTGTCCGGCGCACCGACGACGGTCGAGCGGGCCGGCTGGGTGCGGCGCGACCCGGAGACCGGTGCGGAGCTGTTCCCGCGCACCGACCCGGCCGTGATCATGCTGGTCCACGACGGCGGGGACCGCTGCGTGCTGGGTCGCCAGGCGGTGTGGCCGCCGGGGCGCTTCTCCATCCTCGCCGGCTTCGTCGAGCCGGGGGAGTCCGCGGAGGGCGCCGTTGCACGGGAGGTGGCCGAGGAGGTCGGGCTGCAGGTCACCGACATCCGGTACGTGGGCAGCCAGCCGTGGCCGTTCCCGCAGTCGCTGATGCTCGGCTACACCGCCCGCGTCGAGGGCGACCCGACGCTGCGGCTGGACCCCACCGAGATCGAGGAGGCCCGCTGGTTCACCCGCGACGAGCTGCGCTCCGGCGCCGGCCCGCGGGCACTGCCCCCGGCGGTCTCCATCGCCCGGCACATCATCGACCGCTGGGTCGACGGGGAGCTGTAGGAGGACACCCTCCCCGAGCCCTCGGCCCCCTCCCGGGCCCGGGTGCTCATTCCCCACCTCCGGCCGCACCTCCGGATGATCATGGAGCTGTGGTGGCGACACGCCGGATGCACATGGCGTGTCGCCACCCGGACCCCATGATCGTCGGCGAACGGGATCGGGATGCGGACGAGGCCCTACCACGAGGCGAGTGGCAGGGGATCCGGCTTCAGGCCCAGCGGCCCTGCAGCACCAGCGCCGGGTGGTCGGGGGAGTCGGCCAGTACCACGGCGTCGGCCAGGGACAGCGGGTCCACCTCGTCGTCGTAGCGGTCGAACGCCGGCAGCTCCCACGCCTGCTCCGCGGGCGTACGCCGCCGGCGGGCCGCCGGGGCCACCCGCAGGTGGACGACGACGTCGAAGGCCAGCCCGATCCCCTGCAGCAGCGCGCCCGGGGCGAGCAGCACCCCGCGGGGCGGCATCGGCCGGGGGACGGCGCGGGCGGCCCGGTTGCGGTCGACGTCCCAGAGCACCGGCAGGTACTGCCCCGAGCCGCCGGGACCGAGGGGGGCGAGCACCTCGCGGGCCAGCGCGCCGGAGTCCAGCCAGTCGGTGTAGCGGGCGTCGGGATCGGTGCGGCCGTGCTCGAACCGGAGGGACGCCGGGCGCAGGAACCCGCCGGCCGGGACGACCTCGGCAGGGCGCCCCAGCGGCGGCAGCCGTTCGGCGACCGCGGCCGCCAGCTCGGTGGGGGCGGCGATGTCGGGCCCGTCCACGGCCACGCGCAGGGCGGCCGCCCCGGGCTCGGGGTCGGTTCCGGCGAGCAGTGCGGCCAGCCGGTCGGCCAGCGCCTCGGGGGTCAGCGGTTCCGGTCGGGTCAGGACCGGCCCTCCGCGGGGCCGCGTCCGGCCCGGGTCCGCGTGCGGGGTGCCCGGCCGGCGTCCCGCACCGCCATCCGCGGGGCCGGTGTCAGCGCAGCCGTGACCTCGGCCTCCACCGGGACGGACCGGCCCAGGCCGTCGAGCACCTCGCGGGCGAGCTCGGGCACCGGCCGGCCCTGCGATCGGGCGTCCCGCCGCAGCTGCTCGAACGCGGCCTGGGGTGTGGTGCCGTGTCGTTCGGCGAGGACGCCGATGGCGCGTTCGGTGGAGACCCGGGCGGCCAGCGCGTGCTCGAGCTGGGCGACGGTGCGCTCGAGCGCGGCCAGCCGGACGTCGCGCGGATCGGCGTCCGGGTCGGCGTCCCCGGTGGCGCCACGGGCGGCCCGGCGGGTGCCGCGGTCGGGTTCGACCTGCGCACCCAGCTCCTCGCTGACCAGGTCGGCGAGGGTCATGCCCTCCACGAGGTCGTCGACGTCCTCGGCCCGCCCGGGAGCGAACACCGACCAGCCGCGGCCGGTCCGGGCCACCACGACGGTGGGCTGTTCCGAGCCGGAGGAGTCGTCCGCCGCCGTCCCCTGCTCCAGTCCGGCACTCACGAGGCGTCCTCGGGACCGGACGACGCCGACGTCGGCGGGCACTCCGCTGGCGTGCTGCGCTCACTCACTGGGCGGCCTCCGCGAGGGGCTGGGCCCGGCGGGCAGCCGGGTCGGGACGGCGACGGGACTGGTCGTCCTGGACGACTATGCCCCCTCGCGCAACGACGCGGAGGCATCACCCGCCGTCATGCCCCGGTGGACTGCGCCAGCTGGGCCTTCACCTGGTCGATGCTGGGGTTGGTCAGGGCGCTGCCGTCGGGGAAGAGCAGCGTGGGGACGGTGCGGTTGCCCCCGTTCGCCTGCATGACCAGGTCGGCCGCGGCCGGCTCCTGCTCGATGTCGACCTCGGCGTACTCGATGCCCTCGCGCTGCATCAGCTTCTTGAGCCGCGCGCAGTACCCGCACCAGGTGGTGGTGTACATGGTCACGGCGGCGGGAGCGGCGGTCATCGAGGCGTTCCTCCTGGTTGGTCCGGGGTCCGGGCACGCGTGCCCGGCCGTCACGGGGCGACAACGCCGCGCCCCCGGGGATGCTTCCCCCGTCTGTCGGTGGTGGCTGGGAGAATGGGTCCCGGCCATCGACGGGAGACGGGGAGGCCGATGTCGCAGATCGCCGGTGCGCCCGGGGACGTCCGGGTGCAGGGCGCCGAGGCGGTGCTCGCGCAGCTGGACGACGAGCAGCGCGCCGCGGCCCAGGCGGTGTCCGGGCCGGTCTGCATCCTCGCCGGTGCGGGCACCGGCAAGACGCGCACCATCACCCACCGGATCGCCTACGGCGTGCACACCGGGGCGTTCGCGCCCGAACAGGTCCTCGCCGTCACCTTCACCGCCCGCGCCGCCGGCGAGCTGCGGACCCGGCTGGCCGGGCTCGGGGTGGGCGGCGTCCAGGCCCGCACCTTCCACGCCGCGGCCATGCGCCAGCTGCGCTACTTCGCGCCCCGGGTGCTCGGCGGGCCGATGCCCCAGCTGGTCGAGAACAAGCTGCGTCTGGTGGCGGCCGCCGCCTCCCGGTCGCGGCTGTCCACCGACCGCACCAGCCTGCGCGACCTCGCCAGCGAGATCGAGTGGGCCAAGACCACGCTGGCCACGCCCGACGACTACCCGGCCCGTGCCCAGGCCGCCGGCCGCGAGCCGCCGTTCGAGCCCGCGGTGGTGGCGCGGGTCTACGCCGGCTACGAGTCGGCCAAGCAGCGCGACGGCGCGCTGGACTTCGAGGACCTGCTGCTGGTCACCGCCTTCGCCCTCGAGGAGCACCCGGACGTCGCCCGTCAGGTGCGCGGGCAGTACCGGCACTTCGTGGTCGACGAGTACCAGGACGTCAACCCGCTGCAGCAGCGGCTGCTCGACGCCTGGCTCGGGGGCCGCGCCGACGTCTGCGTGGTCGGGGACCCGAACCAGACCATCTACTCGTTCACCGGTGCCGACCCCGACTACCTGCTCGGCTTCGCCGACCGCTACCCGGACGCCGAGGTGGTCAAGCTGGAGCGCGACTACCGCTCCACGCCGCAGGTCGTGGCTCTGGCCAACAAGCTGATCGGGCAGGCGCCGCCGCGCAAGGGGCTGCCCGGGCTCCGGCTGCTGGGCCAGCGCGCCGAGGGCCCCGCGCCCCGCTTCTTCGAGCACCCCGACGAGCCCACCGAGGCCGCGGCGGTCGCCCAGGCCTGCCGCGCCCTGGTGGAGGCAGGGACGCCGGCCGCGGAGATCGCCGTCCTCTTCCGGATCAACGCGCAGTCCGAGGTCTACGAGAACGCGCTGGCCGCCGTGGGCGTGCCCTACGTGCTGCGCGGCGGCGAGCGGTTCTTCGAGCGGCCGGAGGTGCGCGAGGCGATCCTGTTGCTGCGCGGCGCCGCGGCCGGCGGCACCGACCCCGGCGCGCTGGTGCCCACGGTGCGCGACGTGCTCGCCTCCACCGGCTGGGTGGAGCACCGCCCGCCGCCCGGGGGAGCGGCCCGGGACCGCTGGCAGTCCCTCACCGCGCTGGTCGACCTCGCCGTCGACCTGGTCGCCGAGGACCCCACGATGGACCTCGCCGGTTTCGTGCAGCACCTGGCCGCCCGCGCCGACGCCCAGCACGCCCCCACCGTGCAGGGGGTCACGCTGGCCTCGATGCACGCGGCCAAGGGCCTGGAGTGGGACGCCGTCTTCGTCGTCGGGCTGGTCGACGGCGTGCTGCCGATCTCCCAGTCGCTGTCCCGGCCGGACGCGGTGGAGGAGGAGCGGCGGCTGCTCTACGTCGCCGTCACCCGCGCCCGCGAGCAGCTGACGCTGTCGTGGTCGCTGGCGCGCAACCCCGGCGGACGCCGGACCCGGCCACGCAGCCGCTTCCTCGACGGGCTGGTCCCCGGGTCCACGCCGACGGCAGCGCCCCCGCAGCGGCGGCAGAAGCGCGCCAAGGTCGTGCTCGAGGGGGAGGCGGGCGAGCTGTTCGAGCGACTGCGGGCCTGGCGCAGCGAGACGGCCGCGTCGGCGTCGATCCCTGCCTACGTCGTCTTCACCGACGCGACGCTGCAGGCCATCGCGGAGACCCGGCCGGGCTCGCTGCGCGAGCTGGCCGCCCTGCCGGGCATCGGTGCCCGCAAGCTGGAGCTCTACGGCGAGGACGTGCTGAGCACCCTCGGCTCCTGAGCCGTTCCGGTGCGTCACGGCGGTCGGCCGCTGCAGGTCGCCGCGACCCGGGTCGGCTAATTGCGTTGACCGCCTCCGCGGCGGCCCCCTACTGTCCTGATCGCGCTCGGGAGACACCTCGAGCGCGCCAGACCTGAGACCGGCCGCACGGCCGCGGTCCGACCCCCGGAGGAGGTGGGCGACGTGATCAGCACGATGTGGACCCTCGCCCCCGCCGGGGCCCGTGGCCCGGTGGGTCTCGCCGTGCGCACGGCTGCCTGCGTCGAGTCGCCCGTCGCCGCGCGCCTGCGCGCCGTCCCGGCGACCCCCGTCGCCCAGCGTCCCGGCACCCGTGTCCCCGGTCTCGACCTGATCGGCACCGGCGTCTCCGTCGCCCCGGCGATCGGCGTCTTCGGCACCGCCGGCCTCTTCGGCACCGCGGGCTACGCGGGGCAGACCGCCAAGCGCACCACCGAGCACAACGGCACCACTCTCGGGATCCACTCCTCGGGCAGACCCTCGAGCTAGCGCTCGACAGGACCTCCTCGAGGCCGCGGAACCCGAACCGGGTTCCGCGGCCTCTCTCATCTCCGCCGCGGCACCCGCCCCGACTCCCGGTCGGCGGGCCCCCGCCGGTCGCAGACGACGAGTACGAGGAGGAGCGGCAGTGCAGTCGACGGCCGACCGTCCGACGTCCCACCGCCGAACCGGGCTCCCCCGGACCGGCGGCTCCCTTCCCCGACGGCCGGCGCCCCCGCCGGCGCCGGCGCCGGTGCGGCGCCCCCTGCCGTGCCGAACCGACCCGGACCTGTGGTTCGCCGAGACCCCGGCCGGGCTGGAGGAGGCCAAGGTCCGCTGCGCGGAGTGCCCGGTGCGTGACGCCTGCCTGGCCGGTGCGCTGCGCCGCGGCGAGCCGTGGGGCGTCTGGGGCGGGGAGATCTTCGAGCGGGGTGTGGTCATCCCGCGCAAGCGCCCGCGCGGTCGCCCCCGCAAGGAGAAGGACCCCCTGCAGGGAGCCGGCCGAGCCGAGCGAGTCGCCGGCAACAGGCCGCCGGTGAGTAGACCGCCCACGACGACGTGAGGACCTGACATGTACAGCTTCGAGTACGACCTGGCCGTCGACCGGTTGCGCGACCTGCGCGCCGAGGCCGACGCCGCGGCACGCGCCCGCCGATTGCGTGCCGCCCGCCGCTGGGCCCGCCGCGCCGAGTACGCCGCGCGGCGTGCGGCTCGGGCCAGCGCCGCCGTCCGCTGACGGCACCTCCTGCGGCGGCGTGACCGCGCCGCCGCCCGGCCGAGGCCGGGTCCGGACGCTCCCGGTGCGTCCGGACCCGGCCTCCTGCCGTCTCAGGTGGTGAAGCCGGGGAGCCACTCCTCGAGCACGCTGCGGTAGTCGTCGGCCGCGTCGAGCTGGCAGAGCACGCCGATCGACCCGATGGTCACCCGGTGGATGAGCAGGTAGGCCGGCGGCAGGTTGAGCATCCGGCCGAGCCGGTTGGCCTCGGTCCGGGGATCGGCGATCCGGGTGGCCTGCTCCTGCATCCACGCCCGGGTGAAGTGGAAGTGGTGGCTCTCGATGGGGGCCAGCAGCGGTCGCAGGTAGTCGAGCACCCCCTGCGCGTCGACCTCCACGCCGGGGCGGACGAACCCCTCGGTGCGCAGGTCGGCCAGCACGTCCTCGGCCCGGCCCTCCAGGGCCCAGCGCACCAGCCGGCCGATCGGCTCGGGGTGTCCGTCGGGCAGCCGGGCGGTGGCGCCGAAGTCGATGACCCCGAAGCGCCCGTCGGGGGTCAGCCGGAAGTTGCCCGGGTGGGGGTCGGCGTGCAGCAGCCCGGCCCGCTGCGGCCCGGAGAAGTGCAGCACGGCGAGCAGATGCCCGGCCCGGTCGCGCTCCTCGCGGCTGCCCGAGGCGATCACCTTCGACAGCGGCGTCCCCTCGAGCCACTCGGAGACGATCACCTTGGGCGCGCTGGCCACCACCCGGGGGACGACGATCTGCGGGTCGTCGGCGTAGGCGGCGGCGAAGGTCCGCTGCGCGTCGGCCTCCAGGCCGTAGTCCAGCTCCTCGACCACGCGGGCCTTGAGCTCGGTGATCAGCGGCTTGACGTCCATGCCGGGGAACAGCGCGGCGAACAGCCGGGCGAAGCGGGCCAGCTGGTTGAGGTCGGCCATCAACGCGGTGGCCGCACCCGGGTACTGGATCTTCACGGCGACGTCCCGGCCGTCCCGCCAGGTCGCGCGGTGCACCTGCCCGATGCTGGCCGCGGCCGCCGGCGCGTCGTCGAACTCCTTGAAGCGGGTGCGCCAGGTGCCGCCGAGCTGCTGGGCCAGCACCGCGTGGACGGTGCGCGCCGGCATCGGCGGCGCCTCCTCCTGCAGCTTGACCAGCGCCTCGCGGTACGGGGCGGCGACCTCCTCGGGCACGGCCGCCTCGAACACCGAGAGGGTCTGCCCGAGCTTCATCGCCCCGCCCTTGAGCTGGCCCAGGACGGCGAACAGCTGCTCGGCGGTGCGCTGCTGCAGCTCCGCGTTCACCGCGTCGGCGGGGCGACCGGACAACCGCTTGCCGATGCCCAGGGTGGCCCGGCCGGCCGCCCCCAGCGGCAGCGAGGCCAGGCGTGCGGTCCGTGAGACCGAGCCTCGTGGGATCCCCCGACCAGGCTCGGTCACGTACTCCTCCTCGGCGTTCAGTCGTCCGCGGTCGCGGCGGCACCGGCCCCGTCCGGGCCCGGAGGCGCACTCGCGGACCATTGTCCCCCGATCGGCGGCGGTGCCGCCGAGGGAGCGATCAGGAGACCCCGTCACCGCTCTCCGGCAGGCACCCGCAGTCGGGGTGGGCCGGCCAGCGACGGGTGCGGGGGAGCAGGTCCGGCGGGCTGAGCTCCAGCGTCGTCCCGAGGGTGAGCGGCGCACCGGTGCCGTCGAGCAGCGCCAGGACCTGCACGGCCGCCGTCACCACGGTCGCCAGGCAGGTCACCGTGGCCCCACCCGGCGGGGCCTCGCCGGCGGTGAGCTGGGCGGCCAGCGCCGGCCAGCGCGGGTCGACGTCCCGGCGGTGCAGGTCCGCGCAGCGCAGGCAGCCGGTCGCGCCGGGCACGACCAGGGGCCCCACCACGCCGGTCTCCCCGCGCACCGTCGCCACCAGGTGCGGCACCCCGCGCCGCTGCAGGTCGGCCGCGAGCGGGTCGGACGCCGCCCAGGGCCGGGTGAGCACCACCAGGTCGGCCGGTGCGCCGGCCGGGAGGGGGCGCAGGTCGGTGAGCGGGCTGGCGCGGCGCACGGCGTCGGCGGCGGCCAGCGCGCGCGGGCGGCCCTCGTCGTCGGCGCCGAGCCCACCGACGACGGCGTCCCCGGCCGTGACCAGTCCGTCGTCCCGGACGCTCACCCGGCCCACGCCGCTCGCGGCCAGCACGGCGGCGAGCGGCACGCCGACCCGCGTCGCGCCGTCGACGACGACCGTCGCGGCCCGCCGGGTCCGCCAGCGGGAGCCGGAGTCCCGGTCCGTGGCGGTGGGAAGTTCGGTCTGCGCGCGGGCGGCGGCGGCCGGCCCGGCGACGGAGGCCAGCAGGTCGCCGGGGTGCAGGTCGACCAGCAGCCCGGTGGCCCGCAGGCCGTCGAGGACCGCGCTCAGCGCCGCGGGGTCGTGGCCGGCGCCTGCCGCCTCGGCGAGGACGGCGCGTTGCGTGCGGCGGCCGTCGAGGCCGCGCAACAGGGTGGTGAGCGCGGCGGTGCCGGGGGAGACGCGCAGTCCGTCGGTGGAGTCGGCGCCGCCGATCTGGACGTCCTCGGCGCCGTCCGGCCCGGCCAGGCGCAGCAGCGGGACGCTCGGGGGCAGCAGGGGGTGTGCGGTGTCGGCCACCGGCGCAGGGTGCCAGCGCACGGGCCCGGCGCGCTCCGTCCGTCCACAGGCGCCGGAGACGACGGACGGCGGCGCCCGCTGTGCGGGCACCGCCGTCCGCGGCCCCTCGCCGGGTCCCGCCCCGAGCTGGCGAGGGGTGGAGAGGACAGGGACCTCTCTCAGGCCTTGCCGAGGATCCGGTTCATCTTGGTGCCGCAGACGGGGCAGGTGCCCTGCGCCATGCGACGGCCGGACTCGCTGACCTTGACCTCGCCGTCGAAGTCGCGCTTCTCCTTGCACTTCACGCAGTAGCCGTTGTAGCTCTCCGCCACGGTGCCTCCTCGTCTCCGGTCCGCTCGGCGTCCCCGCGCGGGGTGCCGTCCTGCCGAACGCTACCGGGGCGCACCGCGGTTCCCCGCGGGACGGCGGCCGCGGTCCCGCGCACTTCCCACAGCCTGTGGACAGACCTGTGGAGCGCGTGGGGACCCGGCGGCGTGTCGCTGTGCGCGGTCGGGGGACGACGCTCCGGACGGCCTCCCGGAGGTGCCCGGCGACGCGCCCTCCCACCTGCGGGAACGCCCGTTGCGCTCCTGTGGACGACGACCCGCCGGGCCCGTCCCCGGACCGGGCGGCCCGGTGTCCACCGTCCGTGCGACATGCGTCCGCGTCGGTGCGGCTGCCGGAGCGCGCCGGGGTGGGGGTGACTACGGTTCCCCCGTGCCCGGAACGCCTCCCGACACCCAGCGTCACCCCGACCCCTCAGCGCGAGCGGACGTGCGGGGCACCCGTGCCGTCCCTGCCGGCCGGTCGGTGCGGACGGCGGGCGCGGAGGGGGACGTCGAGGTGCGGCGCAGCAGCCGGCGCCGGCGGACGGTGACCGCCTACCGGGAGTCCGGGCGCACGGTCGTGCTGATCCCGGCGGCGTTCAGCCCGGCCGAGGAGCAGCGCTGGGTGGCGCAGATGGTCGCCAAGCTGCAGACCCGTGAGGAGCGGCGACGCCGGTCCCTCGGTGGGGACGACGAGCTGATGGCTCGCGCGCGGGCGCTGTCGGCGGCGCACCTCGACGGGGTGCCGCAGCCGGCCAGCGTCCGGTGGGTGGACAACCAGAACCGCCGCTGGGGGTCGTGCACCCCCGCCGACCGCACCATCCGGCTGTCCAGCCGGCTGCGCGCGATGCCGGCGTACGTCGTCGACTACGTGCTGGTGCACGAGCTGGCGCACCTGGTGGAGCCGAGTCACGACGCGCACTTCTGGTCGCTGGTGGCCCGCTACCCGCGCGCCGAGCGGGCCCGCGGCTTCCTCGAGGGCGTCGAGCTGGGTGCCGCGAGCAGCGGTGCGCCGACGGGCACCGACGCCGACGACCTCGTCGACTGAGGGATCACATCGGCGTCCTCCGGACGCCACCGCGGCACCCGGCTACTCCGGGGAAGATGCGGCCGGACAGCCGCGTCGGAGCGCCAATTCCCCGAAGTCGCCGGACGGGATCGGTTTCAGCGCGGGTCGTCGTCCCGGCTGTCGTCCTCGTCCGTCGGCTTCTTCTCGGCGTCGTCGGCGGTGAGGGCGCGCAGCTCGTCGTCGGCACCCTGGCGGGCGACGAAGTCCAGCGGCTCGTCGAGGTCGTCCGACGTGGGCAGCAGGTCGGGGTGCGACCACAGCCGGTCGCGCTCGGCGTTGCCGTGCCGCTGCGCCATCGCGCCCCACACGGTCGCCGCGTCGCGCAGCCGCCGCGGCCGCAGCTCCAGGCCCACCAGGGTGGCGAAGGTCTGCTCGGCCGGACCGCCGGAGGCCCGACGGCGGCGCATCGTCTCGGCCAGCGCCCCGTGCCCGGGCAGCCGGTCGCCGGCGGCCTGGGCCACCACGCTGTCGACCCAGCCCTCGACCAGGGCCAGCAGCGTCTCCAGCCGGCGCAGGGCCGCCTGCTGCTCGGGGGTCTCCTCGGGCTCGAGCAGGCCGCTGCCCAGCAGCGCCTGGATGCCCTCGGGGTTGGTCGGGTCGATCCCGCCCATCGAGCTCATCGCCTCGTTGAGGCCGCGCTCGATCGCCTCCCGGTCGACGTGGATGCCGCGCGCGTAGGCGTGCACGGCGTCGTGCAGCTGCTGGCGCAGCCACGGCACGTGCACGAACAACCGCTGGGAGGCCGCCTCGCGCAGTGCCAGGAACAGCCGCACCTCATCGGCCGGGCGGTCGAGGCCGGCGGCGAACTCGGCGACGTTCTGCGGCAGCAGGACGCCGGCGCCGGCCGGGGCCAGCGGGATGCCGATCTCGCTGCTGGTGAGGACCTCGCCGGAGAGCCGGCCGAGGGCCTGGCCGACCTGGGCCCCGAACATCATGCCGCCCATCCGGCCCATGATCCCGGCCAGCGGGCCGGCCATCGCGGCCGCCTCGGCGGGCAGCGCGCTGGTCATCGCGCCGACGACGCGCTCGGCGAGCGGGTCGATGAGGGTGCTCCAGGCGGGCAGCGTCTGCTCCACCCACTCCACGCGGGACCAGGCCAGCGGCCGGTCCACGCCGGAGGGCAGTTCGGTGACCTGGTCCAGCCACAGGTCGGCCAGGCGCAGGGCGTCGGCGACGGCGGCGCGCTCGGCGTCGGAGGTCGGCTGCGACCCGGCGGCCAGCGAGCTGATCGCGCCCTGCCGTGCGAGGTCCCAGTTGACCGGCCCGCCGGACCAGGTCATCAGCTTCTGCAGCTCGGCGAACAGCGGCATCTTGGCGAGCAGCTCCTCCGGCGTACCGGCACCCGCGCCACCGGCGCCGCCGAAGAGGGCGCCGAGCCCGAAGGGGTCGTTCCCGGCGCCTGACCCGGACTGGTCGCGACGCTCGGGGTCGCGGTCGGGGAGGCCGAAGCCGAACGGGACATCGCTCATGCCCCCACGGTAGACGCGTGATCTCCCCGTGGACCCCTCGTCCGCCGGGAGCGGACGGGCGGCCCCCTGCAGGGTCCCGCCGCCGGGAGCGGACGGGCGGTCCCCGGCAGGGCCCCGCCGCGAGCCTGCGAGCGGCGGGGGGCAGGGGGTCCTTCTCCTAAGCTCGCCGGTCGTGACCCGTCGGATGGCCGTCCTCAGCGTCGGTGTGGTGCTGCTGGTGGTCTTCGGCGTGCTCGGCGCGGCGGTGCCGGTGCCGTACGTCGCGCAGGTCCCCGGGCCCACCTTCAACACGCTGGGCGAGATCGACGGCGAGCCGATCATCAGCGTCGAGGGCAGGGAGCGGAACGAGACCGAGGGGGAGCTGACCCTCACCACCGTCGGCGTCAGCCGGGCCGGGCTCAGCCTGGTCGAGGCGGTGCAGGGCTGGTTCGACAGCGAGGTCAGCGTCGTCCCCACCGAGACCGTGTACCCGCCGGGGCGCACCGAGCAGGAGACCCGCGACGCCAACCGGCAGGCCTTCCTCACCTCCGAGGAGGCGGCGGAGGCCGCGGCGCTGGCCGAGCTCGGCTACCCGGTGAAGGTGGTCGTGCGCGGGCTCTCCGAGGACTCGCCGGCCGAGGGGCAGCTGCAGGAGGGCGACGCGATCGAGAGCGTCGACGGCCGCCCGACGCCCGACCTCGCCACGCTGGACGCCGTCCTGGCCTCGGTCCCCGGCGGCACGACCGTGCCGGTCGCGTACACGCGCCTGGGACAGCAGGGGACGGCGACGGTCACCACGCGGGCCGCGGAGGACGGGGAGGGCTCGCTGCTCGGCGTGCTGGTCCGCGAGCAGCCCGCGGCACCCTTCGACATCGACATCGCCGTCGAGGACGTCGGCGGCCCCTCGGCCGGGCTGATGCTGTCCCTCGGCATCCTCGACCTGGTCGGCGACACCGACCTGACCGGCGGGGCCACGGTGGCCGGTACCGGGACAATCGACGCCAACGGCCAGGTCGGCCCGATCGGCGGCATCCAGCTGAAGATGATCGCGGCGGAGGAGATCGGCGCCGAGCTCTTCCTCGTCCCGGCCGACAACTGCGCCGACGCCCTCGCCGCCCCGCAACCGGGCCTCGCCCTCGCCCGGGTGTCGGACCTCGGCGACGCGCTCGCCGCGCTCGAGGACCTCCGCGCCGGACGGACCCCGCAGTCCTGCTGACGTCGCCGCGGCGACACGAGCGTCGCCGGTTGGGGGAAGCTGTCGGCCGGAGCGGGCGTCCGGGGAACCCGGCACGGTCCCGATCGTTGGTCTGGGCGACCGGATCGGTGCCCAGGGGCCCGAGCCGGGTCGGCCCGACCGTCCGTGGCCGACACCGTCCGTGGCGCTGGCGTCACGACCGCGACTGAAGGAGACCCTCGTGGCCATGCGGCCCCCCGTGTCCGTGCCGACCCTGTCGCGGCGCGCGAAGGTGGTCATCGGGGCCATCGCCGTCCTGCTGGTGCTGTTCACGGCTATCGGGACCCTCACCAACGTCTACGTCGACTACCTGTGGTTCGACGAGACCGGCTTCACCGAGGTCTTCTGGACCGAGCTGCAGACCCGCGCGCTGCTCTTCGCCGTGGCCGGGGTGGCCACCGGCGGGCTCACCGCGCTGGCGATCTACCTGGCCTACCGGTTCCGCCCCACGTTCCGGCCGATGTCGCTGGAGCAGCAGAACCTCGAGCGCTACCGGCAGTCGTTCGAGCCGCGCCGCACCCTGGTGCTCACCTCGGTCGCCGTCGTGCTGGGCCTGTTCGCCGGTTTCACTGCGCAGGGCAGCTGGGAGACCTGGCTGCAGTTCCGCAACAGCACCGACTTCGGGCAGACCGACCCGCAGTTCGGCCTGGACATCTCGTTCTTCGTCTTCGACTACCCCTTCTACCGGCTGCTGCTGAGCTTCGGCTTCGCGATCGTGATCCTCGCGCTGATCGGCTCGCTGCTGACCCACTACGTCTTCGGCGGCCTGCGGCTGCAGACCCCGGGGCAGAAGCTGACCAGCGCGGCGATGGTGCAGCTGTCGGTGCTGCTCGGGCTGTTCGTCGCGCTCAAGGCGGTCGCCTACTGGCTGGACCGCTACGCGCTGGTCTACTCCGACCGCGGCGGGCTGTTCACCGGCGCCAGCTACACCGACGTCAACGCGCTAATGCCGGCCAAGACGATCCTGGTCTTCGCCGCGGCCGTCTGCGCGGTCGCGTTCTTCGCCAACGTCGTCGTCCGCAACTTCCGGCTGCCGGCCGCGGCGCTGGTGCTGCTGCTCATCTCCAGCCTGGTGATCGGCGTGGCCTACCCGGCGATCGTGCAGCAGTTCGTCGTCCGGCCCAGCGCCGACCAGCGCGAGGCCGACTACATCGCCCGAGCGATCGAGTCGACCCGCGAGGCCTACGACCTGACCGACGTGGAGTACGTCCAGTACGCCCAGCAGGAGACCGGCGAGCAGGTCGACCCGGCCGCGGCCCTGGCCGAGCTGCGCAACGACACCGAGACGATCCCCAACGCCCGGCTGCTGGACCCCAACGTCCTGTCGGCCACGTTCACCGCGCGCCAGCAGATCCGCAACGTCTACGGCTTCCCCGAGAAGCTCGACATCGACCGCTACAGGATCGGCGGCGAGACGCAGGACTACGTGGTGGCCGTCCGCGAGCTCAACAGCGAGGGGCTCAGCGAGAACCAGGACACCTGGATCAACCGGCACACCGTCTACACCCACGGCAACGGGTTCGTGGCCGCGCCGGCCAACGAGGTCGTCGCCGGCCAGGAGGGTGGCGAGCCGCGCTTCACCACCCGGGACCTGCCGACGGTCGGCGACATCGAGGTCGAGCAGCCGCGCATCTACTACGGCGAGCTGATGCAGGACTACTCGGTCGTCGGTGCGCCGGAGGGTGCCGAGCCGCGCGAGTTCGACCTGCCCGAGGGCAGCGACGGCGAGGGCCAGATCAACAACACCTACGGCGGCCAGGGCGGCGTCGAGATCGGCAGCTTCTTCCGGCAGCTGACCTTCGCGATCTTCTACCGGGAGCGGAACTTCCTGCTCTCCAGCGCCGTCAACGAGGCCTCCAAGGTGCTGTACGTCCGCGACCCGATGGACCGCGTGGAGAAGGCCGCGCCCTTCCTCACGGTGGACGGCGACCCGTACCCGGCGGTCATCGACGGCCGCGTCGTGTGGATCCTCGACGGCTACACCACCTCGGGCTCCTACCCCTACTCCGAGCAGATGGAGTTGGGCGAGGCGGCCACCGACGCGCTGACCGGCACGGGGACGACGGCGCTGCCGAACGAGACCTTCAACTACATCCGCAACTCGGTGAAGGCCACCGTCGACGCCTACGACGGCACGGTCACGCTCTACGAGTGGGACGAGCGGGACCCGGTCCTGCAGACCTACATGAAGGCCTTCCCGGACCTGGTGGAGCCGCGCGACGCGATGCCGACGGAGCTGGAGGGCCACGTGCGCTACCCGGAGGACCTGTTCAAGGTGCAGCGGGACATCCTGACCCGCTACCACGTCAGCGACCCGGGCGACTTCTACAGCCAGAACGACCGCTGGGCGGTCCCGGCCGACCCGACGCAGGACACCCAGGAGCCGCAGCCGCCGTACTACATCCTGGCCCAGCGGCCGGGTGACCCGCAGGCGAGCTTCCAGCTGACCAGCGCGCTCAACGCGTTCCGCCGGGAGAACCTGTCGGCGTTCGTGTCGGCGTCCAGCGCACCGGAGACCTACGGGCAGATCCAGGTGCTGACGCTGCCGGGCAACACGCCCTTCCGCGGTCCGCAGCAGGTGCAGCAGTCGTTCATCACCAACAACCAGGTGCGACCGGACCTCACGCTGTTCAACAGCGCCGAGTCGCGAGCGGTGTTCGGCAACCTGCTCACCCTGCCGATCGGCGACAACGGCCTGCTCTACGTCGAGCCGCTGTACGTCGAGGGCACGGGGGAGAACTCCTTCCCGCTGCTGCAGAAGGTGCTGGTCAACTACGGCGACCGGGTCGGCTACGCCGACACGCTCGCCGAGGCCCTGGACCAGGTGTTCGGCGCCGGGGCGGGGGAGGCCGCCGTCGACAGCGACGACCTCACCGAGGACGCCTCCGAGCCGGCCGACCAGCCGGACGCTCCGGCGACCCCGGTCCCGCCGGCCGACGGCGGGACGGACACCCCGAGCACGCCGGAGATGCAGCAGGCGGTCGAGGCGATCAACGACGCCCTGGCGGCGCTGGAGACCGCGCAGCGCAACGGCGACTTCGCCGGGCAGGGGCAGGCCCTCGAGGACCTGCAGGCCGCCGTCACCGCCTACCAGACCGCGCAGGTCCAGGCCGCGCAGCCGGCGGCGACGCCGGGTGGCTGAGGCCGCGCCGGCGTGGGCCCCACCCGCTGTGGTGGGGCCCACGCCGGCCCCCGCTGCACGTGGCGGGAGCAGCGGGGTATGGTGGTCTCACCGACGCGGGGTGGAGCAGCTCGGTAGCTCGCTGGGCTCATAACCCAGAGGTCGCAGGTTCGAATCCTGCCCCCGCTACCACAGGAGAGAGGCCCGGCGCAGTGTGCGCCGGGCCTCTCTCGTCGTAGGGGCCCGGTCAGCGGCTGCCGCCCGGCGTGCGTGCAGCCGCACCTGCTCCTCTCGCGGTGCCCCCTCGGCCCCGTGGGCAGGAAGTGCCACGCGGCCCGCGGCCCTCAGGGCCTGACCGCTCCCCGCGCGGCGACGGGCGACTTGCCGCACGGGTCCAAGACGGGGAGCGCAGGTGTCCGGCCACCTTCGGCAGGGACGAGCCGGCGCGGCCACGGGGTGACCCTCCGACGAGGGAGCGGGGACAGCCACTACGGCAATTTCTGTGCAGCTGGCCGGGATCGTGCGGTTCGCGCTCGTGGAGCGCCGGCACGTCGACCTGCTGCGGTGCGCGGGCGCTCCGTCCGGCCTGACGCCGTCCCAGCGCGAGGAGCGAACCCGGTGGGAGCGGGAGGAGATCCGCGCCCTCGTCCCGGTCGAGCACCCGGTCGTCCGCGTCCACCCGGAGACCGGGCGCAGGAGCCTGGCTGGCGCTCTACACGGTCCTGGCGTTCCTGCTGGTGGTGTCGCTGGAGCTGTGGGTCGAGACGATGCAGACCCTCGCGCTGGTCCTCGTGGCGGCGGTCGTCGCCACGGCGGTCGCGGTGCCGATCGGGATCCTGGCGGCCCGGAACCGGGCGGTCAGCGTCGTCGTCCGCCCGGTGCTGGACTTCATGCAGACGACACCGGTCTTCGTCTACCTGATCCCGGCCGTCTTCTTCTTCGGGGTCGGGGTCGTACCGGGCGTCGTGGCGACGATCCTGTTCGCCATCCCGCCGGGCGTCCGGTTGACCGAGCTCGGCATCCGCCAGGTCGACCGGGAGGTGGTGGAGGCCGCGCAGGCCTTCGGCGCCCGGCCCGGGCAGGTGCTGCGGGAGGTCCAGCTGCCGCTCGCGCTGCCGTCGATCATGGCCGGCGTCAACCAGGTGATCATGCTGGCGCTGTCGATGGTCGTCACGGCCGGCCTGCTCGGCGCCGCCGGGCTCGGCGCGGTGGTGGTGCGGGCGGTGACCCAGCTCGACGTCGGCTCCGGGTTCGAGGGTGGGCTCGCCGTCGTCCTGCTGGCGGTCTTCCTCGACCGGCTGACGGCGGCGTTCGGGCACCCCACGGCCCTGTCGCGTCTGCGCCCCCGCATCCGCCGGACGCCGCCTCGCGAGGAGGCGGGGGTGCCGGCTCCCCGGCCCGGCGAGCCGGCCCGCACGACCAGCTGACGGGGAGGTCGAGAGCAGCTGGCCGCCGCCACACGGAGGCGCTCCGCTCGGTGGTGCACCATCGTGTCGAACGGAACCGTCCCGCGAGAGGGGGGACTGACCATCGACACCACCGAGTGCCCGACAGCGCCACCCGGTGCCGGTCCCGCGGCCGTGGACGTCGGCGCCAAGCGGGCCTTGAAGTGGGAGGCGCGGGCCCGCGCCGTCCGGCTGAGGGCGCAGTCGGAGGAGCGGCGGCGGCAGTACCTGGAGATTTCGTCCCGGGTGGAGCAGCCGACCGCCGGTCCGCCCCTGGCCGAGCTGCACACCCGGGCGGAGGCGGCCGAGAACCGGACCGACGTCCCCGAGCGGGCGCTGGCGAGCAACCGCCGCATCGGCATGGCGATCGGCATCCTGATCGAGCGGTTGCACGTCACCGAGGAGCAGGCCTTCGAGCTCCTCCGGTAGGAGAGCATGCGGCGGAACGTCCGGCCGGCACAGGTCGTCGAGCGGGCCGTCGGCACCGGTCCCGTCGGAGGGCGGGGCGGGGCGTGTATGGTGGTGTCACCGACGCGGGGTGGAGCAGCTCGGTAGCTCGCTGGGCTCATAACCCAGAGGTCACAGGTTCGAATCCTGTCCCCGCTACCACGCACGAGGGGCCCGGTCACCACGGTGACCGGGCCCCTCGTCGTCGTGCCACCGGCTGCGTGGGGTGTTGTGCGTCACCGGCCGGCTCCCTAGCGTCGTGGTCACCGACGCTCCGCTCGCCAGGGAGGGCAACCGTGACCGTCGAGGCCGCCTCACCCGCACCCGTCGACCTGGACGCGCTCGACCTCTCGGACCGGGACTGGTGGGCCGGGCCACCGTCGGTCCGGTACGCGGCCTTCGCGGCACTGCGCCGGGAGCGGCCCTTCGCCTTCTTCGCCGAACCCGAGCTGCCCGGGATCCCGGTCGGGCCGGGCTGCTGGGCCGTCACCCGCTACGCCGACCTCGACGCCATCAGCTCCCAGCCGGCGCTGTTCTGCTCGGGCCGCGGCGCGGTGTCCATCCCCGACGTCCCGGCCGACCTCAACGAGTTCTACGGCTCGCTGATCAGCATGGACGACCCCCGGCACGCCAAGATCCGGCGGATCGTGTCGAAGGCGTTCACCCCGCGCGTGCTGCTCGACCAGGTCCGGGCGGTCGTCGACGACGTCCTGGCGCGGGCCCGCCGGACGGCGGAGGCGCAGGACGGCGTCATCGACGTCGTCACCGACATCGCCGCGCCGATCCCGCTGCGGGTCATCTGCGACATGATGGGCGTCCCGGAGGACGCTCGCGCCGGCGTCCTCGCGCAGTCGACCGTCATCCTCTCCGGCGGGGACCCCGAGCTCATCGAGGACGAGAACGACCCGGTCAGCGCCTTCCTGCTGGCCGGGATGGAGCTGGCCGGGCTCATGGAGCGGCTGGCCGCCGAGCGGCTGGCACACCCGCAGGCGGATCTCACCACCGCGTTGGTCACCACCGAGGTCGACGGCGAGCGGCTGTCCTCCCAGGAGATCGCCTCGTTCTTCATCCTGCTGCTGATCGCCGGCAACGAGACCACCCGGAACGCCATCTCCCAGGGCGTGCTGGCGCTGCACGAGCACCCCGACCAGCGGGCGCGGTGGGCGGCCGACCCAGGCCTGGACCGCACGGCCGTCGAGGAGCTCGTGCGCTGGACCAGCCCGGTCACCTGGATGCGGCGCACCGCCACGCGGGACGGCGAGGTGAACGGCCACCGGTTCCGGGCCGGCGACAAGTTCCTGCTCCTCTACGCCGCCGCCAACCGCGACCCCGCCGTGTTCCGGGACCCGGAGGTCCTCGACCTGGCCCGGGACCCCAACCCGCATGTCGGGTTCGGGTCGAAGGGGCCGCACTTCTGCCTGGGCGCGCACCTGGCCCGCCGCGAGCTGGCGGTCACCTTCCGGGCGCTGTTCGACCAGCTGCCCGACCTCGAGGTCACCGGCGAGCCGAACCGGCTGCGGTCGTCGTTCGTCAACGGCGTCAAGCGGCTGCCGGCCCGGCTGGGCGGGGTGCGCTGATGCGCGTCGAGGTCGATCGCGACCTCTGCGTCGGCTCGGGCACCTGCGAGCTCCTGGCGCCGGACGTCTTCGAGGTGGGGGGGGACGGCGTCGTCCGCGTGCTGCAGCCCGGGCAGGCCGACGAGGGCGCCGTCCGGGACGCCGCCGCCCAGTGTCCGACCGGGGCGCTGGGGCTCGCCGACTGACGGAACACCGTCGTCCCCCGCGGGGTTGGCGCCGGCATGGAGCTCACCGTCACCGACGTCCCCGAGGCCGGCCGCTACGAGGCCCGTGCCGGCGACCGGGTGCTGGGCCTGGCCGCCTACCAGCGGCGGGGCGACCGGGTGGTCTTCACCCACACCGAGGTCGACCCCGACGCCGAGGGCAGCGGCGTGGGCAGCACGCTGGTCGGCGGCGCCCTCGACGACGTCCGTGCGCACGGGCTGCGGGTGGTGCCGCTGTGCTCGTTCGTCCGCGGCTGGGTCGAGCGGCACCCCGACTACGCCGACCTGGTCGACCAGCAGGGCTGAAGCCGCGTCCGAAACGGCCCCGTCCCGGGCCCGCCCTGAGCCTGCGAAAGGTGGGGAGGACGGGGTCCTTCAGAGGACGTGGTGGCCGTACATCTCGCCCAGCGGGTCGGCGATCAGCTCGATGCGCGCGCCGTCGGGGTCGCGGAAGTACACCGAGACGCCGCTGTGCACCTCGTGCTCGACGCCGGCGTCGGTCAGCCGCTGCACCAGCTCCTGCCAGCGCTCGGGGTCGACGCTGATGGCCATGTGGTGCAGCCCGCCGAGCACCTCGGCGTAGGGGCCGACGTCCAGGCCGGGGAAGTCGAAGAAGGCGACGAGGTTGCCGTTGCCGATGTCGAAGAAGAAGTGCGAGGAGCCGGGGTAGTCGCGGTTCTCGATCAGCTCGGTCAGCGGGAAGCCGAGCACGGCCTGGTAGAAGCGGACGGTCCGCTCGACGTCGCTGCTGATCAGCGCGGTGTGGTGCAGGCCGCGGGCGGTGGACGGGGGCCGCTCGCCCGAGGGCTTGAGGTACGTCTCCCGGATCCGGGTGCGCTCCTGCTCGATGGCGGACAGGTCCAGGTCGCTGGCGGTGTCGCTCACGGTGGGTCTCCTCGGGGTCGGCCGACGGTCGGCACAACCGCTGCGACCAGGATCTCGTTCCCCCGACGGATCCCGGTCACCCGTGGGTGCGAGGCTGGCGGCCATGCGTGTCCTGCTCGCCGGGTGGTTCTCCTTCGACGAGGTGATCGCCACCGTCGGCGACGAACTGGGTGCCGACGTGGTGGCCCGGTGGCTCACCGACCTGGGCATCGACCACGACGTCGCCTGGGCGCCGTACCTGGAGCGCGGCGTCGACTGGCGGGACGTCGACCCGGCCGCCTACACGCACCTGGTCTTCGTCAGCGGCCCGCTGGCCGACCGGCCGCTGCTGCGCGAGCTCACCGAGGCCTTCGCCGGCGTGCAGCGCTGGGCGGTCAACGTGTCGGTGGTGCAGGAGTCCGCACGGGCGCTGTTCGACCGCGTGTGGGAACGCGACGCCCCGGGGCTGGCCCGTCCGGACCTGGCCGTCGAGGGGCCGGAGCCGCAGGTGCCGGTGCTCGCGGTCGCGTTCACGCCGGTGCAGGGGGAGTACGGGGAGCGCAGCCAGGCCGAGCGGGTCCGCGGTGCCATCGAGGAGTGGCTCGCCGACCGCGCGCTGCCCTGGTTCGAGCTCGACATGGACCTCTACGAGAAGCCGCACGCGCGCCGTCCGGCGCAGGTCGAGGCGCTGGTGTGCCGGGCCGACGTCGTCGTCAGCATGCGGCTGCACGCGCTGGTGCTCGGCCTCAAGCACGGCCGGCCGGTCGTCGCCTGCGACCCGATCGCCGGCGGCGCCAAGGTCACCAGCCAGGCCGCGGCGCTGGAGTGGCCGCTCGTCGTCCCCGCCGAGGAGATCGGCGCCGAGGCGCTCGACGCCGCCCTGGCGCGCTGCCTGTCCGGTGAGCTGGCCGAGCGGGTGCGCGCGGCGGGGGAGCGCGGCCGGGCGGGCACCGCCCGGGCGCGGGCCTGGTTCGAGGAGCAGATGGCCGACTGGAGAAGGACCCCCTCCTGGCAGAAGGACCCCCTCCTCGGTCCCCTCGCAGGCTCGGGGACGCCCTGGAGGGGGCCATCCGAGGCTCCGGGACGCCCTGGAGGGGGCCATCCGATCTCGCCGCCCGAGGAGGACCGGTGATCGAGCTCCGCACCCCCGGCGAGCTGGACGCGATGCGCGCCGCCGGGGCCGTCGTGGCGGACATGCTGGCCGCCGTCCGTGCGGCCGCGGCCCCGGGCGTCCGGCTGACCCAGCTGGACGAGGTGGCCCGCGCCGTCCTCGCCGACGCCGGCGCCTCCTCGCCGTTCCTCGGGTACGCGCCGCTGTCGACCACGCCGCCGTTCCCGGGCGTCGTCTGCCTGTCGGTCAACGACGTCGCGCTGCACGGCATCCCGACCCCGCAGGAGCTGGAGGACGGCGACCTGCTCAGCGTCGACGCCGGCGCCACCCTCGACGGCTGGGTGGGCGACGCAGCCGTCACCTTCCCGGTGGGCACGCCGCGCCCGGAGGACCTGGAGCTGGTCGCGACCACCGAGCGCGCGCTGGCCGCCGGGATCGCCGCGGCCGTCGTCGGCAACCGGGTGGGCGACATCTCGGCCGCGATCGGCGCCGTGGGCAGGGCCGGGGGCTGTGGCATCAACACCGACCAGGGCGGCCACGGCGTGGGCCGGAGCATGCACGAGCCGCCGTCCGTCCCGAACGAGGGCCGCCCCGGCCGGGGGCTGCCGCGCGCCCCGGTCTGGTGATCGCGATCGAGCCCTGGTTCCTGGCCGGTGGCAGCGACGACTACCGGGTCGCCGCCGACGGCTGGACGCTGTACAGCGCCGACGGCAGCCGCGCGGCGCACGTCGAGCACACGGTGGCGGTCACCGACGACGGCCCCCGAATCCTGACCGCGCCGCGCTGACCGACCTCGCGACTGCGGCGCGAGGGCGGCGATCACTGTCGGCCGAGCAGCGTCCAGATCTCCTCGGCCAGTGATCGGTACCGCTCTGCAGGTCCGGCGGTGTCCTCGTCGAACCAGCGGATGAACTCCGCGTGCACGACTGCCCGGACGTCGTCGACCGTACGGACGTCCTGGAGGCGCGCGGCGATCGTGCCCGCCTCAGGTGCGTACTCGTCCGGGTTGTCGCCGAACGCGATGCCGATGGGGTCGTGCCGGTACAGCAGCGCCTCGAGCTCGGCAACCAGTTCTCGGTAGCTCGCGGTCAGCTTGCCTTCCCACTCGCTCACGGGGTCAGGCGAGGGCCTGGTCGAGGTCGGCGATCAGGTCTTCGGCATCCTCGATGCCGACCGAGAGGCGCACCAGGTCGGCCGGCACCTCCAGGGGCGAGCCGGCCGCGCTGGCGTGGGTCATCCGCGCGGGGTGCTCGATGAGCGACTCCACCCCGCCCAGGGACTCCGCGAGGGTGAACACCTGCGCCCGCTCGCACACCCGCAGCGCGGCGTCCTCCCCGTCGGCGAGCCGGAACGACAGCATCCCGCCGAAGCCGGACATCTGCTTGGCGGCGATGTCGTGCCCCGGGTGGTCGGGCAGGCCCGGGTAGCGCACGGACGCCACCGCCGGGTGGCCGAGCAGGAACTCCGCGACCCCGGCGGCGTTGGCCTGGTGCCGGTCCATCCGGACGCCGAGGGTCTTGATGCCGCGCAGCACCAGCCAGTCGGCGAGCGGGCCGGACACCGCCCCCATCGCGTTCTGGTGGAACGCCAGGCGCTCGGCCAGCTCGTCGTCGTCCCCGACCACCAGCGCGCCCCCGACGACGTCGGAGTGCCCGCCCAGGTACTTCGTCGTCGAGTGGACGACGACGTCGGCGCCCAGCGTCAGCGGCCGCTGGAGGTAGGGCGAGGCGAAGGTGTTGTCGACGACCAGCAGCGCCCCGACGTCGTGCGCCACCTCGGCGAGCAGCGCGATGTCGGCGATGTTGAGCAGCGGGTTGGTCGGCGTCTCGCACCAGATCACCCGCGTGCTCGGCCGGATCGCCGCGCGCAGCGCGTCCACGTCGTTGAGGTCGGCCGGCGTGTGCTCGACGCCCCAGCGCGACGCGACCTTCGAGATGAGCCGGAAGGTGCCGCCGTAGGCGTCCCCGCCGAGGACGACGTGGCTGCCGGGCTCGCAGACCGTCCGCAGCAGGGTGTCCTCGGCGGCCAGCCCGGACGCGAAGGCGAGGCCGGTGCGGCCCTGCTCGAGGGCGGCCAGCGCCTCCTGCAACGCCGTCCGGGTGGGGTTGGCGCTGCGCGCGTACTCGTAGCCGCCGCGCAGCCCGCCGACGCCGTCCTGCTTGAAGGTGGTGGCCAGGTGCAGCGGGACGACGACGTCGCCGGTGGCCGGGTCCGGGTCCTGCCCGGCGTGGATGGCGCGGGTGTTGAAGCCCGGGGAGCCGTTCATGCCTCGACCGTAGGAGCCAGGCCCGCGAGGTGGCCGAGGACGTCCTGCCGGGTGACGACGCCCGCGGGCTTGCCCTCCTCGTGCACCAGCAGCGCATCCGCCGTCCCCAGGGCCGCGACCGCGGCGCTGACCGGCTCGCCGGAGCCGATGATCGGCAGCGGCGGGGACATGTGCCGCTCCACGCGGTCGGAGAGGTTGGCCCGCCCGGCGAAGAGCGCGTCGAGCAGCGTCTTCTCCTCCACCGACCCGACGACCTCGCCCGCGGTCACCGGGGGCTCGGCACGCACCACCGGTAGCTGGCTGACGCCGTACTCGCGCAGGATGTCGATGGCGTCGCGCACCGTCTCGTTCGGGTGGGTGTGCACCAGCTCGGGCGTCGCCCCGCCCTTCTCGGCGAGCAGCTCGCCGACGGTGCCCTGGGTGGCCTGCTCGAGGAAGCCGTAGTCGGCCATCCACTCGTCGTTGTAGATCTTCCCGAGGTAGCCGCGCCCGCCGTCGGGCAGCAGCACCACCAGGACGTCGTCCTTCGTCAGGCGCTCGGCGGCGCGGAGCGCGCCGGCCACCGCCATGCCGCACGAGCCGCCGACCAGCAGGCCCTCCTCGCGGGCCAGCCGCCGGGTCATCGCGAAGGAGTCGCCGTCGCTGACGGCGACGATCTCGTCGGCGATCGTGCGGTCGTAGGCGTCGGGCCAGAAGTCCTCACCGACGCCCTCGACCAGGTAGGGCCGCCCGGTGCCACCGGAGTAGACCGAGCCCTCCGGGTCGACGCCGACGACGCGCACCCCGCCGCCGGAGACCTCCTTGAGGTAGCGGCCGGTGCCGCTGATCGTGCCGCCGGTGCCGACGCCGGTGACGAAGCAGGTGACCCGACCGTCGGTCTGCGCCCAGATCTCCGGACCGGTCGACTCGTAGTGCGACCGCGGGTTGGCCGGGTTGGCGTACTGGTCGGGCTTCCAGCCGCCGGGGGTCTCGCGGGCCAGCCGGTCGGAGACGGAGTAGTAGGAGCGCGGGTCGGCCGGGTCGACGGCGGTCGGGCAGACGTGCACCTCGGCGCCGTAGGCCCTGAGCACGTCGATCTTCTCCTTGCCCACCTTGTCGGGGCAGACGAAGACGCACCGGTAACCGCGCTGCTGGGCGACCAGCGCCAGGCCGATGCCGGTGTTCCCGCTGGTCGGCTCGACGATCGTCCCGCCCGGCCGCAGCGCGCCGCTGGCCTCGGCCTCGTCGACCATCCGGACGGCGATGCGGTCCTTCACCGAGCCGCCGGGGTTGAGGTACTCCACCTTGGCCAGGACGAGGGGCGCGTCCGGCCCCAGGTCGCGGGTCACGGACGTCAGCCGGACCAGCGGGGTGTTCCCGACCAGTTCGATGACGTGCTCGGCGTACTGCACGGCAGGCCCTCCTCGGCGGTCGGCCGTTCGCCGTCCGTCACGGCCATCCCACCAGACCGGAGGCGGCTCCGCCGGGTGTTGTCGGCCCTCCCGGCCCGACGGGACCATGCGGTATGACCGAGACCGTCCCCACCGCGCCGCTCGACGGCGGGCCCAGCATGCCGCTGCTCGGGTTCGGCACCTGGCTGATGACCGGCGCCGAGTGCTACGAGGCCGTCCGCACCGCCCTGGACGCCGGCTACCGGCACCTCGACACGGCGGCGATCTACCGCAACGAGCCCGAGGTCGGGCGGGCCCTGCGCGACTCCGGCGTCGACCGCGACGAGGTGTTCGTGACCACCAAGCTGCCGCCGCCCCGCGCGGACCGGGCCGACGAGGTGCTGACGGCGTCCCTGGAGGCGCTGGGCGTCGACGCCGTCGACCTGTGGCTGGTCCACTGGCCACCCGGCGGCGCGCGGCCGGACGTCTGGGAGCGCTTCGTCGCCGCCCGGGAGGCCGGCCGGGCGCGGGCGATCGGCGTCAGCAACTACTCGCTGGAGCAGGTCGACCAGCTGACCGCGGCGACCGGCGTGACCCCGCAGGTCAACCAGGTCAGCTGGGCCCCGTCGCGGTACGACCCCGCCGTCGAGGCAGGGCACCGGGAGCGCGGCGTCGTCCTCGAGGGCTACAGCCCGTTCAAGAACACCGACCTCGGCGACCCGGTGCTGCGCGAGGTCGCCGACGCCCACGGCGTCACCCCCGCGCAGGTGGTGCTGCGCTGGCACCTCGAGCACGGCGTCGTCGTCATCCCCAAGTCGGCCACCCCGGAGCGGATCCGGGCCAACCTGGAGATCGGCGGGTTCTCGCTCACCGACGACGAGGTCGCCCGCATCGACGGCCTGGCGCAGGTCTGAGCCCGGGGGTGAGGATGCCGGGGTGACCTCTCCCTCTCCTGTCGGTACCCGCACGCTCGGCCGCGACGGCCTGGTCGTCTCCGCCCTGGGCCTCGGCTGCATGGGCATGAGCCAGTCGTACGGCGCCGCCGACCGCGACGAGTCGGTCGCGACGATCCACCGGGCGCTCGACCTCGGCGTCACCTTCCTCGACACCTCCGACGTCTACGGCGACGGGCACAACGAGGAGCTCGTCGGCGAGGCGATCGCCGGGCGGCGCGACGAGGTCCAGCTGGCGACCAAGTTCTCGCTGTCGCACGCCGGACGGCGGATCGACGGCCGACCGGAGAACGTGCGGGCCTGCGCCGAGGCCAGCTTGCGCCGGCTGCGGGTCGACGTGATCGACCTCTACTACCAGCACCGGGTGGACCCGGAGGTGCCGATCGAGGACACCGTCGGCGCGATGGCCGAGCTCGTGCAGCAGGGCAAGGTCCGGCACCTCGGGCTGTCGGAGGCCTCGGCCACGTCGAGCCGCCGCGCCGTCGCCGTCCACCCCATCGCGGCCCTGCAGAGCGAGTGGTCGCTGTGGACCCGCGACCTCGAGTCGGAGGTGCTCGCCGTCGCGCGGGAGCACGGCATCGGGATCGTGCCGTTCAGCCCGCTGGGCCGCGGCTTCCTGACCGGCGCGATCCGCAGCCCGGAGGACTTCGGCGAGGGCGACTTCCGCCGCGGCCACCCGCGGTTCACGGGCGAGGCCTTCCAGGCGAACCTGCGGCTCGTCGAGGCGGTGAAGGAGATGGCGGCCGACGAGGGGGTCACGCCCGGTCAGCTGGCGCTGGCGTGGGTCCTCGCGCAGGGGGACGACGTCGTGCCGATCCCCGGCACCAAGCGGCGGAGCTACCTCGAGGAGAACGTCGCGACCGCCGCCGTCGAGCTGTCGGACGACGACCTCGCGCGGCTGTCGCAGATCGCCCCGCCCGGGGTGGCGCAGGGCGGCCGGTACGTCGACAGCTCCTACGCGTACGGCGACAGCCCGGAGAAGGTGGCGTGACCGCCGCGGACCCGGCCTGCGGGGTCGCGCACGGCGCCCCGGGCCCCGAGGTCACCGGGCGGGTGCTGGTCGCCGTCTTCGCCTCGCCGGTGGCCGAGGTGCTGCTGCGCTGGGGCCCGGAGCTGGGTTTCCGCACGGTGCTGCTCGACCCCGACCCGGCCCGGGGCGCCGGCGTGGTCGACCTCGCGGACCTCGTCGAGGACCTCTCGGACGCCGCCGTCGTCGTCACCGACCACCACCGCCCCGAGCTCGGCGAGGTGCTGCGCGACGCGCTCGCCCGGCCGGTGCGCTGGATCGGCGTGATGGGCAACCCGCGGCACGAGGGCCCGCACGTCGCGGCGCTGGCCGCGCTCGGGGTGCCGCCGGAGGAGGTCGCGCGGGTGCACCGGCCGATCGGGCTGGACATCGGCTCCCGGACCCCGGCCGAGATCGCGCTGAGCACGCTCGCCGGGCTGCTGGCCGACCGCAACGGCCGCAGCGGCGGGTTCGCGCACCGCCCGCGGTGAGCGACGTCCTGCTCGGTGCCGACGTCGGCACCAGCGGACTGAAGCTGCTCGCGCTCGACGGGGCCGGGACGGTCCTCGCCGAGGGGGAGTGCGGCTACGACGTCGACCGGCCCCGGCCGGGCTGGGCGCAGACCGACCCGGCCGTGTGGCGGGCCGCCCTCGACGACGCGCTGGCGCAGGTGGCACCGGCGCTGGCCGGCCGCCGGGTCGCCGGGCTCGGCCTGTCCGGGCAGATGCACGGCACCGTGCTCGTCGACGCCGCGGGCGCTCCGCTGGCGCCCGCGGTGCTCTGGCCGGACGGCCGGGCCGCCGCCGAGGTGGACCGCTGGCGCGCCCTGCCGGCCGCCGTCCGCGCCGCGCTGGCCAACCCGCTGGTGCCGGGGATGACCGGCCCCGTGCTGGCCTGGCTGGCCGCGCACGAGCCCGGGCTGCTGGAGCGGGCGGCCACCGTGCTGCTGCCCAAGGACGCGCTGCGCGCCGCGCTCGTGCCGGACGCCGACCCGCGGGTGACCGACCGCAGCGACGCCTCGGCCACCCTGCTGTGGGACGTCGTCGCCGACGGCTGGTCGCCCGGGGCCACCGCGGCCGCCGGCATCGACCCGGGGCTGCTGCCGCGGGTGCGTCCCTCGGCGGAGGTCGTGGGCTGCACCGCGCTCCCGGTCGGCGAGGTGCCCGTGGTCGTCGGCGGCGGAGACACCCCCCTGGCCCTGCTGGCCGCGGGCACGCGCGCCGGCCGGCAGGTCAACCTGGGCACCGGCGCGCAGGTCCTGCTCCCCGGGTGGACGCCGGCGCCCGCCGACGACCCGCCGGTGCACGGCTACGCCGACGTCGAGGGCGGCTGGTACGCGATGGCCGCGCTGCAGAACGGCGGCCTGGCGTGGACCTGGGTGTGCGGCGTGCTCGGCCTGACCCCCGCCGAGCTGTTCGACGCCGCGGCGGCGGTCCGGCCCGGCGCCGGGGGAGTGGTCTTCCGCCCGTTCCTCACCGGCGAGCGCGGCGGCGTCGCGGGGCCGGCCGACCGCGGCGGGTGGACGGGGTTGTCCGCGGGCACGACCCGCGCCGAGCTGGCCCGTGCCGCGGTCGAAGGCGTGGTGTTCGCGGTCGCGGCCGCCGCGGAGCTGCTCGGCGGGGAGGGGCCGGTCGTCCTTACCGGCGGCGGCGGGCGCGCGGCCGTCGTCCAGCAGTTGCTCGCCGACGTCCTCGCCGTCCCCGTGCGGTTCCTGCCCATCCGCAGCGCCTCGGCGGTCGGTGCGGCCCTGCTCGCCGCCCGGGGCACCGGCACGGAGGTCGCCACGGGGCAGCAGCCGGGCCGGCCGGTGGAGCCCCGGCCGGTACCGGAGCTGGCGGCCGCGCGGAACCGGTGGCGTGCGGAACGGGGACCGCGGGTGCCGCGTTGAGCGGCACAGGAGGGCGGAACGGCCGCCCGGAGGACGCGGAGGAGGACCAGGGATGGCGTCGCTGTTCAGCAAGCTGACCCAGTTCGCGAACACGCCGAAGGGCCGGCAGGTCATCGCACAGGCCACCGAGAAGGCCCAGCAGCTGGCCAAGGACCCGAAGACCCGGGCGAAGATCGACGATGCCCGCCGTCGCTTCCAGGGCGGCCGCGGCCGCTGACCACCCGGACCGGGGGATCACCTTCCGCGCGCGGGAGGCGATCCCCCGGTCCGTCCGGTCTCAGGCGGCCGGGTCGGGCCGGCGCAGCAGCCCCAGCGCGGCGTCGTGCAACTGGCCGTTGGTGGCCAGCGCGCTGCCGCCGGCCGGGCCCGGGACGCCGGAGAGGTCGGTGAACGTCCCGCCGGCCTCGCGCACGATGACGTCGAGGGCGGCGAGGTCCCACACCGAGACCTCGGGCTCGCAGGCGACGTCCACCGCCCCCTCGGCCAGCAGCACGTAGCTCCAGAAGTCCCCGTAGGCGCGGGTGCGCCACACCGACCGGGTCAGGTCGAGGAAGCCGTCGAGCAGCCCGCGCTCCTCCCAGCCGGAGAGGCTCGAGTAGGACAGGCTCGCGTCGGACAGCCGGCCGACCCCCGAGACCGTGCAGCGGGTGGCGGACTCCAGCCGCCGGCCGGTCCAGGCGCCGACGCCTTTGGCCGCCCACCACCGACGGTTGAGCGCCGGCGCGGAGACCAGGCCGACGACCGGCTCGTCACCGTCGAACAGCGCGATGAGCGTGGCCCACACGGGCACGCCCCGTACGAAGTTCTTTGTCCCGTCGATCGGGTCGAGCACCCACCGCCGTGGGCCGTGGCCGGTCATGCCCATCTCCTCGCCCAGCACCGCGTCGCGGGTGCGGGCGCGGGCGAGCGTGATGCGCAGCTGCTCCTCCACGGCCCGGTCGGCGTCGGTGACCGGCGTGAGGTCCGGCTTGGTGTCGACCTGCAGGTCCAGCGCGCGGAAGCGGTCCAGGCTGATCGAGTCCGCCTGGTCGGCCAGCACGTGCGCCAGGTGCATGTCCCCCGTGTAGTCCCGGCCCGGTGTCATGGGCACCGAACCTAGCGGGCGCTCAGTCGAAGACCGCGGCACTGACCCCGCTGGGGCCCTCGTACTCCCGGTCGTCGATCTTCTGCAGCGCGTCGAGCACCTCCTTGTCGCCGCCCTTGGCGTGGTCGAGGATCTGCTCCTTCGTGGCCGGGTAGTCCATGCCCTTGAGGGCCTTCTGGATGTCGATGGGGCTCACCATGACTCCGGGCTACCCCCGTCCACCACGGGCGATGCGCGGATACCGTCGGGGAGTGCGTGCCGCGACGATCGCCGGGCTGCTGGCCGACCCCACCCGGCTCAAGGTCGTCGCGGCCCTCGCCCTGGGCGCCGGCACGCTGGAGGAGGTCGCGGAGGCGGCCGGGCTGCCGCTCAGGGACGTCGTCCTGGCCGCCCGCCGGCTGGGCCGGGCCGGTCTCGTCCGCCGTGACCGGCACCAGCTGGAGCTGCTGACCGAGCAGTTCGGCGCCGCGGCCCGCGCCGCCGCCGAGGCCGCTCCGCCGCCCGAGCCGCTGTCGGACGACCCCGCCGAGGACGCCGTCCTGTCGGCGTTCGTGCGCGACGGGCGGCTGGTGTGCATCCCGGCGCAGCAGAGCAAGCGGCGGATCGTCCTCGAGCACCTGGTCCGCGTCTTCGACGTCGGCGTCCGCTACCCCGAGCGCGAGGTCAACGCGCTGCTGGCGGTGTGGCACCCCGACACCGCCGCGCTGCGCCGCTACCTGGTCGACGAGGGGCTGCTGACCCGCGAGGCCGGCCTCTACTGGCGCAGCGGCGGCTGGGTCGACGTCTGAGGACCGCGCTCCCCACGCCGAGTGGCGAGTTCCCGTGGTCTCCCGGCCGCTGTGACCACGACAGGTCGCCATTCGGTGCCCGCAGCGGGGCCGCCGAGAACTCGGTGGTCCGCGCCGCGGCCACGTCCCACACTCGGCCGGTGATCGACGCCGACGTCTTCCGTGCCCTCGCCCGGTCCTCGCCGTGGCGCTGGACGACCCTGCGTTTCACCGTGCGCTGGGCCGAGGGCCCGTGGCGGGAGCAGCCGGTGCGTGCGTGGCTGCGCCGGCCGGACGTGCTGCGGGTCGAGACCCTCGACGGCGACCTGCTCCAGGTCGTTCGCGAACGGCCCGTCCGGGTCGGCGTCTCCGGGGTGGACGGCGGGTACAGCCTGCGGCTGGAGACGCCGGCCGATCGACTCGCCCGCCGGCCGGTGTGGCGCCCGGACGGGCTCGTCGCCGAGCGTCCGTGGCCGGGGAACAGCTGCTACGACGACCCGATGTACCAGAGCTACCACTGGGTGGCGATGCTCGACCCGGCCGAACTCGCCGACGGCCGCGGCCCCGGACCGGGCGAGCCGGCCGGGCCCCCGCTCGTCGTCGACACGGTCGCCGAGGTCTCGCACGGCGGGCGGCCGGCGTGGGAGGCGTACGTCCGCACGACGCCGCGCTACGAGCCCCGGTGCGGCTGCTGCCCGCTGCTGCGTTCCCGTGAGGTGGACGAGGCCGAGTACGGGTCGACCCGCGGGCCGTACCCCGAGGTGCAGCGGGTCCGGCTCGACGTGCAGACGGGGGTCTGCGTGCTCGCCGACGACCCGGAGGCGCTGGGGACCGGTCACGACCTGCGGATCGAGGCGGTCGACGAACCGATGGACGACGCACTCTTCGTCGACGGCCGGGTGTAGCGCCGAGATGCCGACGACGGTCGTCTCGACGGGGCCGGAGACAGCCACCGTCCGCATCTCGGTGACCGGGGTCGGGGTGGGCGCTAGCCGAGGCGGACGGTGCCGTCGGGGTCGACCGACCAGCCCGGGTTGTGCGCGACCTCCCAGACGACGCCGTTCGGGTCGGCGACCAGCGCGTGGAAGACCCCGCCGAAGGCGCCCTCCTCCGGCGCGGTGAGCACCGTGCCCCCTGCGGCGGTCATGGCGTCGACGACCGCATGGACGGCGTCCCGGTCGGCCACGTTGTGCGCCAGCGTCACCCCGGAGACCTCGGGCCGCGCGGGACCGCGGCCGAGGTCCTGGGCGAACTTCCCCGCCTCGAAGAACGCCAGCACCGTGCCCGGCGCGATCTGGAAGAAGACGATCTCGCCGGGGACGTCGACCAGCGGGTGCCAGCCGAGCCCGTCGACGTAGAAGCGCCGGGCGGCGTCGAGGTCGGCGGTGGCCAGGGTGGTGAAGTGGACCTGCTGGTCCATCGGTCGCCTCCGGAGAGCGGGACAGTCGGCCCTTTGCAGGGTCGCACCGGCCCCGTCCGGGGCCCCGCCCTGAGTCTGCGAAGGGTGGGGAGGACGGCGGCCCTTCTGCAGGGTCCCACCGGCCCCGTCCCGGGCCCCGCCCTGAGCCTGCGAAGGGTGGGGAGGACGGCGGCCCTTCTGCAGGGTCCCACTGGCCCCGTCCCGGGCCCCGCCCTGAGTCTGCGAAGGGTGGGGAGGACGGGGTCCTTCTAGTAGCCGGGGCCGAGCTGGCCGACGGCGTCGAGCAGGCGGCGCAGGCTCTCGAGCCGCTCCCGGCGGGCGGGCGGGCCGGCGTCGGCCCAGGCGTCCAGGGCGCAGTCGGGGTCCTCGGCGGTGTGTCCGCAGCCCGGCGGGCAGTCGACCGCGGCCTCGGCGACGTCGTCGAACGCCGCGACGACGTCCTCGGCGGTCACGTGCGCCAGGCCGAACGAGCGGATGCCGGGGGTGTCGATGACGGTGCCGCCGCCGGGCAGGTCGAGCAGCACCGCGGAGGACGACGTGTGCCGGCCCTTGCCCACCTTGCTCACGTCGCCGGTGGCCCGGTAGGCATCGGGCACCAGCCGGTTGACCAGGGTGGACTTGCCGACGCCGGACTGGCCGACCAGCACGCTCATGCGCGCGTCCAGCCGCTCCAGCAGCGGCTCCAGCGGCGCCTCCCGCGACATCGGGACGGCGTCGACGTCCAGGCCCGCGTAGCGGTCGAGCAGCGGCTGGGGGCTGGCCAGGTCGGTCTTGGTGAGGCAGAGCAGCGGCTCCAGCCCCCCGGCGTAGGCGGCGACCACGCAGCGGTCGAGGAAGCCCAGCGCCGGGTCGGGGTCGGCCACCGCGGTGACGATGACCAGCTGGTCGGCGTTGGCGACCACGACCCGCTCGGTGGGGTCGGTGTCGTCGGCGGTGCGACGCAGCGACGTCGTCCGGTCCTCGATGACGACGATGCGGGCGAGGGTGTCCGGCCGGCCGGTGGTGTCGCCGACCAGCCGCACCCAGTCGCCGACGACGACGCCGTGCCGGCCGAGCTCGCGGGCGCGCATCGCGGTCACCTCGACCGGCCCGCCGTCGGGGCCCTCGACCCGCACCGTCATCCGGCCCCGGTCGACGGCCACCACCAGCCCCGGGACGGCGTCGGAGTGGGTCGGCCGGGTGCGGGTGCGCGGCCGCGAGCCACGCCGGCTGGGCCGGACCCGGACGTCGTCCTCGTCCGACCGGGAGTCGTGCCTGCGGGGACTCAGCGCTCGCCCCCCAGCATCGCGTTCCACCGGTCCACGAAGTCCGGCAGCGTCTTGCTCACGGCGCCCGGGTCGCGGACCTCGACCCCCTCGACGGCGAGCCCGAGGACGGCCGCGGCGTGCACCATCCGGTGGTCGGCGTAGCTGTCCAGGCGCGCCGCCCGGTGCGGCCCCGGCTCGATCACCAGGCCGTCGGGCAGCTGCTGGACGCGGGCGCCGACGGCCGTGAGGACCTCGTCAAGCGCCTGCAGCCGGTCGGTCTCGTGGCCGCGCAGGTGCCCGACGCCGGTCAGCCGGGAGGTCCCGTCGGCCAGGGCGCAGAGCGCGGCCAGCACCGGCGTCAGCTCGCCGACCTCGCCGAGGTCGGCGACCAGCGGCCGGACCGTCCCGGTGCCGGTGACCCGGAGGCCCTCGTCGGTGCGCTCGACGTCGGCACCCATCGCACCGAGCAGCTCGCCCAGCCGGCCGCCGGGCTGGGTGGTCTGCGGGGGCCAGTCGCGGACCGTCACGCGCCCGCCGGTCACCAGCGCGGCCGCGAGGAAGGGGGCCGCGTTGGACAGGTCGGGCTCGAGCACCTCGTCGCGCGCGGCGACGGGGCCGGGGGCCACCCGCCACCCGCGCCCGGTGCGGACGACGTCGACGCCGCGCTCGCGCAGCGACTCCACGGTCATCTCCACGTGCGGCATCGACGGCACCCCGCCGGCGAGCGCCAGGTCGACGCCCTCGTCGAAGCGGGCCGCGGCCAGCAGCAGCCCGGAGACGATCTGCGAGGACTCGCTCGCGTCGACGGTCACCGCGCCGCCGCGCACCCGGCCGGTGCCGTGCACGGTGAACGGCGCCCGGCCGCGGCCGCCGTCGTCCACCTGCACGCCGAGGTCGCGCAGCGCCGCGATCAGCCCGGCGTTGGGGCGCTCGCGCAGCCGCGGGTCGCCGTCCACCCGCACCGGGCCGTCGGCGAGCGCGGCCACCGGCGGCAGGAAGCGCAGCACGGTGCCGGCCAGGCCGGCGTCCACCTCGGCCGGGCCGCGCAGCGGGCCGGGGGTGACGAGCCAGTCCTCGCCGTCGTCGTCGACCCGCACGCCGAGGGCCCGCAGTGCCGCAGCCATCAGGTCGGTGTCGCGGGCGCGCAGCGGGCGGACCAGCCGGCCCGGGCCGTCGGCGAGCGCGGCCAGGACCAGCGCCCGGGCCGTCAGCGACTTCGACCCGGGCAGGGCCACGACGGCGTCCACCGGCGAGGCGCGGTGCGGCGTCGCCCAGACCTGGCTCATGCGCCCATCTTGCCCGGTCGGGGACACCGCACCGCGCACGCTCAGCCGCCGACCGGCTTGGCGGCCTTCTTCGCCGGCACCGTGCGCACCAGTCGCCGGTTGGCGAACTCGAACACCGCCAGCTCGGAGAGCTCGCGGCCGTAGCCGGACCGCTTGATCCCGCCGAAGGGCAGCTCGGGGGAGGAGCCGGTGGGCTGGTTGATCCACACCATGCCGGCCTCGAGCCGCTCGGCCACCGCCCGTGCCCGGTCGAGGTCGCTGCTCATGACCGTGGCGCCCAGGCCGAAGTCGCTGTCGTTGGCCAGCGCGATGGCCTCCTCGGCGTCCTTGACCTTGTAGACGACGGCCGCGGGGCCGAACAGCTCCTCGCGGTAGGCCCGCATCTCCGGGGTGACGTCGGTGAGGATCGTGGCCTCGACGAAGGCGCCGTCGTGCTCGGGGCGCTTCCCGCCGGTGACCACGGTGGCGCCCTTGTCGATCGCGTCCTGGATCTGCGCGTGCAGGTCCTGCGCCGCGCGCTCACTCGACAGCGGGGCCAGCGTCGTCGACGGGTCGGCCGGGTCGCCGGGGGAGAAGGTGGAGAACGCCTGCTCGAGGCCCTCCACGAAGGGCTCGTAGAGCTCCTCGGGGACGATCAGCCGCTTGGACGCGGTGCAGGCCTGACCGGTGTTCTGCATCCGGCCCATGGTCGCGGCCTTGACCGTGGCGGCCATGTCCTCGGCGTCGAGCACGATGAACGGGTCACTGCCGCCCAGCTCGAGCACCGACTTCTTCAGGTACTTCCCGGCCAGGGCGCCGACGGCGCTGCCCGCACGCTCGCTGCCGGTCAGCGTCACGCCCTGGATGCGCGGGTCGGCGATGACCTGCTCGACGTCGGCGATGCGCAGGAAGGTGTTGGTGAAGACCCCCTCGGGGGCGCCGGCGTCGGTGAACAGCTGCTCGATGGCCACCGCGCACTGCGGCGTGATCTCGGCGTGCTTGAGGATGACGGTGTTCCCCAGCACCAGGTTCGGGCCGGCCACGCGGACCACCTGGTAGAAGGGGTAGTTCCACGGCTCGATGGCCAGCAGGACGCCGATCGGCCGGGTCTCGACGACCGCCTCACCCTTGCCCATCAGCGGCTGGATCGGCTGGGGCTCGAGGAAGCCCGGGCCGTTGTCGGCGTAGTACTTGAGGATCATCGAGCACAGGTAGAGCTCGCCCGTGGCCTCGTCGTGCCGCTTGCCCATCTCGGTGGTGATGAGCTTCGCGAGGTCCTCGCGGCGCTCGTCCATGAGTTCCGCGGCGCGCCGGACGACGGTGGCGCGGTCCTCGACCGACCGCTGCCGCCACTCCTGGTAGGCGGCGTGCGCGCGCTCGATGATGCCGTCGATCGCCTCGGTGGGCGTGAAGTCGAACTCCTGCTCCGTCTGGCCGGTGAAGGGGTTGACCGTCGCGTAGCGGCGCTCGCCGGACTCGCTGGCGGTCTTCGGGTGCTCTGTGGGTGGGTTCTGGGTCGCGGTCACGGGCGTGATCCTCGTCTCTCGGGAGTCGGGACGTCGACCCTGCCTGCCCGTCTCCCACCGCCGGGAACCGTCCCCGACCCGGCCTAGAGTCGCAGGGGACCGCATCAGCCGGCCCTCGACCGGGAGGTACCACCGTGTGTGGCCGCTACGCCGCCAGCCGCCGTCCCGAGGACCTCGTCCTGGAGTTCGAGGCCGTCCCCGCCGAGGGGCAGCCCCCGCTGCCGGCCGACTACAACGTCGCCCCGACCAAGGACGTCTACGTCGTGCGCACCAAGAAGGAGCGCGACCCGGAGGGCGCGCCCACCGGGGCCACGCACCGGGAGCTGCGCGCCGTCCGCTGGGGCCTGGTGCCCTCGTGGGCCAAGGACGTGTCGGTGGGCAACCGGATGCTCAACGCCCGCGTCGAGTCGCTCACCGAGAAGCCGGCCTTCCGCCGCGCGGCCCGCTCCCGCCGCTGCCTGGTGCCGGCCGACGGCTGGTACGAGTGGGCCAAGAAGCTGGACGGGCCCGGCAAGCAGCCGTACTACATGACCCCGCGGGACGGCTCCGCGCTCGCCTTCGCCGGCCTCTGGGAGGTCTGGGGCGAGGGCGACGACCGGCTCTACACCTGCACCGTGGTCACCGCGCCCGCCGTCGGCGCGCTCACCGAGATCCACGACCGGATGCCGCTGGTGCTCCCGCGGGAGCGCTGGGCCGACTGGCTCGACCCGGCGCGGGAGGACGTCGCGGAGGTGGCCGAGCCGACCCCGCCGGAGCTGGTGGAGGGGCTGGAGCTGCGCCCGGTCAGCCCCGCGGTCAACAGCGTCAAGCACAACGGCGTCGAGCTGACCGCCCGCGTCGAGTCGGTCGCCGCCCCGGCCGACCAGCCCGCGCTCTTCTGAGGTGGCCGGCACCGAGGAGGCCCTGCCCGAGGCTGCGGAGCGCACCCGTCCGGACGCGCTGCCGGACTGGGTGGCCGCTGCCGTCACCTTCCTGTCCTCCGGCGCCGTGCTGGTGCTGGAGATCGCCGGGCTGCGGCTGATCGCGCCCTACGTCGGGATCACCCTGCAGACCAACACCGCGGTCATCGGCTTCGCGCTGGCCGCCATCGCGGTCGGGGCGTGGATGGGCGGCGCGCTGGCCGACCGCACCGATCCGCACCGGCTGATCGCGCCACTGCTGGTCGCCGGCGGCGCGCTCGTGGTCGCCGTCCTGCCGCTGGTGCGCTTCGCCGGGTCGGTGCTCACGGGCGCCGACGCCGGCAGCGTGCTGCTGCTGGCCGCGGTCGCCGTCGTCGTCCCCGCGGCGCTGCTGTCGGCGGTGCCGCCGATGGTGGTCAAGCTGCAGCTGGCCAGCCTCGCCGAGACCGGGTCGGTGGTCGGCCGGCTGTCGGGCATCGGCACCCTCGGCGGGATCGCCGCGACCTTCCTCACCGGCTTCCTGCTGGTCGCGGTCTTCCCGACCAGCGGCATCCTCGTCGGCACCGGCCTGGTCACCGTGCTGACGGGGATCGCGGTCGGCGTGCTGCTGCGGCGGCGGACCGCCGGTGTCGCCGGACGGGTGCCCGTGGCGCTGCTCCTGCTGGCCGTGGTGGGCTCGCTGCTCGCCGCGGTCGCGCCCAGCCGCTGCCAGGCCGAGACCGCCTACCACTGCGCGCGGGTGGTCGCCGACCCCGAGCGGGACAGCGGCCGGGTGCTGGTCCTCGACACGCTGCGGCACTCCTACGTCGACCTGGCCGACCCCACGTACCTGGAGTTCGAGTACGTCCGGGCGATCGCCGCGGTCACCGACGCGATGGCGCCGGCGGGTGAGCCGCTCTCGGCGCTGCACCTCGGCGGCGGCGGGGCGACCGTGCCGCGCTACCTCGCCGCCGTCCGCCCGGGCACCGAGAGCCTGGTGGTCGAGGTGGACCCGGGAGTGGTCGCGATGGACCGCGAGCAGCTCGGGCTGACCGAGACCGACGGGCTGCGCGTCGAGGTCGCTGACGCCCGCGTCGGCCTGGAGCAGGAGCCGCCGGGGGAGCGCGACCTCGTCGTCGGCGACGCGTTCGGCGGGCTCTCGGTGCCCTGGCAGCTGACCACGGTGGAGGCGATGGGCCTGGTCGACCGCGCGCTCACCGACGACGGCGTCTACGTCGCCAACCTCATCGACCACCCGCCGCTGGGCTTCGTGCGCGCCGAGCTCGCCACGCTGCAGGCGGTCTTCCCGCACGTCGCGCTGCTCGCCCGGGACGCCGTCCTGGCCGGGGAGGACGGCGGCAACGTCGTCGTCCTGGCCTCGCAGCAGCCGCTGCCGCTCGACGCGGTCGGCACCGCGCTGGGTGAGCAGCACCTCGACTGGCGGGTGGCCTCCGGCGCGGAGCTGGCGGCGTTCGTCGGGGACGCCGAGGTGCTCACCGACGACCACGCGCCGGTCGACCAGCTGCTCACCCCGTACGCCGCGCCGGGCAGCTGACCCGACCGGGCCGGGCGCGTCCAGCTGTGCCCGGCACCCGGAGATGATCATGGAGCTGCGGTGGCGACACACCCACGATGGACGGCGCGTCGCCACCGCAGGTCCATGATCGTTCTCCGGGTCGCCTCGATCTGACGCTGGCGCCGGTTCCTTACGTGGAGACTGCGGTGGTCGCCGCGTTCAACAAGTAAATAAAGGAGTGATCTATAGTAGTTAACACAAAGCACAACACCTTAGATGCAGTACCATCTATACTCACACGTATAAAGAATCA